>WLNQ01000179.1 GCA_009699705.1 Actinomycetota bacterium | reverse complement strand
TCGCGAATGAAAAAACGTGACACCAATTAATCCGATTTTGATAGACACCAGACGACATTGATGTCTATCGTGCGATCAATTGGACTACAGACACTTCGGCTCTCGGGTCGACGACGGAAGGTATCGAAAGTGAATAAGCGCATTCGCTCCCGTGCATGGATGGTCGGTGCCTTGGGCGCCACCGTTGCCGCGGGACTCATTTCAACCCCCGCACTAGCGGCAAGCCCCGCGCCAGTGGTCAATAAGGCTTCCTGCCCAGCAGAGATCGGCATCACCCCGACCAGCATCCTGATCGGTGACTTCATGCCAAAGGTCGGGCCAGCGGCGCCAACGTTCATCGATTCTGACAAGGCCGTGGCACTGCGCATTTCGCAGGAAAACGCCAAGGGAGGCGTGTTTGGCCGCAAGATTATCGTGAACGTGTATGACGACCAGTCCACCGGATCGTTACAGTCAACTATGGCTACCAAGGCGGTCGAGGGCGACAAGGTCTTCGGTATTATTAGCACCACGGCAACTGACTCGGCCTACCCTTACTTCAAGGCAAACAACGTGCCCGTGACGGGATTCAACGCGCTGGCAATGGCCACAGACCGCAACGCGTTCTCTTCAATTGGCGTTCCTTCGTCGCAGTACGTGAGCACAGTGATCATGGAGAAGTTGAAGTCACTGGGTGTCACGAGTTCCGCAATTATTTCGCACAACAGCCCAAGCGCGGCCAACTCAGCCCGTCTACAGGTCATAGCCGCCGGGGTTGCCGGCATCAAGAATCCGCTACTCATTCTCGATGAGACGATGGGTACACACGATGCGACTTCCACCGCGCTGCGCATCAAAAACTCCGGAGCAGACGGTGCCTATCTCACGATGTACACCGATGGAGTGGTGTCGATCGCGCAGGCGCTGAAGCAGCAGGGTGTGAACCTCAAGGGCATCAACGGCGCTGGCGTCGGTGACCCCGCGGTCATCAACAAGTCAGGTGGAGCTCTAGAGGGCATAAACACGGTAAGTCAAACCGTGCCAATCGGTGTTCCTGGACACCCAGCAGTGCGCACCTTCGCCAACGGCATGAAGGCAGCTGGAGCAAACCCATACGGCTCAATCACCGGTATCGCTTTCACATCAGCAGATCTCATGATCGCTGGGCTCAAGCTAGCCGGGCCGTGCCCGACTCGTGAGAAATTCATTAGCGCCCTGCGCAACGTAACGAACTTCACGGGAAGTGGGATGCTGCCTGTACCAATCTCCTTCAAGCCAGGCTTGCTACCAAACGGTTCGCCAGTGAAGTGCGCGTGGTTTATCACGGTGAAGGGCAGCCAGCCGGTGCCTGACGCGGCCGCAACTTGCGGCAAGCTCGTAGATATCTCAACTGGTCAGGCAGTCGGCTAGTTCATCGACTGTTAATGCGGGGCGGTGGCCATAGGCTGCCGCCCCGCATCCTCTTTATCAACCAAGGATGTCTGAAAACTCGCAACAAAATGTAATGCTAGGAACCATGGCTTTCGATCATACTTGCGCAATATAAGGAAATATTCATCACGTGTCGTGTTGAGTGTGCAACGCGCTTTGAGATGCACGATTGCGAGTTATCGTCGCCATTGTCCTTCTCGCTTTTTCCTGATGACTCTTCGTATACGTTGCCTACCTGCCCATTCATCCCACGACCTGTCAGGTGCCATTGCTGGAGCCTGCGACGATCGCAACCACCATTACGCAATAACCCATTTATCGGAACGGGTAATGAGCGATAAGGCTTCTGGCGTTTAATCGAGGTAGTCGCGCAAGACCTGTGAGCGCGATGGGTGACGCAGCTTGGACATCGTCTTGCTTTCTATCTGACGAATCCGCTCACGAGTTACGCCGTAGACCTTACCGATTTCATCGAGAGTCTTTGGCTGACCATCGGTGAGACCAAAGCGCATGCGAACCACACCTGCTTCACGATCCGACAAGGTGTCAAGAACTGATTCAAGTTGCTCTTGGAGCAACGTGAATGACACTGCATCAGATGGCACGATGGCTTCGGAGTCTTCAATGAGGTCGCCGAACTCGCTGTCGCCTTCTTCGCCAAGTGGCGTGTGAAGGGAGATTGGCTCGCGGCCATACTTTTGAACTTCAACAACCTTTTCAGGGGTCATGTCGAGTTCTTTAGCAAGCTCTTCAGGCGTTGGTTCGCGGCCAAGATCCTGCAGCATCTGGCGCTGAACACGGGCCAACTTGTTGATGACTTCAACCATGTGAACTGGAATTCGAATAGTACGAGCCTGATCAGCCATGGCGCGAGTGATGGCCTGACGAATCCACCAAGTTGCATAGGTCGAGAACTTGTAACCCTTGGTGTAGTCGAACTTCTCAACTGCACGAATCAGACCAAGGTTGCCTTCTTGAATAAGGTCAAGGAAGAGCATGCCGCGACCGGTGTAACGCTTGGCCAAGGAAACAACCAAACGAAGGTTGGCCTCAAGAAGGTGATTCTTGGCACGACGACCATCTTCAGCAATCCAGAGCAAATCGCGCTCTAGCTTTTTGTCCATCTTCTTGGCTTCTGCCATGGTCTCTTCGGCAAACAGACCGGCTTCAATGCGCTTGGCTAGTTCGACTTCCATTTCGGCGTTGAGCAAAGGCACCTTGCCGATTTGCTTGAGGTAATCCTTCACCGGGTCAGCAGTGGCTCCAGCGACCATCACTGTCTGAACCGGCTCATCGGTGTCATCGACATCGGAAATCACGAAACCGGATTCTTCGCCATCTGTTGGCTTCTCGGATTCTTTCTCAGTTTCGCCTTCCTCAACAACCTCAGCGATGTCTTCGGCGATTTCAGCTTCAAGTTCAACTTCGAGTTCTGCAACCACTTCAAGATCTTCAGGGTCTACGTCTTCTGCATTGACGTCGACCAAGCCAGCTTCGGTGATAACAACCTCAGCCAGGATGACTTCATCCACCTCGACAGACTTGACACCCTTATTTGCTGGTGCAGCCTTCTTCGCGGGGGCAGCAGCCTTCACGACAACCGCCGCTTTCTTAGCTGGTGCAGCCTTCTTCGCGGGGGCAGCAGCCTTCACGACAACCGCCGCTTTCTTAGCTGGTGCAGCCTTCTTCGCGGGGGCAGCAGCCTTCACGACAACCGCCGCTTTCTTAGCTG
>WLNQ01000178.1 GCA_009699705.1 Actinomycetota bacterium | reverse complement strand
ATTTCCAAGGCTGAAGTCACGGGTGTTTCAACCTTCTACACGATGTACAAGCGCAAGCCAGTTGGCGAACACCACATTGGTGTGTGCGTGAACACGTTGTGTGGCCTTCTGGGTGGTGACGCGGTGTACGAGGCACTTTCAGAGCGCCTCGGCGTTGGACACAACGAGCCAACTGCCGACGGCAAATTTTCACTTGAGCGAATTGAATGTCAGGCAGCTTGCACTCACGCACCAGTGATGACAGTTGACTGGGAATTCATGGACGACGTAACTCCTTCATCGGCTGTAGACGTCGTAGATCGTCTTGCTCGTGGTGAGCAAGTTGAATCAACGCGCGGTCCAGTTATTCGTAACTTCCAAGCAACTGAATACACCTTGGCTTTCCCTGACGATGGTCTTGCAGGCGAAGGCAATTCAGTAGACGACAAAATGCTGGCCGGCTTGCGCTACGCCAAAGAACACAACATGGCTGCACCTCAATTCGGACAGGAGGCCTAAGTCATGACGCTGACACCGGTTATTACTGAGCACTGGGATTCCCCTGACCTCTACACACTTGACGGCTACCGCCGTTTTGGTGGCTACCGCGCACTGGAAAAGGCACTCAAGCTCGATCCTGACGCCATCATCACCACGGTGAAAGATTCTGGACTTCGAGGCCGTGGCGGAGCAGGTTTCCCCACAGGTTTGAAGTGGAGTTTCGTTCCACAAAACGATGGCAAGCCGCATTACCTCGTTGTGAACGCTGACGAATCAGAGCCGGGTGCCTGCAAAGACATTCCGATCATGATGGCTAATCCACATTCGCTGGTTGAAGGCGTCATCATCACTTCGTTTGCGATTCGCGCCAGTCAAGCTTTTATTTACATTCGCGGAGAAGTTCCGAATGCGCTTCGCAAGGTTGCTAACGCTGTTGCCGAAGCACGCCGCGCAGGATTGATCGGCAAGAACATCCTTGGCTCTGGCTTTGATCTTGAAATCGTTGTGCACGCAGGTGCAGGCGCATATATCTGTGGTGAAGAAACCGCACTTCTTGATTCATTAGAAGGCTTGCGGGGCCAACCGCGGTTGAAGCCACCGTTTCCTGCTGTGGCTGGTTTGTATGCATCACCAACGGTGATCAACAACGTCGAAACTATTTGCAACGTTCCTTACATCATTGATCGCGGTGTGGACTGGTTCCGTCAATTCGGCACTGAGAAGTCACCAGGATTCAAAGTTTGGGCTGTTTCAGGACATGTGAATAACCCAGGCATCTTTGAAGCACCGCTGGGAATCACGATGCGCGAATTACTGGGCTACGCCGGCGGAGTTCGCGGTGATGGCAAGGTCAAGTTCTGGCTGCCAGGTGGATCTTCTGTTCCGCTTCTCACAGCAGAACATCTCGATCTGCCAATGACCTACGAAGAAATGGCTGCAGCCGGAACCATGCTGGGCACCGGAACGCCGATGATTTTTGATGAGACAGTCAGCGTCGTCAAGGCTGTCACTCGCTGGCTTGAGTTCTATAAGCACGAGTCCTGTGGCAAGTGCACCCCATGTCGTGAAGGCACCTTCTGGATCACGGGTGTGCTGGAAACGTTCGAGCACGGTCATGGCAAGGAATCAGATCTGGAACTTCTCGTGAGTGCCTGTAATCAAATTTCAGGTCGATCATTCTGCGCGCTCGGAGACGCGGCTGCTACGCCGTTCCCTGCAGCGCTGAAGTACTTCCGCGACGAATTTGTAGCGGCCACCGAGTCACCAGTCGATGAAAAATTCGATCCGGTGGCTTCTTACATCTATGCGGGAGCTGCAACCCGATGAGCGAAAACTTCACCACCGACGTGGTGCCAATGGTCACGGTCACAATTGACGGAGTGGTTATCGAAGTGCCAAAGGGCACCTTGGCGATCCGAGCTGCCGAACTCATTGGTATTGAGATCCCACGCTTTTGCGATCACCCGCTACTTGAGCCAGTCGCTGCTTGCCGTGCGTGCTTGATCGAAGTAGAAGGAATGCCGAAGCCGCAACCTGCTTGTGCTCAGGTTGTCAACGATGGCATGACCATTCGCACTCAAGAAACTTCCGAGGTTGCTAAGGACGCTCAAGAAGGCGTCATGGAATTCCTCCTCATCAATCACCCACTTGATTGCCCCGTGTGTGACAAGGGTGGCGAATGCCCGCTACAAAACCAGTCGATGTCAGCAGGGCGATCAGAGTCTCGCTTTGAAGGTGAAAAGCGAACCTTTGAAAAGCCGATCAACGTAAGCGCACAGATCCTGCTCGACCGCGAGCGTTGTGTGTCATGTGCGCGTTGTACTCGCTTTGCGGAACAAATTGCTGGCGACCCAATGATCGAATTGCTTGAACGTGGCGCAAACCAGCAAGTTGGCGTTGCCGATGAACAGCCGTTTGATTCGTATTTTTCCGGTAATACTATTCAGATCTGCCCAGTAGGTGCGTTGACGAGTGCTTCTTACCGCTTCCGTTCCCGGCCATTTGATCTCGTGTCAGTGCCGAGCACTTGCGAGCATTGCGCATCAGGTTGTTCGCTGCGTACTGACTACCGACGCGGTGAAATCACTCGACGTTTGGCTTGGGATTCCCCAGATGTCAATGAAGAGTGGAACTGTGACAAGGGTCGATTCGGTTTCACCTACCTCACAGAGGGACGCATCACCACGCCGCTCGTTCGCGAAAATGGCGAACTGCGTCCAGCGTCTTGGCCAGAAGCTATTGACGTGGCAGCGCGTGGACTTGCGGCTGCAGGTTCCTCAACAGGTGTTCTCGCTGGTGGACGCCTGACCCAAGAAGATGCATATGGTTACGCGAAATTTGCTCGCGCCATCCTCGGCACCGACAACATTGACTTCCGTGCTCGAGCAACTTCATCTGAAGAAACTCAATATCTGCGCAGTGCGATAGCCGGTACCCCAATCACCGTGACGTATGACGCACTTGAGAAAGCACCATTCGTTTTGCTGGTGGCCTTCGAACCAGAAGACGAATCACCAATGGTTTTCTTGCGGTTGCGCAAAGCAAAGACCTCTGTGGTGAGCCTTGGTGCTGTTGCAACGCGTGGCCTAAAGAAGATGGGCGGCACCCTGCTGCCAACAAAGCCAGGACAAGAGGCACTCGCGCTTCGTGATTTACCTGCAGACGTGAAAGCCGCTCT
>WLNQ01000177.1 GCA_009699705.1 Actinomycetota bacterium | reverse complement strand
CTCCTGGATCGCCTCGAAGTCATAAAAACCAGGCTCAATTGCGGACTCGCTCACGATTTCCTTTCCCAGATCAACGGGCCCAAGCCTATCTAGCGGCAGAATGCCCAAGTGCGCGCCGATCCCCTAAACATCTTCAGCATGAAAGTTGGCTTCAACTGGGTCGGTGCCCTGCGCGTGGGTTTGGTCGTCTCGTTCGTTCTGGCTTTCTGTATTTCAACCGGTCATCAAGCGTGGGCTTTGCCTCTGGCATCGGGTGCCATGTTCACCGGAATGGCCGAGGCCGGCGAGGCTTCAGGGCACCGTTGGCGAACCATGATCTGGGCAACCTTTTGGCTATGCATTGCCTCATTGATTGCAGGCCTGCTTGCTGATCAACTTTGGCTGGGGTTGATCGCCACTGCGGTGTTTTCTGCCATCACCGGGATCAGCGGAGCTGCTGGCCCTCGGGCTGGGCTCATCGGCCTACTCGGGCTGGTTATTTTCACAATTTATCTCGGCGCCCCCGACTCATCCACCACTCCACTTCAGTCATCCCTACTGATCGCTTGTGGCGGCGCGCTTCAGGCATTAGTCATGATCGTTCCGAATCTCATTCGAAATCCGAAACTCTTCATCCAGAAATACGAACGGATGCCTTCATTTTGGAATCGCATCCGACCTCACCTCGTGTGGGGCGATACGTATGTCGATCATGCGGTCCGACTCACCATCGCCGTGACTACTGCAACGGTTATCGCAAATATGAGCGGACTCTCCCATCAATATTGGTTACCGATGACTGCCGCGTGGGTTACTCAGGCTGGGCGTCTAGGCACCATCAAGCGAGTGATCTCACGAGTGCTCGGAACCATTGTTGGTCTCATCTTCGTATTCATCGCCATTGAAATGCTGCATGCCCATGACTGGTGGCTCGCTCTGTTTTGTGGAATTGGCGGCGCAGCTGCCGTTGGGTTTATCACCGCGAATTACATCTACGCAGTGACAGGTGTGACCTCACTCATCGTGACCTTGCTTTGGCTTGACGGTGATCCACTGGCCAACACCGCGCCTCAACGCATCGGCGAAACCATTGTGGCCGGAATCATCGCGATCATCACGCTCTCAATTTGGCCGGATAAGAATCAGGAACCAGGCGAACAACCAACAACTTCGCTCGTCAAATAGCAGAACGACTCATGAGTCCAACGAGGCAAAAGCCAGCTCGAGAACTCCAAGGGCGTCCAGCAGTAGCGCATCGGTAATCACCAGCGGTGGCAAGAAGCGAATGACGTTGTTGTAGGTGCCCGCGGTCAGAATCAACACGCCCTGGCTCTGGCAGTACTTCACTACTGCGTTCACTGCCTCGACATTTGGCTCTTTGGTTCCTGGGTACACCAGTTCAACCGCCTGCATCGCGCCACGTCCACGAACCTCGCCAATGACGGGGTACGTAGCAGCCAAAGCGTTCAGTGATTCATTCAAGATCTGACCGATGTGAGCTGCGCGCTCCACCAAACGGTCTTGTTCGATGCTCTCGATTGCGCCAAGTGCCGCCGCGCAAGCCACCGGGTTGCCACCGTAGGTGCCACCCAAGCCGCCAGCGTGAACTGAGTCCATGATTTCGGCTCGCCCAGTTACTGCAGCCAGCGGCAATCCGCCAGCAATACCTTTAGCCAAAGTCATGAGATCGGGAACGACCCCTTCTTCATTCACTGCGAAGAGATCTCCCGTGCGAGCGAAACCGGATTGCACTTCATCTGCAATGAAGACGATGCCATTTTCTTTTGCATAATCAGCCAACCCAGGCATGAAACCTTTGGGTGGAACGATGAACCCGCCTTCGCCAAGAATCGGTTCGATCAAGATTGCTGCAACATTGTGTGCGCCAATTTCCTTTTCGATTTTCGAGGTGATTTCGTCAAGTGAATCTTGAGTGATGGTGTCAAGGCTGCCCGACCAGCGGTAAGAGTAAGGAAGCGGCATCCGATAAACCTCGTTAGCGAAGGGGCCAAATCCTTCTTTATACGGAAGGTTCTTTGCCGTTAACGCCATCGTGAGATTCGTGCGTCCGTGATAGGCATGTTCAAAGACCACAACTGCTGGGCGCTTGGTGTAGTGACGCGCAATTTTGATTGCGTTCTCAACGGCTTCTGCGCCGGAGTTCACCAACAACGACTTCTTGGGGTGATCTCCTGGCGTGATCTCATTGAGTGCTTCGCACACTTCGATGTAGCCCATGTAGGGAGCAACAGTGAAGCAGGTGTGAGTAAGTGCTTGCACTTGCTCGATGACTCGAGCTACAACACGGGAGTTCGTGTTACCAACATTGGTCACACCAATACCTGAACCAAGATCGATAATGCAGTTGCCATCGATGTCTTGCAGAATCGCATCGTGGGCACGCTCAATGACTACTGGAATCGCGATTCCTAAGCCCGCGGATGTTGCCGCGGCTCTACGTTTAAGGGCTTCCACAGACTTTGGTCCGGGAATGGGAGTCACCAATCGGCGCTCTTGGACTAGGGAAGTCGGGGCAGTCATAGGAAAAAGTGTAAGGCTTGCCCATGACTGCTGCGGGCGGGCCGTTATCCTTCGAGCGTGAGTGAATTGCGGCACAGCGCGCCCCTACTCGATGCATACCTCTCGTACTTCGAGACTCAGCACACCCCTTTCACCATTCCTGGGCATAAACAGCAGGCTGCACGCCTTGATGCTGGCCTCGGTCAGGTGGTTGATGTTGATACGCCGCTCTATGGCGGGCTCGATGAAATCAAGCTGACTCATCAAGTCCTACGCCAAGCTGAGGAACTCGCAGCCCAGGCTTGGGGTGGCGACTGGGCACGATTTTCAACCGGTGGTTCCACCCATGCCAACCAAGCGGTGATCTTTGCCCTCGGGCGCCCAGGTGATCGCGTTGCCGTGAGCCGCACAGCTCATCGCTCGGTTCTCAGCGCTCTGGTGCTTGCCGGTCTCGAACCAATCTGGATGATGCCCGAAATTGACGAGACGACCGGAGTGCCCATTGGTATTTCATTGGCGGAGTTCGAAAAAACTCTGGCTATGAACCCAAGAGCGGTTCTGCTTACAGAGCCTGGCTACCTAGGAACCATTTCCGACTTACCTCCACTCATCGCGCGAGCACATGAGTTCGGCATTCCGGTGATCTTGGATGCGGCTTGGGGTG
>WLNQ01000176.1 GCA_009699705.1 Actinomycetota bacterium | reverse complement strand
TTGCCCTTGCCGTCAATTGCCAAGTTATCTGGCTTGCTCAAGTACGGAGCCTCAGATCCATCAAGCAACATCGTGAGCATGCCACCAGCGAGTGGATTCTTCACATCGTTGAAGTGCAACTTCCAAAGTGCACCACCATCTCGTGATGTCGTTGGCTCAGCTGGATTCACTGCGGTTGCCTTTGGATCCTTATTGGATTCCGTCGTGACGAAGTAGTAATCACTTGGGTTCTGCGGATCAAACTCGCCGTCTTCGATGCGCGAGAAGACTGAACCCTTGGCTTGAGCCTCAGCATTCAGCGCCACTCCGTTTTGGTTCCAGTTGATTTGGTTGAACGTCACGGGAGTTGCCGAATTTTTGCCGAGACCTGCACGAATAGCGTTATCTGTTGCGTAGTTAGGAACTTGAGCAACGAAAAGGTTTCCGTTTGAAAGGCCAGACTTTTCAATCCAAGATCCTGTTGTTGTCTTTTCTCCGACATACATCATCAGCTGGCTCGAAGTTGCGCTTCCATCTTCGTTCGCCATCACTGCAGTGACTTTGCTGCCGGTTGGAACAACGACTTCAGTTTCTGTCGATCCCAAGCCCATTCGTGGCAACTGCACAAGGTTTCCGGCAAGATCACTGACGAACCGTCGCGATTCATCAGATGATTCTTCAGCGGTCCAGTAGGCCGGGCCGGTGTAGCCGTAAGTGATGCCCTGAGCGTCTTTGTAGGAGAGCATGCCTGGCTGGGAGGTCGATGAAGAGCAGAAGCGACTCAATCCAATGCTGTGGTTAGCAGTGCCAAACGAATCTTTCGCGGCGGCACCCGCTGGGGCTCCGGGCTTGGATGCGTATGCACCTGCTGTGTAATCCCACCAAGAGACATTCTTCAAAAGCTCAGTGCCTCCGCTGATGCCCTGCGTGGCAGTGTCGAAGTTCAAGGCTGACACGGTTGAGCCTGTGGCCACGCCGTTGGCCCGCTTTGCCACCCCTGTCACTGGATCAGTGAGTAGCAATTCATGATTCATGAGCAGTGTGTAGTTGCTGCCATCCTTCAAAAGGCCCAACCCATCCGGTACTCCGAAAAGGGTGTAGCCCTTGATTTGATCGCCTGAAGTTGCAAGCACCTTCAGACTTGCACCCGGGGCAACGGTCTCCATGTATGAAAAATCGCTAGCCTGCGCTGTCGCCACTGCGAATAGAGTCGCGCCTGCAATGACTGCAGCGGCGACTGGGTATGTCTTACGCACATTTCCTCCACGTGTAATGAACAAGTGGAGTGAGAACATCATTGCGTAGTTACTAGTTCACCGCACTTAGGTGAAGTGCGTCTGAGCGGAACCTGATCGTTTAGCAAACACCTCGTTGCATTTGGCGTTGTTTAGTGAACCGCTAAATGAACGGAAGTCAACGAAAAAGATTCGCTGGTTGTTTAACTGCGCGGCACCACAGTGAAACGCAAGGTCATCCGCACCGGACTACCCAGAGCCGCATCGCGAGAGCCAACCATGATGCCGGTCGCCTGCGCATTTGAATACGCTCCAGAGCCTTGTAGATAACTCATGACTCCACGGAAATTAGTTTTCGTTCCGCCATCAACCGCGTAAGCAAGAGCTTGACCATCTACATGGAAAGCAAGCTGTGCGCCATCGGCGCGCGTGATGGTGAAGTAGCCGTTGAATGGACCGCTGCCATTCTTGTAACCAACATCGCCTTGGAATCGGATTGTTGCGGTGGTTGTGCCCCAGTTTGAAACACCTTTGAGGTCGTTCCACCCGTAGGTTACGTTTCCGATCGTGGTCAGATTGGTTCCAGTGCTCGTCAAAGTCGTCACGAGAACAACCTCCTGCACTGCAGGAGCCGCTTGTGCGGGAGTTGCAACCAGAATTGCGAATGCTGCAAAAACAGCTGCAATAAGTTTCTTCATAACTTTTCCTGACCTTCCTAGAGCCGAACTTCATCCAATGCGGTCAATACCCAAGGGCCGTCTTCAGTGATCGCCACGGTGTGTTCCCAGTGCGAGGCCCAAGACCGATCGGCCGTCACTACTGTCCAGCCGTCAATGAGTACCTGAACTTCTGGTGAACCCATGGTCACCATCGGTTCAATTGCCAAGACCATACCAACCTTGAGTACCGGCCCGCGGCCCGGATCGCCGTAGTTAGGGATAGGCGGGGCCATATGCATCGAGGTGCCGATGCCGTGGCCTACGTAATCTTCAAGAATTCCGTAATCACCTCGCGCTCGCACACATTGCTCAACGGCATGACCAATGTCTGAAAGTCGATTCCCTGCGCGCGCTTGACCAAGCCCAGCCCAGAGGGATGCTTCAGTGACTTTGGAAAGCTTCAGCACATCAGCAGACGCATTGCCAACCATCACACTCAGCGCAGCATCTCCATGCCAGCCATTCACGATCGCACCACAGTCGATCGAAATGATGTCGCCTTCCAGCAACTGGCGATCACTGGGAATGCCGTGCACAACCTCTTCATTTATTGATGAACAAATTGCCGCTGGATATCCGTGATATCCAAGAAAGGAAGGAGTTGCTCCGGCATCACGAATGACAGCATGCGCGATTGCATCTAATTCTTTCGTCGTCACACCTACAGCTACAGCGTTTTCGACGGCCTGCAATGCGTGCGCTACCACCAGCCCTGCCTTGCGCATCAGCGCAATTTGCTCTGGGGTCTTGAGCTGAATGTTGTCTTTCTTGCGAAACACCACGAGCGCTACGCGCCGAGCACTTCGAGCAGGCGAGCCGTGACATCTTCGACTGCGCCCATGCCATCTACTTGCACGAGCACGTTGCGTTCTGCGTAGAGCGCTGTGAGTGGTGCGGTCTGTTCTGCGTACACCTCAAGGCGTCGACGGATGACATCTTCAGTGTCATCGGCGCGACCTTGTTCTTGTGCGCGCTTAACCAACCGTGTGACAACCTCATCCACGTCAACAGTGAGTTCGACTGCGCGATCGATAGCAACGCCGCCGGCGCTGAGCATCGAATCCAGTTCACCAACCTGCTCAAGTGTGCGCGGGTAGCCATCAAGGAGAAACCCAGGCTTGCAGTCATCTTGGGCCAGGCGATCGCGCACCATGGCATTGGTTACGCCATCGGGCACGTATTCGCCGGCATCCATGTAACGCTTGGCTTCAATACCAAGCGGGGTGCCCTCAGTGACGTTT
>WLNQ01000175.1 GCA_009699705.1 Actinomycetota bacterium | reverse complement strand
TCACGACGAACTGCGTCTTCTGCTGACTCACCTGGCTCAACAAACCCTGCGATTGTTGACATCTGACCCTCTGGCCAAGTGGCTTGACGCCCCAGCAGCGCGCGGTCGTTGGCGTCACGAACAAGGACGATGATCGCCGGATCGGTGCGTGGAAAGTGGTCCATCTCATGAGCCACGCACCGAAGCGTCCAACCCGATTGAGTCACCACTAATGCTTCACCACACACAGTGCAGCGTTGATGCTTCTTGCGCCAGTTATCTAGACCAACTGCGGCTACGAATGCTGACGCATGTAGGTCGGGCAACCTTCGCGCATCGCGCAAGCCCACCCAAAGCTGTTCCCCTGGGACTTCAGTTCGGTCCAGGACATGGATTGCGAGATAGGCATTTCCGTCTGGATCTAACCCTAGAAAACTCACTCGAGATGGATCGTCACCAATGAGTGCTGCGGCTTCACTGCCAGACATCGTCAATAAATCGTTGTCATTTGAATCTGCATCAATGGGCGACTCGCCCTGATGGACCCACATCACCCGTGTTTGATCGTTGAGGAGTTGAGCAAGAAATATTTCGTCCGTGCGCAAATGCGCTGCTCGGTCTAGCCCAGGACGAGTGAATAACAGATCATCAAGCAGGCGGGTGTCCATCACGCTGGTCAGCCTATTGCCGTGACACCATCAAGGTTTAAGAATCCAATAAGGAGCCTGCGTGAACGTCTTTATCCGCCAACTCACCGGCGTTCGATTCTTGGCGGCTGCTTGGGTCTTGCTCTACCACCTACAGATCCCGCTCAACACTCTTGGTGTTCTGGTCATACCGGTACTTTCGGACTTCTTTCGAGTCGGTCGCCTTGGTGTTGACCTCTTTTTCGCGCTCTCGGGTTTCATCCTGGCTCACACCTATCTCGAGCGCATGGGTGAGCAGTTCAAGATTAAAACTTCTGGATTCTTCCTCTGGCTGCGCCTCGGACGCATTTATCCCGTTCACATCGTCATGTTGGTTGTTGCCGGCCTGGCGGTCTATGCCCAAGCCAAGGTCACCGGCGATGCGTTATCGCGCGATTGGCTCACGCCTTGGGACTTCCTAAAGAACTTGCTTCTCATTCAAGAATGGGGACCGCAACCTCAACGCGGTTGGAACTTTGTTGCTTGGTCACTGTCGATGGAATGGCTTGCATACTTGCTCTTTCCATTCATCGTGTTGGTGCTGTGGCGCTTTCGTCGTTCGCTACCTACCTGGGGTCTGCTTGTCGCCTGGGTTGTTGTGCTCATCCCGCTCGTTGTCTACGGCCTGAACACCACGGATTCGTATTACACGGATCAATGGGGCTCAACCATTCGAGTGCTCACCGAATTCATTGCTGGCGGCATCACCTATTTGATCGTCGCGCGTTTGCATCCCGGCATGCAGGGCGACCCGGCACCCAAGGTCGAGCGTGTTGCAACTGTGCTGACCATTGTGTTGCCACTGCTTGTTGTTGTGGGTTCAGTAATTCTGGCAAACATGCCAGCCGCCCAACCGCCACAGATCACTCTTGGTGATGACAGCGAACCGCTTCCTCCCTACTTCCACCTCCTTCTCGTGCCATTGCTTATCGCTTGGATCGGTGCACTCGCTCTTTCTCGTCGCGGACTTACTCGCTTCTTGGGCACCCAAACCCTTGTGCTCGGCGGGTTTATTTCATACTCCCTCTACATGACCCACCTGGTGTGGTTTGGCCTATGGCGTGCTGGGATGAAGGCGGCCGGAATTGATGGCGGTGCGCTCTACGGCATTGGAGTTATTGGCCTAGTTATCGGCGCTCTTGTGATTGCTTGGCTGATGTGGAAATTTGTTGAAGAACCAGCCCGCGAATGGATGCGCAAACTCGTGGGCGTTCGACCTAAACCGACTGAAGAAGCAGGTGCGGCAATTGCATCGGCACATCACCAGACTGATGGTGCAGAACCAATCGTGGTCTCCGAAAAGGAATAAATATTTTCGAAGGTCAGAACTTCAGGTAGCTGCCGGCAGATCAGGCAATTGCGGGCGAAGCAGTTCACCTGTTTGCACAACGAGGAAACCAGCATCAATCTGCTCAAGGGGCACGTTGGCGATCCGCGACCACGCAAGGCGATAGAGCGCAAGTTGCATGGCATCTGCGGAATTTGCACTGCCGGTTTTCCAGTCGATGACGTCGAAACGACCATTGGTTTCAAAGACTGCGTCAATGCGACCGCGCAGCACTCGTCCATCAACCAGCATGGCGAAGGGTTGTTCCACTGCCACTGGTGTGACATTGGCAAACACGCAATTCTTGAAGGCCGCTTTAAGTTCGACAAGTTGCTGATCGCTGACAATGTCATGGTCACCTGCGCCTGGAAGATCATCAGGATCCAACAACGACTGTTGGCCGTATTGAGTTTCCACCCAAGCATGGAAGGCCGTGCCCCGAGAGGACGCTGCTGAACTCGGCGATGGCATTGGCCGGGCAAGGTCGCGGGCAAGTAGTTCGGGTTCACGAAGCGCACGAATGTAGACACTTGCTGAGACTGTTGCGGGCAATTGCACGTTGACTACTGGTTCGCGCAATCGTCTTGCTTCTTCAAGTAACACGCGAGCATCGTCGTCCCATTGCTCAGTGATCTCGGTTTCTTGCGCAGTGAGTTCGAAGGCTTCATCGGTATTTGCTGCATGCACGAGTTCAGCCAAGGCCTGTACTTTAGCTGGCGATTCCAGCGCGACCGGCCACATGAACCCTGCGCCCTCTTCAAGGTATGGGTTCTTTTCATCCAATGGTTCGTCGTGCCAATAGGCGATAGCTTCATCAAATTCGTCACTCGTGGTGCGCACTTGGTCCAGATAACGTCCGGGAATGCGT
Source organism: Actinomycetota bacterium (assembly GCA_009699705.1). Classification (GTDB taxonomy): domain Bacteria; phylum Actinomycetota; class Actinomycetes; order S36-B12; family S36-B12; genus UBA11398. The sequence goes on along the minus strand of WLNQ01000175.1, from coordinate 348 downwards.
GGCTTTTGCTGGGTTGGCCCCCACCAGTGGCCCGTTGCGATCAAGGTGTTCTCGGCGCGGGTGAGCGCCACATATGCCAATCGCTGATCTTCAAGAAGATCGTGATCTTGCAAAACCTCGCTGTAGGCATCTAGCTCTTTGGCCGTTGGCGTGCGATCACGCGCCGGGTAACTTGTAAGTTCATCGGTGCGATCCTCGCGAAGATGCCAAGGGATGACAGCTGCGCTTTTCATCCACCGACTGCGTGAATTACCACCGGGGAATGCACCTTCGACAAAGCCCGGCACGATCACCACCGGAAATTCCAGACCTTTTGCTTTGTGGATAGTCATCAATTGCACTGCATCG
>WLNQ01000174.1 GCA_009699705.1 Actinomycetota bacterium | reverse complement strand
GCGGTGGAGGATTTTTCGCGGTGGAACTCACGCAATTGAGTGCGAAGACCTTCCACTTCTTCCTGCAAGATAAGAATTCGCCGAATTCCTTCAAGTGACAAGCCTTCGGCTGATAGATCTGCGATCTCGCGCAGGCGCGTGATGTCACGACCTGAATACAACCGATTTCGGCCGCCTACTCGCGTAGGAGAGACCAGACCGAGCCGGTCGTACTGACGCAGGGTTTGGGGATGGAGCCCTGCAAGTTGTGCGGCTACCGAGATTGCGAAAACCGGATGATCATCGGCAACATGGAAGCGGTCCATCTCACTGCCCTGCCATAGCAATCAGATCGCGACGAGGATCGTGATCCGCAGTGAGCGTTGCGTAAGTTTCCAACGCTGTGCGCGCTTCGTCGCTTAGCTTTTGTGGCACTGCCACTTCAATGGTGACCAGCAGATCGCCTTGCTTGCCATCCTTGCGCTGGATCCCCTTGCCTTTCACTCGAAAGGTTTTACCTGTGGTCGTGCCAGCCGGAATTCGCAGCGTGACGTTTCCATGGCGCGGTGTTGGCACAGTGATCTGTGAACCCAAGGTCGCCTCACTGAAAGTGACCGGAACCGTGAAGGTGATGTTGTCGCCCTTGCGGGTGAATAACGCATGTGGCGTGACGTGCACATTGACGAAGAGATCACCCGCAGGTCCGCCCCTTTCGCCGGGTGTTCCCTTGCCAGCAACTCGAATCTGAGTTTCGTCCTTCACCCCGGCAGGCAAGCGAACTTGAACTGTTCGGGTTTTCATTGTGCTGCCATTACCGCGACAGGTTGCGCATGGGCTGTCAATGATTCGACCTCGCCCTTGACAGGCTCCGCAAGTTTCCGGGAAAGCAAAGCCGCCGGCATTGCGCGCGACTTGACCTTGGCCATTGCAGTTTGGGCACGTACGTGCAGAAGTGCCTGGAGTTGCACCCGTGCCATGACAGGTGTCGCAAGCACCTTCGGTGCGAAGGCTCAACGGCACCGTGACACCATCAAGCGCGTCATCGAAACTGAGCGTGAGTTCCGTTTCTAAATCTCCACCTCGACGCGGCTGCGGCGTACGAGAGCCACTCCGCCCGCGGTTAAAGATGCCGCCAAGGAGGTCACTGAAGTCACCGCCTTGGCCGCCGAAGACATCATCCATATTGACGTTGTACGAACCGCCACCAGGTGCCCCGGCACCATAACCGCCTGGGCCGAATCCTCCTGATGCAAACATCGCACGAGCTTCGTCGTATTCACGATGTTTTTCTGGATCAGACAACACGTCATAAGCCTCGGAAACTTCTTTGAATTTCGCTTCAGCTTTGGGGTTGTCTGGATTCTTATCCGGATGTAACTCACGGGCCAGCTTGCGGTACTTCTTCTTGATCTCGTCGGCTGTGGCATCTTTGCTCACACCCAACAAGGCGTAGAAGTCCTTTTCAAGCCAATCCTTATTCACAATTCTTCCTTTTAATCTGTTCCGGCAACGGCTACCCGTGCTGGTCGAAGCACTCTTCCGGCGTAGCGATAACCGGATTGATACACAGAAACCACGGTTGGTTCGGTGACTTCATCATTTGATTCGCTGGTCAGTGCTTCATGCATGGCTGGATTAAAAGGTTGGTTTGCTTCACCAAAGGTTTCCAAGCCCAACTTTGCGCATGTCGCCTGCAGCATTTCACCGACAGACTTAAACGCTCCGTCTAACTCACCATGCTCGCGAGCGCGATCAATGTCATCCAGGATGGGGAGTAACCCAGTGAGCACTCCACCAACCGCTGTCTCGCGAATCAGTTCACGATCGCGATCAACCCGCTTGCGATAGTTGGCATATTCGGCGTGCACTCGCTGAAGGTCGCTCGTGAGTTCGGCAACTTTTGACTCAACCTCATCAAGTTCAACCTCGACCTCGAAAGCCTCGGCTTCTGTGCCTTCGTCAGGTACGCCAGCAGTTTCCTGCTGGCGTACCTCAAAGGTTTCCGGATCGATCCGACGCTTATCGGTTATCCGGACTCCGGTGTCTTCGGTTTCCTCGTTGCTCACTTAGTTTCGTCCTCGTCAACGATTTCTGCATCAACGACATCATCATCGTTATCTGCTTGTGCTTCGCCGCTTGCGGCTGCATCAGCTGCTGCGGATGCTTCATACATCGCTGCACCAAGTGCCTGACTCGCCTGGGCAACCTTTTCTGTTGCTTCACGCATTCCAGGTAGATCATTGGCTTCGATTGCCTTCTTGAGTTCCTCAAGCGGGCCATCAACGTTGGCCTTTGCATCAGCAGGCACCTTGTCGGCGTTGTCGGCCAGGAACTTCTCGGTTTGATAGACAAGCGACTCTGCAGTGTTACGCACTTCAGCTTCGTCACGACGAGCCTTGTCTTCATCTGCATGTGCCTCGGCATCACGCATCATCCGATCAATATCGTCCTTGCTCAGGGCAGAGCCGCCTGAAATCGTCATCGACTGCTCTTTGCTCGTAGCACGATCCTTTGCAGAAACATGAACGATGCCGTTCGCATCGATGTCGAAAGTGACTTCAATCTGTGGAACGCCACGTGGTGCTGGTGGCAAACCGGTGAGCTCGAAAGTTCCAAGACGTTTGTTGTAAGCGGCCATCTCGCGTTCACCCTGATACACGGAGATCAATACCGATGGCTGATTGTCTTCTGCCGTGGTGAAAGTTTCAGACCGCTTGGTAGGGATCGTGGTGTTTCGCTCGATGAGCTTGGTCATCACGCCACCCTTGGTTTCGATACCAAGGGAAAGTGGAGTGACATCTAGGAGAAGTACATCTTTGACTTCACCCTTCAACACGCCGGCTTGAAGTGCAGCACCAATAGCAACGACCTCATCGGGGTTTACGCCCTTGTGCGGCTCCTTGCCCGTCTCGGCCTTCACCAATTCACCGACTGCTGGCATACGCGTTGAACCGCCGACGAGAACTACCTGATCGATTTTGTCGATGGAAATTCCTGCGTCTTTGAGAACGGCGCGCACCGGCTTCTTAGTTCGCTCAAGAAGATCCGCTGTCATCTGCTCAAACTGTGAGCGAGATAGCGACTCTTCTAAGTGCAATGGGCCTTCAGCACTTGCCGTGATGTACGGCAAGTTGATTGTTGAGTTCATCGAACTCGAAAGTTCAATCTTTGCTTTTTCCGCTGCTTCGCGTAAACGCTGCATTGCCATCTTGTCCTTGGACAAGTCGACACCATGGGCGTTCTTGAAAGACGTCACCATCCAGTCAACAACTGCGTTGTCCCAGTCGTCGCCACCGAGATGGTT
>WLNQ01000173.1 GCA_009699705.1 Actinomycetota bacterium | reverse complement strand
CCCACAGTTGCATACCGGCAACCACATAGAGCTCGCGATCACCATTGACCCAATCACCTTGAACCCACGTCAGAATTGTGTCGGAGTCTTCGGTGTTTGCTAGTAGCCACTCTTGTGTATTTACAGCTGCGTGAAGCTTCTCCGAAATCGGATTGCTATTGAAGGCCCAGTTGTATGGGCTTAAGTAGTACAACCCAAGAGGACCACGTGAGTTCTGCAGGAGTTGCCCACCTGCAACCAAAATGCACACGGCAGCAAGGGCTGCGTGAAGTGCGTACTTTGGTTTTCTTGTGAGAGTAAGAACTGCTGCTGCTGCAATAAGCAAAATTACTAGGAGTTGGCCTGCTAGTAGGCCCACACTTCCTGACCAGTGGCCAGCTATCACGATGATGCCGATTGCGGCTGCGGCTGCGATTATTTGAGTCCCTGACCAGCGGGTGCGAGCCATTGGAATCGTGGCGGTGATGCTGAGTGCCAGACCAATGAGGGCTGGTGGCCAGAGCATGGCCTGATACATCGGAGCCTCAAGTGCGATCCCACCCATGAGTGGGGAGAACACCAACATGAATCCGATGCAGCTGGCGCTGATGGCAAAACCAAGTTGTGCTGCGTGATTCGATTTCTTTGCAAACCAAAGAATTGCAGTGAATACCAGAATGCTTAGGGGCACTAACAGCGAAATATCTTGCAGCCAGACCGGATCCTTGCTTGCAAAGTCGCTGAGATTAATTCCTTGCGCATCCAGATATGCACTAAACCAGTTGAGTTCCGGGAAAATAATTTTCCCGATACCGAGAAAGGCAATGAACGTCAGAATCGTTGTAATAGCTGCTGTGGCGATATTTCTCGTTAGCGCTGATGGTGTTTGTTTGATTTGGTATTTGCGTTGAAACTTCACGACTAACCAAACAACGCCAGCTAACAAGACGCCAGGCGGATTAACCATCACCAGCCAGCCCAAGATTACACCTGCAGTGATGGCCGCTTTATTACTTTGAAATAGCGCCGTGGCGATCAGTGCACTCGTGCCAGCGAGCACTGCACCTGTGAGATAAGGATTTGCTAGATAACTCAGGGGAACGGAGCTGAAACTAATGCAGGCAGTGAGCACTGCGGCGATTGGAGCGCTCGTGAATGTTCTGATGGCGACGTAGGCGCCAACAATAAAAAGTAGAAGCAATAGCGCGTGCCAGATTGCGAAGCCGGTCCAAGTGCCAAACACGCTGGTGAGTAAGTGAGTTGGCGTAATGGCGCCCAGGCGCGTCCAAAAGTATGAATTGTCAAAGGCTCGGTCGCTGACTTCGCTGCCAAAAAGCCCAAGGCTTGTGTAGAAGGAAGAGTCCGGAGTATCTAGGCCGGCCCAACGCTGGGTGAGCAAGGTGACGGCAATCCAAATTCCGGTAACCGAAGCGATGTCAGGTAGACGTTGTTGAATTACAACCTTCAGTGAGGCTGACATCGAAGTGGTGAGTTATTTCTTACTTGGAGTAAGTGGAAACGAGTTCGCCCGTTGCAAAAACAACAGATGGGCTGAACGTATTGGTACGGAGCTTTGCGTTCATCCAATCAGCGGTTGCCTGGTCGGTGATTTTGAGATCAAGACCGGTGTAACTCGTGGTCGTGGTGTACACGCTATTCAAAGTCTTGACTGCACCGATCTTGGCAATCGTGAACAGGCGCTTATTAGTTTTATCAGCCATCACACAATCAACAACTTTGACCAATACTTCAACGGCCGGGTTCAAGCAGTTGATGTATTCACCGGTTTTAGAGTTTGTGATTCGAATCTGTCCCCCAGTGAAGGTGGCAGTTTGCTGTCGAGCGACGACAGGGAAATTCGCTGTCCCTTGAGTTCCGTTGTTCTTGGTGGAATATGACGCGGGTGAAGAAGTTGAGACCTTGATGTTGTTGTAGTCCCAGGTAGACAAGATTCCAGGGCCCGTGGTGAAGGAGAATGAGCCAGTGGCGGGAACAGGAGTAGAAGTCGTATCGGCTTGGGCTGCCTGGGGCAACGCTGTTCCTGCGGCCAGAAGTGCCAATGCAGCCACAGCCGTGCTGACGATCAGTTTGCCTCGCATGTCAGCAAGGATAACCCCGTGAACCTCGTTGCCTTGCCGGACTCAGCGGTCTTACTCGAATCGTTACGCGCCATCGTCGGCAAATCTCAGGTGCTGACCCAGGATGACCTTGTTGAGTCCTATGTGACCGATTGGACTAGGCGCTACGCCGGACCCTGCGTGGCTGTCGTTCGACCCGGATCAACAGACGAGGTTTCGCAGATTCTTGCTTTGTGTTTCAGATTGGGGCAGCCAGTACTGATTCAGGGCGGTAATACCGGGCTCGTTGGAGGCTCGGTGCCTTCTGAGTCAACCATCGCCCCTCTTGTCGTCTCGATGCGACGGTTAGACCAGTTGGGTCCAATTGACGACCTCACCGGCCAGATCACAGCCGGTGCCGGAGCGTTACTCAGTGCTGTTCAGACCACTGCCACTGCCGCCGGCTGGCTGTACGGGATCGATTTGGCAGCCAGAGATTCAGCCACAATCGGCGGCACCGTTGCCACTAATGCCGGCGGGATCAATGTGATCGCCTATGGGATGACCCGAGCCCAAGTGGTCGGCATCGAAGCAGTGCTCGCTGATGGCACCGTGATTTCTCACCTTGGTGGATTGCTGAAAGACAACACGGGATTTGATCTGGCTGCGTTGCTCTGTGGGTCAGAAGGCACTCTGGCCGTGATCACTGCGGTTCGACTTAGGTTGCATCGTCCGCATCCGCGAACATCGCTCGCCCTCATCGGTTGTGCTTCCTACGCCGATGCTTTGGAACTGATGTCTTCCACTGCGCGACAGACTCAACTCATCGCAGCCGAAGTGGTGGATACCGCGGGAATTTCGCTTCTTAACTCGGCCTTCGGTATGTCGTCACCGCTTGCTGCTTCTTGGCCAGTTGTGGCTTTCCTTGAAGTAGCAGATGGTGGCGATGCTTCAGGGTTTGAAATTTCTTCAGATCGGGACGCAGTGGTTGCCCTAGATGCCGCAGATCAGACCCGCCTTTGGGCATTTCGGGAACGTCAATCAGAGGTGTACGCAACTCTTGGCGTAGTTCACAAGCTTGATGTTTCGATTCCATTAGTTTTGATTCAAGAAGTGCTGGATTCAATCAGCGAGCTCTTGCGAACCCATAGCGACGTGACTTTGTTCGGTTTCTTTGGCCATATCGCTGATGGGAATATTCACATTGAATTCACTGGCCCTGACGCCGATGACAGCCGCGTCGATCACCTGGTGCT
>WLNQ01000172.1 GCA_009699705.1 Actinomycetota bacterium | reverse complement strand
GGATTCGCTTGGGTGACAGCCATCATTTTCACGGTGTTGAATGCTGCACTTTTGACAGTGCGCCTGCGCGTTGAGAATCAAGCACTTGCCACGCTTCCTTCTTCACCTCCTTCTTCACCTTCTTCACCTTCACCTTCCTCCTCTTCATCTACTCAGCCGCCGGTCTCTTGATGATCGACGTACTGGTTGCTGGCGCTGGCCCTGTTGGGCTCTTCACTGCAATTAATGCTGCCTTAGCTGGACTTGAAGTCGTTGTCGTGGAACCAAGAAACGGACCAATCGATAAAGCCTGCGGTGAAGGGCTCATGCCTGATGCGCTTGCACGTCTTGCATCCATCGGCGTCGATCCTGCGGGCGTTGATTTTCGCGGCATCAGTTACATCTCTGGGGATCGAGTTGCGCAAGCGTCATTCTCTGATGGACCTGGTCGTGGAGTTCGCCGTACTGAATTGCAGTCCGCGCTTTTTACTCGTGCCAACTCTTTAGGTGTCACCTTTGTTGAGGGTCGGGTCGATGAGATTGTTCAAGATTCGTCTTGGGTTCAAGCGGCTGACATCAAGGCCCGCTATTTGGTTGGCGCTGATGGGCTGCACTCCAAAGTGCGCAGCAGCCTTGGATTGTCGCTACCTTCTGGTGGGCAACAGCGGTTTGGTGTTCGTCAACACTTCAACGTTCGCCCATGGTCTGACATGGTCGAGGTCTATTGGCTGCCTGATGTCGAGGTCTACATCACCCCCGTTGGCGAAAACACGGTTGGCGTTGCACTGCTCGGCACCTCTCCATTGAGTCTTGATGCTGCGATTGCACGTATTCTTTCATTAGCTACTCACCTTGCTTCGGCAACACCCGCGAGCACTGCCCGCGGTGCTGGTCCTTTTCAGCAGCGCACTTCTGCCCGCGTTGCTGGGCGAGCGCTTCTTGTGGGGGACGCGGCGGGGTATGTCGATGCGTTAACCGGTGAAGGTCTACGGGTGGGTTTTGCTGAAGCACAAGCTGCTGTTCGGGCTATTTCAGGTGATGACCTTGACGGCTACGAGGGTGAATGGCGCAGCATTACTCGGTCCTATCGCTGGCTCACAGGTGGTTTGCTCTGGACCGCATCCCAGCGAAGGCTTCGACCTCTCATCGTTCCGTCAGCGCGAGCGCTTCCAGCAATCTTCGGACGAATCGTTAATACATTGGCTTCTTGATGCGCTCCTTCACAAGTGAAGCGCGTCATTCCAAGCCCGAATAACGGTTTCACGGGCCTGCTCAACTGTGAGCATCTGATTGCAACTTTCTCACGCGGGCAAATGCCGCCTGGCCACGTACTCGAATTGCTAAGGCCATTAATCGGTCGATGGATGTCATCCCCATCAACATTTTCACTGCTTCCGCGCGCAAGTCTTGAGCATTGATAAACGATTGCGCGCTCAGATCAAGAATTGTTTGGTCAATGGAAGTGACCAGGACGGGGCCGAGCTCTGTATCAAGGAACTGCAGATCAAGTCGATGCATGTTTCGCTTTCTAAACTCAACGGTTCCAGACCCTGACTGCAATTCAATCGGCCTGTGTTGAGTGGGCCCCGACACATACCCGATGGCAATTGCGCGTGGAAGGGCTCCATGAATCCGAGCCGCAGACAATCCCCACAGAGCACCGTTTCCGGGCCCGTGCACCGCATTACAAACACCAGCGCTCAGTGTTTCGAGTGATGGTCGCCAGTTCGTATTTCGTTTATTTATGGGCACAGCCGCGTAGTAGCCGCGGGCGACTTTGAAGAGAACCCCGGCCTTGGTCAATCGAGCCAGTTCTGCCGCAGGCTGGGAATAGACCTTTGCAGCGCTGAGCCCTGTGGCCATTAATGTCGGATCGAGGAAGATCCCGCTGGGGATGCCTACTTGACGGGTAGCACTGGACATGTGGCAATTATATGCAGGTTCTTGGCTCACAGGCAAGAACCTGCATATAAATAACTGTATTTGGAAGTGATCTCATTTCGGGTTGCATGATCGACTGACAACGACCATTAGAATATTGATTTCCTAGGATTTAGGCTTGGGGATGGCCTTCTGGTCACGCAAACACCTGAGATCCGAGCTCTCGTTTCTCCAGTAACCTGCACTTATGAGCGACCTAAACGAAATTGGTGAACGTGACGGCTGGCGCTGCTGGCTATGTGACGCACCTGTTGACCCTGAAGCATCCGTGAACTCCGATCGTGGCCCAAGCGTTGATGGCTTTGCTGCCGCGAAGGGCAAAAAGGGTGCCGTTGCCGTTGAACGCCTTGCTCATCGTGATTGCAACACCAAGAAGGGCAAAACCGCGCCGGTAGTTCCTTGGGGTTCCGATCTGCTCGTGGTTGATCCGTCACCAATCGTGGCAACTGTTGATCGGCTTTCCCGCAAGGGTGGGCGAGAAGTGATTGCGCGCTGCCCAAGCAAAGAAGACGGCGAGATCGCATCAGCTTGGTTGCTTGATCGGCTTTCTCGCTTTGCTCCAGGCATGGCGCTCTCAACTTCGATCGAGCCAGGTGGCGGTCAGTTCATGTTGGTGCTGCGCGCAGGCTAGTAAGCCTCGCTCCGATCTGTAATCCTACTTTTGGCTGAATTACAGTATTGCTGAATAACAGTTAATAGCTTAGTCTGGACTCATGAGCACCTCAAATCCATTCCATGGTTATGTTGCTGTGCAATCTCGCGGACTCGTTGCACTTCCAGCTGCCTTGCGAAAGCGCTATCGCCTTGATGAGCCGGGCGCTCAGGTGGAAATTACTGAGCGAGCCGACGGCGTTCTTGAATTGCGCCCAACCGTTGCTGTCCCCGCTCAGGAAGCCTGGTTTTGGCAGGAACAGTGGCAGGCTGGTGAACGAGAAGTTGATCAGCTGGTTGCGGCCAAGAAAGTTGTGGTTACTGAGGGTGTGGACGACTTTTTGCAGTCCTTACCTCACCCCGATTCACTAGGTGAATGAAGTTTGAGCGCACGACTCGATTCGACTCAGACTTTTCCGCTTTGCCAGGTGAACACCAGCTGCAATTTCGAAACTCGATCACGCAGTTTCATGAAGGTTGTGTTCGCTATTTAGAAACAGGACTACTGAAGTCTTGGCCGAGATCCCTTCGAGTGCGTCGGATGGTGAGCGCACCAAGAATTTGGGAAATGACTTGGTCGCTGGCTCGATCTGCTGCTGTGCTCCCCTTTTGCCCTGCCTAAAACACCGTCGGAATGCTCAGATTGGCAAGATCTCGTTCGGCGTTTTCAACTTTCAGTTGGCGCTCTGGAAGCTCAACTTTCAACGGCTTGGCTGGTGCGTAGGGGATAGAACTGAGCAGATGGCTGATGATGTTGAG
>WLNQ01000171.1 GCA_009699705.1 Actinomycetota bacterium | reverse complement strand
TCGCGATAAGGCCAACGAATCCGGTTACTACACCAGCAGTGCGCAGCGCTGGGATCCCCGCTGCACTCGACACGCTGGTGGCGCTATCGCACGGAGCCAGTCTTGCGAAGGCTTCCTGAGGTGGCATTACGCACGCTCGGACGTTTTACCGCCCAAATCAGGACGGTCAGACCAATAACGAACCCACCAAGGGCGTATTGCACGGGGACAAAAGCGACAGCCACTGCTGTTCCAGCGATCAGACCGGTCCAGGCGTACATCAAGAAAACCGCTCGGACTTGGGAGTGACCCATTTCAAGTAAACGATGGTGCAAGTGCTGCTTATCTGGCGAAAACGGATTTTTGCCTGCCCTCGTTCGGCGGATAACAGCCAAGAGCAGGTCAACGAGCGGAATTGCCATGACAGCAAGGGGGATGAGTAGCGGAAGCAGGGTTGGCAGCAGTGCGGGACCGGCAACCACACTCGGATCTATCTGGCCGGTCAAGGTAATGGTTGCTGCGGCTAGAAGCAGGCCAAGCAGCATGGATCCGGTATCCCCCATGAAAATCCGGGCGCGATAGAAGTTGTGCGGCAGGAACCCAATACACATGCCAAAGAGCAAGGCAGAAACCAATGTTGCCAATGTTGCTCTGGCAATGCCAAGTTCAACAGACAAAAGATACGAATATGCGAAGAAGGCGCCTGCCGCAACCGCCACGATGCCCGCCGCCAGTCCATCTAAGCCATCCACGAAGTTCACCGCATTGATGCATACCAACACGATGATCACGGTGAGTAAGACGCTCGTGACAGGGTCAACAACGAAGGTGCCACCAAACGGCAGCCAAATCACCGAGATCCCTTGGGCAGCCATCAAGCCAGCTGCCAGTACCTGCCCAGCAAGTTTAACGGGAGCGTCCAGGCCCCACTTATCGTCGATGACGCCCAAGAGAACAATCACCGTGGCGCCAGACATCAGCGCCATCAAAGTGTCAGCCTGCCCAAACAAGGAACCCATTTTCGGCAGCTTGCTAGCGAGAAGCAACCCCGTCAGCAGTCCAAGAAACATAGCCAAGCCACCCAGACGCGGTGTTGGTTCAGCGTGCACGTCTCGATCACGAACCGCCGCGACAAAACCGAACTTCAGCGCTATCCGCTCAACAACTGGCGTCGTTAAGTACGTGACCGCCGCGGCGGCCAACAGACAGAGCAGATATTCGCGCATGTGGCTCTATGGGCGTGCGTAAGCCGGGAATCGACTGGTCAGTTCGCTCACTCGCTCAGCGATCTCTGGAGCCTTAGATCCATCTGCATCGCGCACTGCCTGCCCAATGACTTCAGCGATGATCTTCATCTCTGGAACGCCCATCCCCTGCGTGGTTACTGCAGGAGTACCAACACGAATACCTGAAGCAATCGCAGGTGGTTGTGGATCGTATGGAATCGCATTCTTATTCAGTGTGATGCGGGCGGCATCGCAGCGTGCTTCAGCATCGGTGCCATTAACACCAATGCCTTGAAGGTCAATAAGCGCCAAATGCGTATCTGTACCACCGCTCACGGGACGCATACCTTCTGCTTCAAGACCAGCGGAGAGTGCTTGCGCATTGGCAATAACCTGCTTGGCGTATGCCTGATATTCAGGAGATGCTGCTTCTTTCAGCGCAACTGCTTTACCAGCAACTGCGTGCATAAGTGGTCCACCTTGCATCATTGGGAACACTGCCTTGTCGATAGCCGCTGCGTGCTCAGCCTTACAAAGAATCATTCCGCCGCGGGGCCCGCGCATCACTTTATGCGTGGTGAAACTTACGACATCTGCAAAGGGCACTGGGCTAGGAATTGCCTTGCCTGCAACCAAACCGATGAAGTGCGCAGCATCAACCATCAAGATCGCACCGACTTCGTCAGCAATCGAACGGAAAGCAGCAAAATCAATCAAGCGAGGGTATGCCGTTGCGCCACAAATAATCATTTTTGGTTTGTGTTGAATCGCGAGTGCACGAACTTCGTCGTAATCGATGAGTTCAGTGTCTTGACGGACACCATAGGAAATAACGTTGAACCACTTGCCTGAAAAATTCACCTTTGATCCATGCGTGAGGTGCCCACCATGCGGCAGACTCATTGCAAGAATGGTGTCGCCTGGCTTGGTGAATGCGCCGTACACAGCAATGTTTGCGCTCGCACCACTATGCGGTTGCAAGTTGGCGTGCTCCGCACCAAAGAGCTCCTTTGCCCGAGCAATACCAATATTTTCCGCGACATCAACCTCGGCGCAGCCGCCGTAATAGCGCTTGCCTGGGTAGCCCTCGGCATATTTATTGCTCAGGACTGAGCCAAGGGCAGCTAAGACCGCCGGGGAGGTGAAGTTTTCTGAAGCAATGAGTTGTAGACCGCTGCGGACTCGCTGCAACTCAGCCAATAAAACATTGGCGATTTCGGGATCTTCGTGCGCAAGTGCATCGAAGTCAGGTCCCCAGAACGGCGTGGTACTCATGACACTCCTCGTGAAGGTGAAGGTCACACTCTACGCGGCCTTGCGCGTGACTCCCTCAAGGAACATCAGCGAATTCGGGCAAAACCTGCTTATTCAGTGATCTCTGGGACTACCTCGCGCAGCAATGTGATGGATAACGCACCCACCCGCAGTATTTTCGGTATCTCACCCGTCACGTCAATCACCGTGCTTGGAAGTTCATCAGCGTTAAGCGGCCCTGCGTTCATTCCCACAGAAGCCGCCTCCCCCACCTGTTTCAAGGCTTCATCGAAGGAATGCGGCGCAACCTGGCCGGGTGCGTTGGCCGAAGTAACAATCATCGGCCCGGTGCGTTCCAAAATTGCCAGGGTGATGGGATGAATCGGCATCCGAACCGTCACAGGAAGCCCTGTTGGTAAATCCCAGGCTAGGGATGGCTGGGCAGGCAAGAGCAAAGTCAGCGGTCCTGGCCAGAAAGCCTGCATCAGTGACTTAGCCACGGAAGTGACTCCAGAAGCTATCCCCTGAACCGTCAAGGCGTTTGGCACCATCAAGGGCAACGGTGATCCGGCTGGAAGTTGCTTCGCGAGTAATAGAGCCGCCACTCCTCGCCGCGAAAAGGGATCGGTGGCAAGTGCGTATACCGACTCAGTTGGCACCAAAACGAGATCACCTCGTTTCACCGCACTCACTGCTGCAGCAATGGCTCTTTCGCGGTTTGCTCCCGGCTCACAAGTCAGCGTCAACATGTGAATTACACCCGGCGAGCGATCGTGAAGCGTGGAAGTCCATTGAGGTCGATTCGGTCTGCGACATCCTTGTAGACAGGCGTTCCGGCAGGGATGTCAGTTAAAGCAGCGATTTCATAATCCGCGATCATCGCTTTGGTGATCCCAGGAACTCCGCGCATCCCAGCATCGCTTCC
>WLNQ01000170.1 GCA_009699705.1 Actinomycetota bacterium | reverse complement strand
GCGAAAGAATTAGCTTTCGATTTTTCCGCTGATGAAGTCTTCGACTGCTTGCTTTGCTTCGGAGTCGTTGTATTGCACGGGTGGTGACTTCATAAAGTAGCTAGAAGCTGCCAGAAGAGGCCCACCGACCTTGCGATCCATGCCAATTTTGGCGGCACGAACAGCGTCGATGATCACGCCGGCTGAGTTTGGTGAGTCCCAAACTTCGAGCTTGTATTCCAAGTTCAACGGAACGTCACCGAATGCGCGGCCTTCAAGGCGGATGAATGCCCACTTGCGGTCATCAAGCCAAGCCACGTAATCCGAAGGTCCGATGTGCACGTTGTCGGCACCAAGATCGTGGGACAACTGTGAGGTCACAGACTGGGTCTTGGAGATTTTCTTTGACTCGAGGCGATCGCGCTCCAACATGTTCTTGAAATCCATGTTGCCACCGACGTTGAGCTGGTAGGTGCGATCGACAATCACGCCGCGGTCTTCGAAAAGCTTCGCAAGCACTCGGTGGGTAATGGTGGCGCCAACCTGGCTCTTAATGTCGTCACCGACGATTGGGAGTCCAGCATCAACGAAGCGCTGTGCCCAGGCTGGGGTACCAGCGATGAAGACAGGCAGGGCGTTCACGAAGCCACAGCCAGCGGCGATTGCGCACTCTGCGTAGAAACGTGCTGCATCTTCGGATCCAACAGGTAGGTAGCAAACAACAACATCAACTTCTGCTTCGCGCAGGGCAGTGACGATATCTACTGGAGGCGCATCTGATTCCAGAATTGTTTCGCGGTAGTACTTGCCGAGGCCATCAAGAGTGTGCCCACGCTGAACAGTGATTCCTGTTTGTGGAACATCGCAAATCTTGATGGTGTTGTTCTCTGAAGCGCCGATTGCGTCAGCAAGGTCTAGGCCGACCTTCTTGGAATCGACGTCAAATGCGGCAACGAACTTCACGTCACTGACGTGGTAGTCGCCGAACTTCACGTGCATCAGACCGGGCACGAAGCCTGTTGGATCTGCGTCTTTGTAGTACTCGACACCCTGTACGAGTGAAGCTGCACAGTTGCCTACGCCAATGATGGCGACGCGAACTGATCCCATGGTTTTCTCCTTGTTTTGTCAGGCCTTGTTTGATGATTGAGCGGACTCCGCGTTTTTACGCTCAGTCGTTATAAGTTCATTGAGCCAGCGAACTTCGTGCTCGGCTCGGTCGAGTCCGTGGTTTTGTAACTCGAGGGTGTAGGTATCTACCCGATCCTTGGATCTGGTCACAGATTCGCGGAGCATGGCGACGCGCTCTTCCATTCTGGATCGGCGTCCTTCCAGAATTCGGACTCGTACTCGTGCTTCGGTACGACCAAAGAACGCGAGGTGAGCGGCGAAGCCTTCGTCTTCCCAGGCTTCAGGTCCTGCTTCGTTTACCCATTGGTCGAAGGCTTCTTTGCCATCTCCGGTGAGGGAATACACCACGCGGGCCCGACGGCCGCTGAGTGCAGGGGCGCTGCTCTCGGTGGCTGGGGTCACGGTGACTTGGGCGATCCAGCCACGCTGCTCAATGCGACGCAGGCAGGGGTAGAGGGAGCCAAAACTTAGGGTGCGAAACGGGCCCAGCACCGTATCGAGGCGCTTTCGAAGTTCATATCCGTGCAGCGGACCGTCGCCGAGCATGCCGAGAACGGCAAATTCGAGGATGTCAGCCCGCTTGGTCATGACGGAAAGATATATCAAATCGATATATCGAAGCAAACTCATAGCACTCGATTCGCCGTTTAGACTGTTCCGATGGCTGGCCCACGTAAATCCGCGATCCGCGGCAGTGTCGTGCGCGGGACCTCGGCGAAGCCGAGCAAAAATCAGCCACTGCCTCCGGCCGAACCGGTCAAAGATCCAACAGCGCACCGCTCGCCAATTGATTACGCACTCCAGCGTCGTGCCTCGCTTTACGCATTTTTTAATGGCGGGATGCTCAGCAGCGAATTCTGCGATGCCGATCCGTATTTATTGAAGGCAGCCAAGTTCCATGGCGAAGCAACCGGTGGGCCTTGTCCGGTATGTAAGGACCCCGATTTCGTGCACGTCACCTATGTATACGGCGATCAACTCGGCCCGTATTCCGGCCGGGTTCGCCAGGCAGGGGATTTGCCAGAAATGGCGAAATCCTTCGGCGAGTTCAAGGTATATGTGGTCGAGGTCTGCCAGCGTTGCCACTGGAACTTTCTCACTAAAACCTACGTTTTGGGAGATGGTGTCCCGCGTCGTGCGCCTCGCACACCTCGCGACCTTATTGATCTTGAAGGGAATTCGTGACCGAGCGCGGATCAGGCAGTCGCCCAAGTGGCGCGCGCCCACCAGCTCGGCGACCGGCGCAACCTCGCCCGCCGTCACGCAGGCCTGTGCCAAAGAGGCGGCACTGGTTACGAAGAATTATTTTTGCCGGAGTCGTTGTTGCAGTTCTTGGTGTTGCCGGATTCGTCATCGCGCTTGCGCTCACTACGGTGCCAACTCCGAATGAATTGTCAACAACGCAGGCAACAATCGTGTACTACGCGGATGGCAAGAACGAGGTTGGTCGGCTAGGAGACACGTCACGACGGAGCGTTCCCCTTGACGAAGTGCCGCTCGTAACTCAACGAGCAATCCTTGCCGCGGAAGATCGTGACTATTACAACCATGGCGGAATTTCACCTCTTGGTTTTGCACGTGCACTCTTTAATAACGTGAGTGGCGGTTCTACTCAAGGTGGTTCGACGATCACCCAGCAGTACGCGAAGAATGCCTTCTTAACTCAAGAGCGTTCTTGGAGTCGCAAGATCAAAGAAGCACTGCTCTCGATCAAACTTGAAACTGTTTCTTCAAAAGATCAGATTCTCGAAAATTATTTGAACACCATCTATTTCGGTCGCAATGCTTACGGCATTGATGCGGCCGCTCGCAGTTATTTCGGTAAGTCCGTTGATCAGCTCAATCTCGGTCAAAGTGCATTGCTGGCCGCAATCATTAACTCGCCAAGCTATTACTCTGAGGCACCAAATAATGGCGAACTTAAAGGGCGATGGAAATACGTACTTGATGGCATGGTCAGCCAAGGTTGGATCACCGAAGATCAAGCGACGAATGCAAAGTTCCCTGACATTAATCGGCAAGTCAATGCCAATCGCCTCGGAGGTCAAACGGGTTACTTGATGCAAGCGGTCAAGGATCAGCTCGTAGCCCAAGGTTTTGATGAGCAGGAGATTGAAAAGGGCGGCCTGCGAATTATTACGACATTAGATAAAAAGGCTGAAGATGCAGCAATCTCGGCTGTTGAAAGTCAGGGTCCTAAATCAAACACAAAGGGCTTGCGTATTGGTCTGGCATCCGTACGACCTAGCACTGGTGAAATTGTTGCAATTTATGGCGGCGAGGATTTCATCACCAATCAGATCAACAATGCCACCAGGC
>WLNQ01000017.1 GCA_009699705.1 Actinomycetota bacterium | reverse complement strand
AGGTCGCGGACTAGCGCGCAGACTCGCAATGTCGGGTCTAAAAGTTGCTATCGGTTCACGCGATGCAGTGCGCGCACAAGGCATTGCTAATGACATTGGATTCGGTGTTGAGGGCCTAACAAACGAAGATTGTGCAAAAAATGCCGATGTTGTAATTGTTGCAGTGCCCTGGGAAGGCCATGCGGCACTTTTACAGGGCTTAAAAGCCCAATTGGTAGGAAAAATTGTCGTCGACTGCGTAAATCCTCTTGGATTCGATAAGCAGGGCGCCTACGGACTGCCAGTTGAAGAAGGATCTGCCGCAGAACAAGCCGCTTCAATTCTTCAAGAAAGTCACGTTGTTGGCGCGTTCCACCATATTTCTGCAGTATTGCTGCTTGACGAAACTGTCGAAACAATTGAGACCGATGTGCTGGTTGTCGGTGATGATCGCAACGCAACAGACACAGTTCAAGCTCTTGCATCACGCATTCCAGGGATACGCGGAGTCTTTGCCGGCCGTCTTCGCAATTGCGGACAAATTGAAACCTTCACCGCAAATTTAATTTCGATAAATCGTCGCTACAAAGCCCACTCGGGAATTCGAGTAACGGATATTTAGCAGCGAAATTATTCGTAGCTCTGCTCTTGGGTGGGGTAAGTGCCGTTCGAAACGTCTTCGGTCCATGCCCGAACAGCATCGGACATGACCGATCGAAGATCCGCATAACGGCGGACAAATTTAGGTGCGGGGTCAGGGGTTAGGCCAAGCAAGTCCTGCCAAACGATCACTTGCGCATCGGTGCCGGGACCGGCGCCGATGCCAATCGTGGGAATAGTCAAGACTTCACTGACTTTGGCCGCCAAAGTGCTGGGAACAACTTCAAGCACTAAACCGCAGGCGCCAGCGGACTCCATCGCTTTGGCATCGCGGATGAGAAGTTCCCCTTGCTCGCCACGACCTTGCACTCGATACCCGCCGAGCAGGTTCACTGATTGCGGTGTCAGGCCAAGATGACCAATAACTGGGATTCCTGAGTTTGCGAGCAACTCGATCTGCGGCAGTACTGCTGCGCCACCTTCGAGTTTCACTGCGTGGGCACCGCCTTCTTTCATGAAACGAACTGCAGTCTCGAGTGCCTGAGCAGGGGAACCTTGATAGGAGCCAAACGGCATATCGGCGATCACTAAAGCTTGTTTGGTTCCACGGATGACACCTTGAACAAGTGAGATGAGTTCATCTACCGTGACCGGAAGCGTGGTGCTGTGCCCAAAGACAACAGAAGCTGCTGAATCGCCAACTAGTAGTGCTGGAACCCCAGCTGCCTCAAAGATGCCGGCTGTTAACGCGTCGTAGGCTGTGATCATGGACCAACGCTCGTGACGATCGGTTGCGAGCTGTAAGTCGCGCATAGTGAAGCGCCTATTGCCAGCGCAGCCGTAGAGGGTGTTTGGTGCAGCATCCATCAGGATCTCCTATCTCGAGGCTGCGGTCGCAGTCCCCGGACAGATAAATCATGGCACAGATCATGCCAATTGCGTATCCCTACTCTGGGGCTTCAGTCCCAGGCTTATGAAGCATTCGTACCAGCTTCGCAGTACACCACCACAATTTCACTTGTCATCGTGGTGATCTCAGCCCCACTCGTTGGTTTGGGGCTACCAATGATCACGCGGGCACCCCGCACGCTGCGCCGTCAGGTCCACCAATTGATGCCACTGACGCATTGATCAAACAAGAAGGGTTAAGGCTTACCTTCACGCCAGGCGTTGGTGATGGGAAGGCGGCGATCGCGTCCAAAGGCCCGCAAGGAAATTTTTGTGCCAGGGGCTGATTGGCGGCGCTTGTATTCAGATCCATCAGTCAATCGCGTGATGCGAGCAACCATGGCCGGGTCAAACCCAGTCGAAATCAGTTGTTCGGCACCATGGTCAGAACCGACGTAACCGTCAAGGAGGGCATCAAGCACGGGGTAGTCCGGCAACGAGTCTGAGTCCATCTGGTCGGGGCGCAGTTCGGCGCTTGGTGGCTTCTCGATGCTGCTCGGCGGGATCGGTGGGATTTTTCCTTGTGTCAGCGCATGCTCGTTGCGCCAACGTGAAAGATCCCAGACCAACATCTTGGGAACGTCTTTCAATGGTGCGAAACCGCCGACACTGTCGCCGTACAACGTTGAGTAACCCACCGAGAGTTCACTCTTGTTCCCAGTGGTGAGCACCAGGTGCCCTTCTTGATTTGAGATTCCCATCAAGGTGGTGCCACGAACTCGAGCCTGCAGGTTTTCTTCTGCAAGCCCAGTCAGCTGCATGGATTCCATAAAGGCATCGACCATCGGTGCGATTGGAACAGTGCGTAAGTGCAATCCGGTGCGTTGCGCTAAATCGGCAGCGTCATCCTTTGAATGCTCAGAGGAGTAGACACTCGGCATGGACACGCCGAAGACTCGATCAGCGCCGATGGCATCACATGCGATGGCAGCGACAAGTGCTGAGTCAATTCCGCCACTGAGTCCAAGCAGCACACTCGAGAAGTGGTTCTTGTTTACATAGTCGCCAAGCCCCAATACGAGGGCGCGATAGATCTCTTCAAATGGTGGAAGTCGCTCGGCAATGGTTCCCAAGATTGTTGGAGCCTGTGAACTCAGCAGTCCTGAGAGTTGAGAGACGTCATCTGGCACTTGAGTTTCGGGTAGATCAAGATCAACAACGAGAAGTTCTTCTTGGAATTGTGAGCCGCGGGCGATGAGGACACCTTTTGGATCCACGACCATCGAGTCACCGTCAAAGACCAGTTCGTCTTGGCCCCCAACGAGGTTCACGTAGGCAACGGCGCAGCCAATTTCTTTTGCGCGATCTCGGCAAAGATTTTTTCGCACGTCATTCTTGTCTCGTTCATAGGGAGAGGCATTCATGACAAGAAGAAGGGAACTCCCCACTTCTTGTGCCCACTGAACGGGCCCGCCGCTTTGCCAGATGTCTTCGCAGATGGCCAAGGTGATCGTCGTGCCATCAATGCGCAAATGCGTGGGAGTGTCACCTGAAACGAAATATCTGGCTTCGTCAAAAACACCGTAGTTAGGTAAGTGATGCTTGACGTAGCGCGCAATAGTGCGGCCTTGATGCAAAACTGCCACTGCGTTCACAGGTGAGGTGGCCTCCAGATGCGAAGCACCAACTTCGATGCAATCTAGGTAGCCAACAACAGTCACAAGTTCACCAAGACCGTTACTGAGGAGATCCCCAGCCAGTCGGTCGATTGCAGCGATTGAGGCATTTTGAAACGAGGGGCGCAGCGCGAGATCTTCGACCGGGTATCCCGTGAGAAACATTTCAGGGAATGCCACAAGTCGGGCACCAGCTTTTTGCGCTTGGGAGGCCAAATCTAGGATTCGGGCGGCATTTCCCGGCAGGTCGCCAACCGTGGCATTGGCTTGAGCCAGGGCTAGTCGCAAAGTGGGCATTGGTCGAGGGTACCGACTAGTCGATTGAGAAGGGCACGACATACGGATGTAACACGAATTGAGCCAAGATTGGCCCACGTAGAGTGGTGAGTGGCCCTGATGTGCCCGAGGAAAGCGAGACCTGATGGACAAGCAAGCCGAATTTGTGCTCCGCACAATTGAGGAACGCGACATCCGTTTCGTGCGATTGTGGTTCACCGATGTGCTCGGAACCTTGAAGTCTGTGGCGATCGCTCCTGCCGAACTTGAAGGTGCTTTCGCTGAAGGCATCGGCTTTGATGGGTCAGCCATTGAAGGATTCACTCGCGTCTACGAATCCGACATGATCGCGAAACCGGATCCAGCCACGTTTTCAATGTTGCCTTGGCGAAGTGAAGGACCCGGCGCTGCACGTCTGTTTTGTGACATCTTGATGCCAGACGGCACACCTTCGCAGGCAGATCCTCGTTTTGTTTTGAAGCGAACTCTCACCAAAGCAGCTGAGATGGGTTACACGTTCTATACGCATCCAGAAGTTGAATTCTATTTATTAGAAAACCGCCCACGTGCAGGTGAGCTCCCAATGGCAGCCGACCAATATGGCTACTTCGATAACACTCCGCATGGCCCGTCAGCAGACTTCCGTCGTGAAGCCATCATGATGTTAGAGGCCATGGGGATCTCGGTTGAGTTTTCTCATCACGAAGCTGGACCTGGCCAGCAAGAGATTGATTTGCGATATGCAGATGCACTCACCACCGCAGATAATTTGATGACCTTTCGTTTGGTGTGTCAGGAAGTTGCGCTAGAGCAGGGCATGTACGCATCGTTTATGCCAAAGCCGTTCACTCAACACCCGGGTTCAGGCATGCACACGCACGTATCGCTATTCGAAGGTGATCGCAATGCTTTCTACGAGGCCGGCGCGCCTCTGCAACTTTCAAAGATTGGGCGATCCTTTATCGCAGGATTGTTGATGCACGCTCCAGAAATCACCGCAGTCACAAACCAGTGGGTGAACTCATATAAGCGTTTACTTGGTGGAGCAGAAGCGCCGGCCTGGGTGTGTTGGGGACATAACAACAGTTCTGCACTTGTGCGCGTTCCCATGTATAAGCCAGATAAAGGTAATAGCACCCGCATCGAATTGCGTTCACCAGATAGCGCAACCAACCCCTATTTGGCATTCGCATTGATCTTGGCGGCGGGGCTCAAAGGAATTGAGCAGGGCTACGAGCTACCGCCAGGTGCGGAGGAAGATGTTTGGGCGCTGACGGAAACTGAGCGACGCGCGCTGGGAATGAAGCCCCTGCCAACAAGTCTGGGTCAGGCACTGGATGTCATG
Organism: Actinomycetota bacterium; assembly: GCA_009699705.1. GTDB lineage: Bacteria > Actinomycetota > Actinomycetes > S36-B12 > S36-B12 > UBA11398. The sequence continues at coordinate 17,636 of WLNQ01000017.1, read as the reverse complement.
GAACGTTCCGAGTTGGTTGCGGAGACGCTCGGTGAGCACGTCTTTGATTTCTTCTTGCGAAACAAGCAAGCTGAATGGGATGACTATCGCGGGCAGGTAAGTCAGTGGGAGCTAGACAGGTACTTGCCTCGACTGTGACCCGTGACGCTCTGAGTCCTTGTCAATTGCTTCATCAGACCCTGCGGCCCATCGGATAGGCAGCAAGAAATTGGAAGCTATCCCTCTTATAGGAATGCAGGAAGCGATCACACGGTCCACCGATATCTGGATCAAGCCGGTGACATATCGCTGCGCCACCTCGAGTGTGGGAAAAGTAAAAACCAGCGGACCAATACTGGTTCATGTCCAACACCATTGCACGCTGCGCTCCAGCAGCAACCAGGGTGTCGGCCAGACTTTGCGCTGACAACGCCTGCCCAATGACGTACACGATGCTGCCATCTGTGCGTTGACCTATGCCAGCTCGCCATGCCAAGTTCTCTTTGTCGGTGGTTGCTCCCCAAGCAGTGCTGTAGGCCGGGTTGTTTACCAGTGATTTACCGCGATCCACAATCAAGTCGAGATTCTGCCTGACAGCCAAGATCTCGGAGTTCATTTGGAAATCGCGTCCCCATCGACCAATTTCTAAATGCCCATCTCGGAAAAATACAGCCGATGCACGGTGAGTTTCCACAGGTTTCACGACTGTTCCGTCGTAGACGTAGCCGCCGCGAGCATCCTCTAGGCGAAATGCGCCATTGGTGTTAGCCAACAGCAGCGGCACCAACTCTGCTGGAAGTGAGCCGCCAAACTGGTTTGGCCCACCCTTGGGTTCCTCGTATCCGGGAACGAACATCGTTGTGGTGAGTTTGGTATCGATCCACATCGCGGTGGCGTAATAGGACGTGTGAATGTTGTCGGTTCGGATACGCGTGACATAGATAGCAGGCGAGCCAGCGACGTAATTTCCGACGGGCTGCCAGATACCTTCCATCGGCTCTGGCGCTGATGCTGGGGAAACCAGCGCGCTCGGTGGATCCAAATGCGCTACAACCCCATCCGGTGGCAAGGCTTGAGTTGTCGGTTTGGGGATAGGTGCGAATGAAAAATCAGGCGTCGCTTGCGGTACAGGTGAGGAATCTGGAATTGCCGGGGATTCGGGTGGTATGGGAATGAGGGAACGCTGAGGGGTCGCCGTGGTCACTACAGCGCTGCCGTCATCTTCTATTTGAGCAGACACAACCGGCGCGCCACCAACAGCGGCTGTATTGATATGCGTGTAATAGAAATCTTCGAGCTTGGCAACCACAGGGCCCAAGCTGTGATCGCGCATCCAAGTGGCGACCACTACCTGGAGTGGCTCACCTGGACTTTCTTTTGATGCCTGATAAACCGACCAGCCAAAATATCCCAAGGCAACGAGAACACAGAGAGTTACACCTTGCAGAATTCGCTTGATAATCCCAAACATGTGAGAGTCGGTACTTATCGTTACTCGCGAGCCAACGACGTGCCGCTCATATCTGCATACCGAGGTCCTGAAACCAGTCCAGCGATCGGTTCTAAGGCATCAAGCTGGGCTTGTGTCAGCACAATCTGCGTAGCAGCCGCATTTTCGAAAAGTCGTGAGCGTTTCCTGGTGCCAGGGATAGGTACAACCGTGAGGTTGTGAACCTGCGCCTGCTGATGAACCCAAGCCAAGGCAATTTGGCCAAGAGTTGCATCGTGAGCCCCGGCAATTCTACGGATGGCATCAAGGAGTTCGAAGTTGGATTTTGCGTTGTCCCCGCTGAAGCGAGGGTGAAACTGGCGAAAATCATTAGCGCCGAAGTTTGTGAGCTCGCCCGTTAAGAAACCACGCCCAAGCGGGGAGTAGGCAACAAGTGCCGTGCCGAGTTCCCGCGCTGCGGGGACCGTGCTTATTTCAACGTCTCTGCTGAAGATTGACCATTCGCTTTGTACGGCACTGATGTGGTGGATGGCATCAGCTTCACGAAGCTCTGCTCCCGTGACCTCGCTCAAGCCCAAGTAGCGCACTTTGCCAGCGGCGACTAATTCGCTCATTGCGCCAACTGAATCTGCGAGAGGAACATCGCTAGCCCGTCGATGCATGTAATACACGTCAATCACCTCAATGTTGAGGCGTTTCAAACTGGCATCGCACGCTTGACGAATATACGCGGGATCATTTGAAACAGGGCCACGTTCCGTTGCTGTGCGTTGGATCCCGAACTTCGTTGCGATCACCACATCTTCGCGATGTTTGTTGATGAACGGAGCTAAGAACTCTTCGTTGGCACCAATGCCATACATGTCTGCGGTGTCCAAGAAATTGAGTCCAATTTCCCTAGTCGCTTCAAGTGTGTCGAGCGCTGCAGCTTGATCCGTGTCACCGTAGAACTCACTCATACCCATGCAGCCAAGGCCTTGAACGCTCACCTTTGGACCATCAGTTCCAAGCAGGACTGTGTTCAAGTTCATTAAAACTCCTTCACCTTGACGTCGAGCAAAGCGTAGTGAAGTTCTATGCAAGCCAGGTGAGCCACTCCACACGGGGTAATGCGTCCTTCGTGGGGGGCTGGACCCCGTCTCCTAGTGAGAATTGTGTGACGTACTGGCCCAGTTGGTGTCAGGCCGCCCTCGCCCAGTACCGTGCCGCAATGAGCGTTGAATTACCAGGTGAAGTGGCAAGTTTGGGTCGTCGAGCCGGGGCTCTCGTGATTGATTGGCTCGCATGCCTTCTCGTGGCAAAGTTACTGGCGCCCGCCTTGGAATTAGGGGAGGCCCCATTCCTTCCGCTGGCAATCTTCTTCTTGGAAGTCACTTTGCTCACTTGGTTCGTTGCGGCGAGCTTTGGGCAGCGGCTATTTCGCATTGAAGTAATAGGCATCGATGGTCAGCGCTTAATGCTGTGGCGAATTATCGTGCGCACAGCATTAATTTGTTTAGTAATTCCTGCAGTGGTCTTTGACTCTGATGGCCGAGGACTACATGACCGCGCTATTGGCAGCGTGGCTATTTTGCGAAAGCGCTCGAACTAAGCGCCGCGTTGTCGACGCACTGAACGCGAGCTTGTCGGCATTGGTCCCTTGGGGATCGGCATGCCACCTCCAACGGCGCTCACGGCATCTAGGCGGCGACGCATTTCGGTGATTTCGCTGCCACGAAGGTTGCGAGGCAGCTTGTTTAGTGCACGCTGCAACTTGGCCAACGTGATTTGACCTTCTTCGTTGCCAATCTGGATCTCATAAATTGGCACATCAGGAACCCAGCGGGCAGTTTTTTTGCGTTCGGCAGCCAGCATCGGCACGACGCGGCTACTCGCACCTTCCGAGATCAAGATGACCCCGGGCTTACCGACGACGCGGCTAATGAGGTCTTGGTTCTTATTGACCGCAACTCCCGGCGTGGTTTGCCAACCGCCGCGCATCTGCTGGGCAACTGCTGCCGCTGCTCCAGGCTGGCCTTCAATCTGCGAGTAGGCAGCAGACATTGCTCTGCGGCTAAACCAATAGACGGAGGCAACGAGCCCGGCAGGGATCGCAATCAAGATTGCAGTGAGAAGGTTGATGAAAATTGCAACAGGGACACCAACGACAACGGCGCCAGCGAGGAAGAATCCAAGGATCTCCAGGCCCAGAAGGCGATGTACCTTCTGGGTCATGCCCCAGTTCTGGGCAATCGTTGACAGCGACTTACGCATACGCTTAAACATGTTGTTCCTTCATCGCTGGCGGACTAGCTAATTTGAAAAGTTCCTGCGGCGTTAACTTTCAAGATGAATACGGGAACGTTGGTCCGGTTCCCCGTCTTGGGATCAATTGTGATAGCGCCAGTTTGGCCAGACACATTCTTAACTGACTTCAACTTTGCCAGGACTGGTGTGATCTTGGTTGAGCCGGCGCCACGAATTGCGCTGGCAAGGAGGTTTGTTGAATCATAAGTGAAGACGCCCCACACTCCTGGCTCAGTCTTGAATGCCTTTGTGAACTCAACGACAAAGCGCTTTGCAGTGGGAAGTTGGGCAGCGGCAGGTACACCGCTGAACTTGCAACGCTGTGCGTTAACCACACCAGCACCGGTGACAAAAGCGGGATCAACGTTGGCGAGTCCCATGAAGCATTGTGCTGTGGTGTTAGCCGTGGCAAGAGCCGTAGCGATCTTTGCACCTTCAGGGAAGTACGTGCTGACGTAGACAAGATCAGGAGAAGTGGCTAATGCTGTTTTCACTGGTGTTGCGTAATCTGCTTGGCCTTCAGTGATAGGCGTTGTAGTCACAGTTATTCCGGCGGCAGTGAGTGCAGCTTGAGTGCGATCCGCCATGCCTTTTGTGTAGTCAGAAGGATCAACGAGCATCGCGACTTTCTTGACCTTTTGGCCAGTGATGTAAGCGACCTCAACTGGAGAAATCTGGCTGTTCTTCGGCTGGATGGTTACACCCATGCCAGTGGTCTGATCGGTTGAAGTCATTTGCACCGGCGTGATGCCTGCAGCGATGTACTTCGGAAGGTTGATGAGACCAACGGATGAGTTGTATGGCCCGACGACGGCAACCGCGCCTGCCTTTTGAGCAGCGGTCACCATGCTAAGTGCCAATGCTGGGTCGGCCTTGTCATCAAGTTTGATCAGGGTGATTTTGCGACCCTTGACGCCACCTGTTGCATTTATTTGATCAACAGCAAGCTGCACGCCGCGTGCCATATCGATGCCATTGGAAGCCTGGGCTCCGGTAAGTGGCGCTTCAACGGCAATCACGAGTGGAGCTGGACCGGCTTGAGCCCCCGAGATGGCGAAAGTCGAGATGCCAGCACTGAGCGTCATGACGCCAGCAAGGGTCGATAAAGTCATGTGAGAATCGTAATAGCCCAGGATTACGAGGCGACGCGGGGCTAGCGGGCGGCCATGGCCTGTTCATAGAGGCGCCCAGCCCGGTAGCTGGAGCGAACAAGCGGTCCGCTGAGTACGCCGGCAAACCCGATCTCGGTCGCGGTGGCAGCTAAAGCCACAAATTCGTCGGGATGAACCCAGCGTTCAACTGGATGATGCCGATTCGTGGGGCGAAGGTACTGAGTGATGGTGATTAATTCACATCCGGCATCAAAGAGATCCTGCAGGGCCTGCTCAACCTCAACTATTTCTTCACCCATACCAAGAATCAGGTTGCTCTTCGTCACCATATTCGCGGCGCGAGCCTGTGAGATGACATCCAAACTCCGGTCGTAATCAAAGGCCGGACGAATGCGTTTGAAAATGCGAGGCACGGTCTCCAAGTTATGCGCAAGAACTTCAGGGTTAGCCGCAAACACCTCTGCGAGCAGTTCAGGCTTGCCGCTGAAATCAGGAATCAACACTTCAACTTTTGTCGTCGGATTCAGTTCGCGGATCTTTCGGATCGTCTCAGCCCACAACCAAGCACCTTCATCGTCAAGATCATCGCGCGTCACGCCAGTGACAGTCGCGTAGCGCAGTTGCATGGTTTGGACAGATTCGGCAACGCGTCGCGGCTCATCACGATCCAGAGGGCCAGGCTTGCCGGTATCAATCTGACAAAAGTCGCACCTGCGCGTGCATTGCTCGCCACCGATTAAGAAGGTTGCTTCACGGTCTTCCCAGCATTCGTAAATATTTGGGCAACCGGCTTCTTGACAGACTGTGTGCAAGCCTTCTGACTTCACAAGCTCACGGATTTGCAGATACTCCGGCCCGGTCCGCAACTTTGTGCGAATCCAACTCGGCTTACGTTCAATTGGTGTTTGGGCATTGCGTGCTTCGATACGAAGCATGCGTTTGCCTTCAGGGTTCACGCCACCGTAAATGGAATCAACGCTCATGCGATCTCCTCCGGTTGCACCATGTGAATGTTTCTTTCGATGTAGGGAACGACTTCTAGAACACTGACATCGCGTCCTAGTTCCTGACTGAGTGAAGTCACTTCGGCATCTTTAATTCCGCAAGGAACGATTCGATCAAACCAAGTCATGTCGCAATTGCAATTCAGTGCGAAGCCATGCATCGTCACGCCTTCTGCAACGCGCACACCAATAGCTGCAATTTTTCTTTCAGGTCCGCGATCGTCAGCATTAACCCACACGCCACTGCGTCCTTTTATTTGCGCGGTTTGAACACCGAGATCGGCACAAATAACTATCAACATTTTTTCTAGTCGCCGAACATGTGCAATGACATCAAGGCGGCCAACGAGTTTCACAATTGGGTAGCCAACTATCTGTCCTGGTCCGTGCCACGTAATTTTTCCACCGCGGTCTACGTCAACCACCGGAGTGCCATCAAATGGACGTTCGAAAACTTCGGTACGACGTCCGGCGGTGTATACCGATTGGTGTTCAAGTAATAAGACTGTGTCGGGGCGGGAACCTGCTACAACGCCTGCATGAATCTCTCGCTGCAATTCCCAGGTGGGAACGTAGTCAACTGCTTCAGCACCGAAACCTAGGCGTTGAACGTGCAATTGTGTTGTTTCCACATTGCTCATCGTAAGTCAAGCAATTCCAGCGCTCGCTGTGCGGTCCGACGACCGCTCACCATTGCTCCCTGGATTGAACCGCTATCGCGATGGTCGCCGGCTACGAGAGTGTGACCAAATTCAATTGGTGACTGGATCTGAAACGGGGGCTGCATTGCAGGCAGGGCATATTTGATGGGATACACGCCGACTTCTTGCCAACCCTGAGTAGCTACCCCGTAAAGCCGAGCTAGATGGTCTCTGACGCCTTGTGCGGCACCTGTTGAAGTGTCTAGACCAAGAGTCGAAGAAGAGACGAGAACTTGCCCTGGATTGGCGTAGGAAGCAACTGCTGACGTTAGGACAACGGTGTTGATCACTGGCCCATTTTGGTTAGCGTCGACGAGAAGCAGCGAGTCGCCAAAAGCAAGTGCTGCCGGCGCGGTGTCCGCAAGGTGATACCAAGTGGTGACGGAGCGACCGGCCGGTGCGATTACTCCTGGAATCAATGTTTGCGCAGTGAGGGGATCGGTGGCGATGATGACAAGCTTTGTTGAAACTCGACCATCGTCTGTTGTGGTGACTGACTTGTTATTGACTTTGACAACGGCGCAGTTCAATCGCACCGTTCCTGCAGGCAGGGCCTGATGAAGTTGTTCGGGGATTGACTGCATTCCTGCTGATGGCAGCGAGGGGGTTCCGCGCACGAATGAACGCAGCACTAGATCCATGAATCTTCGGGAAGTAAGGAGGTCTGGTTCAAGAAATACGCCAGTGAGAAATGGTCGCACCACTCGATCTAGCAGCAGTGAGTCAATTCCCGCTGCTTCCAAGGCTGCGACAGCAGTGATATCGGGTCGCTGTTCAAGTTCGGAAATAGGTGAGCGAGCCGCCGCGATCGCATATCGAGCAAATTTTGCTTTGGATAAAGGAGACCCTGTGGCTAATCCAAGACTGCCTAAACCAAGCACTAAGTTTTTTCGAGGATCACCGAGTCGAGCCAGTCGGTTTGGTCCAAGTCGAATACCGATACCTGCAGTGAGTGGATGCAGGTCAAGAGCCTTGTGATCGAGAACTCGGGCCGCTTCTGGATAAGAAGGGTTGTACACCTGAAAGCCATGATCCATCGTGAGGCCGTCGATGTGGTCGGTTCGAACGCGACCACCGACCTGGTTGCTTGCCTCAAGAACCTCAACATTGACACCGTGAACACACAGATGTCGTGCCGCGGCTAACCCGGCTAGCCCAGCTCCGATGACAACAACATCAGCACTCAACGTGACTGCCAGGCCGTTCGGATCGCATCTTCAATGGTGGGGTCTTGCCAAGTGAAACCCGCGGCTTCTAGGGCGCGAGGAAGCACTCGGGTACTTCCCAAAACCTCTGATGAAAACTCGCCAAGGGCGATGTTCAGTGCAAAGGCAGGGACCGGAAGCAACGTTGGGCGACCCATAACCTGGCCCATAACCTTGGTGACTTCAGCATTGGTGCCTGGCGTTGGCCCCGTGATGTTGACTGCTCCACTGATCGATTCATTGCTGAGACAAAAAGTAAGTGCATTCACTTCATCACGCAAGGAAACCCAAGACCAGTACTGCTTGCCCGAACCGAGTTTGCCGCCCACTCCCAGATTGAACAGTGGGAACAATCGGGCCCAGGCACCACCGTCTTTTGCTACGACAAGGCCAGTTCGCGCACGCACTACTCGGATTCCGGCTTCTTGGGCAGGTGTGGTGGAAGCTTCCCAAGCTTGAACCACATCAGCGAGAAAACCAGTACCCGCAGGCGCACTTTCATCAACTTCGCGATCAGCAGTGTCGCCGTACCAACCAATGGCTGATCCGCTGACCAAAACGCGAGGCTTTGGATCCAGTTGTGTCATGGCGCGCACGATGGCGTTGGTGCCTTTGACGCGGCTATTAAGAATTTCCTGCTTATACGAGTCGCTCCAGCGGTGGTCGCCTACGCCCGCACCCGCGAGGTGAATAACGCCCTCAATGCCTTGCATTGCTTCAAGATCAACGAAGCCAGTACTGGGGTCCCACGAGATTTCGTCGGAAGAAGTGGCCGTTCGACGAACTAGACGGTAAACCTCGTGACCTTCAGCGTGTAGATGTGGGACAAGAGCCGAACCAATAAGTCCTGAGGCTCCAGTGATTGCAACTTTCATGATCGAGATTTACAGACCGAGTTCGGCTTCGAATGAACCCTCTTCGAGCCGGTTCTTCATCGCAACTAAGAATCGAGCGGCGTCCGCCCCATCAACAACACGGTGGTCATATGACAAAGCGAGATACATCATCGATCGGATCGCGATGACATCTTGACCTGTTGAATCTGGCACGACGACGGGACGCTTCTCAATGGCACCAGTACCCAAGATCGCAACCTGTGGTTGATTAACAATTGGTGTGTCAAAGAGTGAGCCTCTGCTACCAGTATTCGTGATCGTGAAAGTGCCGCCGCTGAGCTCGTCAGGCAGCACTTTGCTCGATCGTGTGCGGTCTGCAATGTCAGAGATGCTTCGAGACAAACCAGCAATATTGAGGTCGCCTGCATTGCGGATGACCGGAACAAGCAAACCGCGTTCGGTGTCAACGGCAATACCGAGGTTCTCGGTGTCGTGATAGGTGATGGTGCTTGCGGCCATATCAATTGAGGCGTTCACCATTGGGAATTGCTTAAGCGCTTCAACTGAGGCTTTAGCAATAAAAGGTAAAAACGTGAGTTTGACACCTTCGCGTGATTCGAAAGCTCCCTTGACTTTGTTGCGAAGATTGGCGATACGTGTGACATCTACTTCTACAACGCTGGTGAGTTGTGCTGAAATTTGCAGCGACTCAACCATGCGTTCTGCAATGACTTTACGAAGCCGCGAGAGAGGCTCGGTTCGACCGCGTAGCGGTGACACGGCAACTGGGGCAGTGGCTTTGGGCGCAGCCTGATTTGGTGCATCAGGAGCAACAGCGCTTGGAACTGCTGCAGCCTTAGCTTCTGCAGCTGCTGCCACATCTTGTTTACGGATGCGTCCACCAACGCCTGTGCCAGTGACCGTCGACAGGTCAACGCCGCTCTGAACTGCGAGTCTGCGAACAAGCGGAGTGACATATGAGTCATCTTCGATAGCTCGAGGTCCTGAAAGAGTCGAAACGGGTGCTGCAACGACGGGTGCTGCAACGACAGGCGCAGCAACAACTGGGGCAACGACAACTGGGGCAACGACAACTGGGGCGGCAGCTACAGGTGCACCAGCAGTTGCGCCTACGCCAATCACTCCAAGAATTGAGCCAACTTCAGTGGTGGCATCCTCGGCAACATTGATCGACAGCAGCACGCCAGTCGCGGGAGCGGGAAGTTCGGTGTCGACCTTGTCCGTCGAGATTTCTACGAGTGGTTCATCAACAGTGACGGTCTCGCCAACTTGCTTTAGCCAGCGGGTGACGGTGCCTTCTGTGACGCTCTCGCCGAGTTGCGGCAGCGTGACATCAACAGTGGCGTCTACCTGGGTGGAGGCAGGTGCGGCGGGGGGAGCAGCAACGACCGGTGCTGCAGCCTTAGGTGCAGGAACAGGAGCGACAACGACAGGTTCTGGCGCGGCTACTGGTTCAGGTGCTGCAGCAACAGCTGGGGCTGCCGGCTGTGTTTGCGCATCAGCGGCGACTTCGTCCGCAGCGCCGATGACAGCAAGTTCGGCGCCAACCTGAACAACGCCGTCTTCAAGCACGCGAATTTCCAGCAGAACGCCTGAAACTGGTGAAGGGATCTCGGTGTCAACCTTGTCAGTCGAAATTTCGAGAAGTGGCTCGTCAGCGGCCACAGTATCGCCAACTTGCTTTAGCCAGCGGGTGACTGTTCCTTCTGTGACGCTTTCGCCAAGTTGTGGCATCGTTACTGAAACCGACATGGTGACTCGACTCCCCTTCGATGATCCGTTGTGCGGATCGTTAAGTGTTGATCAGGCGTGTGCGTGTAGCGGTTTGCCGGCAAGAGCAAGGTGTGCCTCGCCCATTGCTTCGTTTTGCGTTGGATGTGCATGAATAAGAACTGCCACATCTTCTGGATGTGCTTCCCAGTTCACGATCAGTTGTGCTTCACCTATTTGTTCACCCATTCGAGATCCAACCATGTGGATGCCTACGACTGGGCCGTCTGTAATGCGTACAACTTTAATGAAACCGGTTGTGCCCAAAATCTGGCTCTTGCCGTTGCCACCGAGGTTGTACTCATATGCGGAGATGTTGTCGCCGTGTTCCGCACGTGCCTGCGCTTCAGTTAGGCCAACGCTTGCAACCTCAGGCTCGCAGTAGGTCACCTTGGGAATATTGACGTCAGCAATCACGACTGGACGAAGCCCTGCGATTTCTTCGGCCACAAAGATTCCTTGTTGGAAGCCACGATGGGCAAGCTGCAAACCTGGGGTGATGTCACCAACGGCGAAGACGCCTTCGATGTTGGTATGCAGCCGCTCATTGACGAGCACCCATCCGCGTTCCATCGCAATGCCTTGTTCTTCGAAGCCCATGTCACTTGCGTTTGGTCCGCGACCCACTGCAACGAGCAACAGATCAGCATCAAAAGTTTTACCGTCTTCGAGCGTGACCTGCACGCCAGAATCATCTTGTGTCGCCGACGCGAAGCGAGTACCGACAGAGAAGTTGATCCCACGCTTGCGGAATGCGCGTTCGAGTTGCTTTGAAACAGCATCATCTTCGTTAGGAACCAGATGTGGTAGACCTTCGATGATGGTCACTTCGGACCCGAATGACTTCCAGACACTGGCAAATTCAACGCCAATGACTCCGCCACCTAAAACAATGACGCGCTGTGGAATGTAATCAAGATTCAAAGCCTGATCCGATGTCATGATGCGTCCTGAGATTTCCAAGCCAGGAAGGGAACGCGCATACGAACCGGTCGCAAGAACAACATTGGTTCCGGTGTATTGCTGACCATTAACTTCGACGGTCTTTGGCCCAACGAGGCGACCAGCACCCTCAACGAACTGCACCTTGCGACTCTTGACCAAGCCCTGCAAGCCTTTGTAGAGGCGGCCAACGACACCGTCGCGATACTCATTGACCTTGACCATATCGATCCCGTGCAAGGTGGCGTTAACACCAAATTGTTCGCTCTCGCGCGCCGTGTCGGCGACTTCAGCCGCGTGCAGCAAGGCCTTGGTTGGAATACAACCGCGATGTAAGCAGGTACCGCCCAACTTATCTTTGTCGATAAGAATCACGCTCATGCCTAATTCGGAAGCGCGGAGAGCACAGGCGTATCCGCCACTGCCGCCACCAAGGATCACGAGGTCAGCGTCAGCCACAGAAACTCCTGTCAGAGATACCAAAATTTACCGACCTTGAGGTTGGCAACTTGTGCCTATTCTGCCGCAAGGTTCTTGGCCACCTGCACGAAGGTGCGAACGGCTGAGCCTGTTCCACCCTTTGGCGTGTAGCCGTACGCGCCCTTGTCGTTAAAAGATGGTCCGGCGATGTCGATATGGACCCACTTTTGACCTTCAGGGATGAATTCTTTGAGGAAAATACCGGCTGAGAGCATGCCGCCAAAGCGATCACCAATGTTGGCAATATCTGCTGTTGCGGAATCGATGGATGGTCGAAGGTCTTCGGGAAGCGGCATCGGCCACATGGATTCGCCGGCAAGTTCTGCGGCTTGGCACACCAAAGCGCGGGATTCATCGTCGTTTGCCATGACTCCGGCCAGACGTGAACCCAAAGCCACGCGCTGGGCGCCGGTCAAAGTCGCCGCGTCAATGATGAGGTCCGGCTTTTCAAGGGCTGCCATACCAAGTGCATCGGCGAGAACTAGTCGACCTTCAGCATCAGTGTTGAGAACTTCCACAGTTTTGCCACCAAACATGGTGATGACATCGCCGGGACGCTGGGCAGTACCGCTTGGCATATTTTCCGCGGATGGAATCCAGCCCGTGACCTTAATGTTGAGACCGAGAGTGGCAATTGCCTGCATCGCTCCAACAATTGCCGCTGCGCCGCCCATATCGCCTTTCATCTCATCCATACCGGCAGCTGGTTTGATGGAAATGCCACCGGTGTCGAAAGTGATGCCCTTGCCAACGATGTGCAGTTTTACGGTGGCACCACGAGGGGCGTATTCCATTTTCACCAAGCGAGGTGGATTCGCTGAGCCCTGGCCAACGGCCAAGATGCCGCCACAACCATCACGCTTCAACGCTTTTTCGTCCCAAATCGTGACCTTGACAGGAAGCGCGGAAACTGCGTGCTTGGCTTGCGCTGCAAGATCAGCAGGAGCCAAAGCATTAGGGGGAGTGTTCACCAGGTCGCGACTCAAGTTGACTGCAGCAGCGATGACATTAATTTCCGCGACGATTGCTTTCTGCTCTGCCGTGGCAGGTGCTGGAACGAGCAGCACAATGCTTGACACGGGAGCAGGCGCTTTGGTCGGGTCTGATTTGAATGCAGTAAACGAATAGGCACCGAGAGCCGCACCCAGTGCGGTAGCTCGAAGGAGATCTGCTTCAGGTGGGGAGGCAATCGCGACCTTCTTGGTGCCAGCAAGCGCACGGATGGCGTTTCCTAGCCCAGCGCCGATCTGATCAAGGTTGACCTTCTTGCGAAGGTCGCCAACCCCGACCGCAACGACGACTTCAGCCTTGATCCCAGTGATTCCCGTGACCTTGGTGACTTCACCTGATCGGCCGGTTGCACCTAGTGCCTTGAGAGCTGCCAACAACTTGGCGCTTTGCGCTGCAGTGATGCCATGCGTAGCAAGTTCCAAACCTGTCTTGCCTTTGGGCATCAGGGCCACGATCAATGCGTCGCAGGTTGTGGTTGAGGACTGGGTTGTTGCCAAAGTCAGCGTCATGGAACAAGCCTAGCCTCGTCTGTGGGCGGGCAGTGCCGGAATCTTGCGATCAATAAACCGCTACGGTCATGCAGTGAATTCACCACTGCGCGAGACTCCGCTCCATAGCCGTCATATTGCCCTTGGCGCCAAAACTGCCAATTTCGGTGGTTGGGATATGCCCATTGAGTACACAGGTGTCTTAGTAGAGCACCAGGCCGTTCGTGGAGCAGTGGGGATCTTCGATGTTTCCCATATGGGCAAGGTGCGTATTCATGGCTCCGGCGCCGCAGATTTCCTTAATTCAGTACTCACCAACGACCTCAATCGGATCAACGACGGTCAGGCTCAGTATACGATGTTGTGCAACGAATTTGGTGGAGTCATTGATGACCTCATTGTTTATAAGTGGTCGGCAGATGAAGTCTTCATGGTGCCAAATGCGTCCAACGCTGCAACAGTTGTCGCTGCACTTCGAGCAGTTGCCCCAGAATCAGTAACCATCGATGATCACCACGACGATCACGGAATCATCGCGGTTCAGGGACCAAACAGTCGCAAGGTAGTGGAGGCACTCGGGTTACCTGCAGATCACGATTACATGTCGATGGTGCGCTCCAGTCATCGTGGTGAGCCTGTGATTGTGTGCCGCAGCGGCTACACAGGTGAAGTTGGATTTGAGCTGGTCGTTCCCAACGTAATTCTCGGTTCAGTCTGGGACGCATTGCTTGAAAAAGGCGAGTCGCTAGGAATCACTGCGGCAGGTCTTGGCGCGCGAGACACTTTGCGCCTCGAAATGGGATATCCGCTACACGGACAAGACATCGCTCAAGACATCTCACCCGTTGAGGCGGGCCTTGGTTGGGCTGTGGGTTGGGATAAGCCAGAGTTTCAGGGACGTGAAGTTCTCGTCGCGCAACGCGAAGCAGGGCCAAAGCGCAGACTGCGTGGGTTGATTTCAATTGAACGAGGTATTCCACGCGCTCATATGCATGTGTTCTCAATTGAAAACTTGGAGCTCGCCGGTGATGCGGTTGGAGATATTACGAGTGGAACCTTCTCGCCGACTTTGAAGCAGGGCATCGCCTTGGCATTGTTGAACGCTGACATTGAAGTGGGCAGTGAGGTTCTCGTTGACGTGCGCGGGAAAGCCATTCGTTTCGGTGTGGTTAGGCTGCCATTTGTGAATTCTTCAGTTCGCTAGCAACAACACGAGCAAGGTTGCTGTCATAGAGATTTCAATGGCTGCGCCGAAGACATCACCGGTCACGCCACCAAATCGTTTCCTACAAAGCACAAACAGCATTAGTGCGGAAATGATTCCGGCAGTGATCGCGGCCATGCCAAGAGCTCCAAAGACAAAGTAGCTCCCAATCAGAGCCGGCGCAGTCCAGATGATAGGCACCGCGATTGGCAGGGTTTCAGCAACAACGGCACCAAGTCCATCTGCTCGTGCTGCAGGCCAACCTTGTATGCAGCCCCAAGTCAGACCGATGCGACTGACAAAAACGGCAGCAATAAATGCGAGATAACCATTGCCGTGATCAAGACAGGCTGTGAGTGCAAAGACCTGAATCAACAGGGTGAAGGCGAGCGTCAGTACCCCAAATGGGCCGATGTCAGATTTCCGAGCGATTGCTAGGGCTTGCTCTGGTGGCTTATTGCTTCCCAGCCCGTCTGCAACATCCGCTAAGCCATCCAGGTGCAAACCGCGAGTGATCCAGGCCAAGATCGCAATGCTGAGAGTGGCAAGCAGAGCGTGCGGAATCTGCGTCTGCCAGCCCAAGAGCGGCACACCACACACCAATGCAAGGACAACAGCAATACACGGTGCCAGGGCCATTGCCTGACCACCGATGAGTCGATTGATGACGTCGGGCGGCGGAACAGGAACTCGTGTAAAAGTTCCGATGGCCAAGCGCAGAGCGTTAGACATCTCGGTCGCTGACCCCAGCTTCATCAAAGGTCGCCATCTCAGCGAGTATCGCAATCGCAGCTTGAAGAATTGGCAGAGCGAGAACTGCTCCAGTGCCTTCGCCTAGTCGAAGTTCGTAATCCAGAATTGGCTCCAAATCCAGATGATGCAGCGCTGCCCGATGGGCTGGTTCGGTTGATTGATGACCTGCAACCCACCATTGCTTGGCTCGATAGTCCATGCGATCGGCGACCATTGCACAGGCACCGGAGATCGTGCCATCAAGAATGACGGGCGTGCGACGGATGGCAGCCTGCAAAATGAAACCAGTCATCGCAGCAAAGTCGGCACCGCCCACAGTTGCCAACAACATCAACGGCTCAGCAATGTGTGGCCTACCCCTGCGCATTGCATCGCGAACAGCTGCGCACTTGCGCATCCAAGCGGCGTCGTCGATGCCCGTTCCTAGTCCGGTGACTTTTGCCGCATCAAGATTGGTCAGCAACCCGATCAGTGTTGCTGCAGGTGTGGTGTTGCCAATGCCCATATCGCCGGGAATCAGAATGTCAGCGCCCCGATCGATTTCTTCGTCGGCAATTCTTCGACCTAGATCGAATGACTGCTGGGCTTCATCAATGGTCAAGGCATCATCGCGATCAATGGAACCGCTACCTCTGCGAATTCGGTGCTCAACAACTGAAGGCGCGATGTCGCTGACGTAGTTGGCATCAGCATCAACACTGATATCCACGACTCGCACAGTCGCATTTGCCTGTCGAGCAAAGACGTTGACTGCGGCGCCACCACTGACGAAGTTCAACACCATTTGAGCCGTTACTTCGGGCGGGTATGCCGAAGTCCGTGCAGTCCTTGCAACGCCGTGATCGCCCGCGAACACGACAACCGTTGGCTGCGAAAATTGCCGCGGCGGGCACGTGCCCTGCACTGCAGCCACCCAAGCGCTCAAGGGCTCGAGTCGACCAAGCGCACCTGTTGGCTTGGTCAATCGAAGGTGCCGAGCAAAGGCGGCATCGCGCATTTCTTCGTTTGGAAGTTCAACGGTTGGGATATCTGTCATCACAGTTCCTTGCCTAAAAGTGGGCTCACGAAAGAAAGTGGCAGCGCCTGACCCGCCACCATGAAGGTGGATTCAGTGCAGACCTGTGCGAGTTTTGCGTTCGTGATGCCAAGTAAGTCTCGATACAAGCGCCCAGATGCGGTTGCGGGCACGACCCCTTGGCCGACCTCGTTGCTCACCAAGATGAGATCGGTGGGGGACTGGCGAACGGCAGAAACCAGTTCATCAATCTTGACTTCAACTTTTGCAACAGCTGTTGCGGCAACTGCAGGGTCTTGATTCCAGGCATCTGACTCATCTAGGGCGTAGGTCAGCCACATGCTGATGCAATCAATAAGAAGCAGGTGTGAACCTTGGCGGATGGCAGAAATGAGATCGGTGGTCTCGAGTGTGCTCCAGGTGTTCGGGCGACGCGACTGGTGCAGGGCAACTCTGGATTGCCACTCTTCATCACCTTCTCTGGTTCCACCCGTGGCGACGTAAGTAACTTCGTCGTAATGTGCCGCGAGCTGTTCTGCATAGGTTGACTTACCTGATCGTGCACCGCCGATAATCAGCGTGCGTTGAGTGCGTGATGACCGAGTGTCAATCACGGCACCGTCATCAACAATGCGCACACCATGCAAAGAAAGCTCTTGAACTAGTTGCTGTTCTGGTGGATTGTGGTGGCTGAGGTGAAAGGCGATCACATCTGTTTCAGCCGTGATCGCCCCAGCCTTGCGCAGCAAATCTAGGGTTTTTGGCAGGGTTACGAGATCGAGATGACCCGTGCCGTGGTCAGTTGTATTTCCAAAGGTCTCTTCAATGAGCACCACATTGAAATTGCGATCGGCAACGTCGCTGACTGTGTAATTTTTCAGGGGACCGGTATCGCTGGCATAGAGCAAGCGATCTCCGTCAACACTCGTGATGTCAAAAAGAACAGCTTCGTCAGCAAACACATCACCGTTTCCGTGCCCATGCGCGGCTTCTAATACTTGCACGATGACGTTGCCTGCTGTTGTGCGTGCGATGCATTCGTCGCCAGGTGCGATGACATGAAATACCACCGGAGCATCGTCGATCACCCAGTGCTCAAAGCGGGCGATAGCCATGGGTGGTCCCCAGATGTGCAGGGTTTTTAAGTCTTGAATCCACGAACGCCACAGTAAAAAATCTGGTGCTAGGTGATCTGGATGACCGTGAGTGAAGAACACATGCTGAATGTTCTTCATCGAAATGCGATTGCGACTAGCGGCGTGACCAAGGTTTGGCCCCCAGTCAATAAGTACGCAGTCGTCGATTAATGCTGCGCTTGAGGCGCGCGCATTACCGGACTCTCTTTGGCTGGTGCAACTTTCACATTCACAAAATGGATT
>WLNQ01000169.1 GCA_009699705.1 Actinomycetota bacterium | reverse complement strand
GCCAAATTTAAGGCGGCGGCAGGTTCGGGCTTGATCATGATTGCTGGACTCACCGGAAAGAATCCACAAGCATTTGGTTCCCAGAAGAGCGATCTGGTCGCCAACTTGCTGAACTCGATCACTAAGTAGGGCTTGGGATGCGTACACGTCAACGAACAGTCAGCACTTTGGTGCTGGCAGTAGTTGGCGTGTACGCATCGTTACTTTTCGCGAGTACAGCTTCGGCGACTACTGCTTATCGCTACTGGACTTACTGGCAGGTTTCAAACTCGCAATGGATGTTTGCTCAGGCGGGGCCGGCTTCGACAACCCCAGCCAATGGCAGCGTTGAGGGCTGGCGGTTTGGAATTTCTTCGAGCCGCGCCGACCAAACAATGACTCCACAATTCACGGCTTCAACAGCATTCGCAATGATTTGCGCGAACGAAACTGCACCAGCAGGCATGAAGCGCGTCGCACTCGTTATCGACCCTGGACTCAAGCAACATGCCCCCCGCGGTGAATCTCCCGGAGCAGTCTTTACGCAATGCGTGCAAATTCAAGAGAGCGCGAATGGCTACGACGTTTTGCGACAAGCTCAACCAGTGCGCACTGACAACGGTCTTATCTGCGCGATCAACAATTACCCCCGCCAAGAGTGTGCTGAAGTAGTCGACGAATCAGCGATGCAATCCAGCGCCATGGATGCCACCGTCACCGTCCCAACTTCTGACAGTTCTAGTCCCTTCCCCTTCATCGTCGGCGCCCTGTTCATCGGTGCATTAGGTGGACTCATTTGGAAACTTAGGAAGCGCACATGAAAGCGGCCTTAGCCTGCGGCAACCTCGCACATGCGCGGTGGCTTCACCCTGGCGCCTGGTGGGTGTGGGCTCTGGGTCTGGCCGCAGCCGCAAGCCGCACCCTGAATCCGATCGTGCTCGCGCTCATCATTGCGGTGGCTGCTGTTGTCGTCGCAGCTCGAAAGCCTGATGCGCCATGGGCTCGTTCTTTTGTCTTCTTCATCAAACTCGGCATCGCGATCATCGTGATTCGCGTGGGAATCCAAATTCTTTTCGCAGCGGCCCTAGGCACCACAACGCTGTTTACCCTTCCTAGCATTTCACTACCTAGTTGGATGGCTGGCGTTCGACTTGGCGGAGTTGTCACGCTGGAGAGCATCCTGATTGCTTTTTACGACGGGCTTCGCCTTGCAACGATCATCATCTGCGTCGGAGCAGCAAACTCGCTTGCCTCGCCCAGTCGGTTACTTAAATCCATTCCTGCAGCGCTGTATGAAGTTGGCGTCAGTGTTGTCGTAGCACTGACATTCACACCTCAACTCGTGGCAGACGTCACTCGAGTGCAATCTGCTCGTCACCTTCGTGGGCGGGTCACCAAAGGACCGCGCGCAATCGCGGGCGCGGCCATGCCCGTGCTTGAAGGTGCCCTCGAACGTTCCGTCACTTTGGCTGCAGCGATGGACTCGCGCGGATACGGTCGCCGGAACACCAACAGCGCGTCCCAGCAACGACTAACAGCGGCACTACTCATCGGTGGTCTTATGTGTGCCTGCTTTGGCACCTACGGGCTCGTTGCCTCCGGCTCCCCGTGGTTCTTGTCCACCCCAACGCTTGCAGCCGGGCTTATCGCCAGTCTGATTGCGATTACTTGGTCAGCAAAGACAGCGATCAGATCGCGCTATCGACCAGATCCATGGTGGTTACCAGAGTGGCTTATCGCACTGTCCGGAGTTTTTGCTGTGGGTACTTTTATTTTGGCCACCTGGCTCGCGCCCTTTCAGATGGCAACTCCTTCAGATCCACCAACGTGGCCTGCCCTGCCAATCCTTGCCGTTCTCGGACTCGCGATCGCACTCACTCCAGCGTTGGTCGCGCCACCATTACCTAGGGTCTTCATCACCCCTACTCAAGATCTCCCTACCGAAATTGAGGTAGCTGCATGATCCGGTTTGAACACGTCTCCATTACTTACACCGATCAAGCTCAACCAATCTTGCGGGATATCAATCTGCAACTTGAAGAAGGCGAACTCGTGCTTGTCGTCGGTCGCACCGGCAGCGGCAAAACGACACTTTTGCAAGCAATCAACGGGCTTGTTCCACACTTCACCGGCGGCACTTTGAGCGGTCGGGTTCTCATCGATGGTCGAGATACGCGCACTCATCCACCTCGCGACTTGGCAGATCTTGTAGGCGTCGTGCCGCAAGATCCCGCTAGCGCTTTTGTTGCTGACACAGTTGAAGAAGAACTCGCGTTCGGAATGGAATGCTTAGGACTCAGCAGCGAAGTGATGCGCCGACGAGTCGAGGAAACCCTTGACCTGCTTGGACTCAATGATCTTCGCTACCGCCCCGTCATGACGTTGTCGGCAGGACAACAACAACGCGTTGCGATTGGAGCGGTCCTCACCTCACACCCAAAGGTGCTGGTGCTGGATGAGCCAACCTCAGCATTGGACCCGGCAGCAGCCGAAGAAATCCTTTCCGCTCTGCAGCGGCTCGTCCATGACCTAGGAATTACTGTGGTGATGGCAGAACATCGCCTTGAACGCGTTATTCAATACGCCGACCGAGTGATCATCGTGCCCGGAGATGCGCAACCACTGGTCATTGGTACACCACAAGAAATGATGCGCGAGGCTCCAATCGCCCCGCCAGTTGTTGAACTCGGACGCATTGCCGGATGGAATCCACTCCCGCTCAGTGTTCGCGATGCTCGCCGGGTCGCAGGTCCGCTCCGAGAACTTCTCGTCGGGCAGATTCCACCACAGCGCGTGATTTCACATGGCGATTTTGAAACTGAACTCGTACACGCCAAAGACCTCACCGTTCGCTATGGACCGCACACAGCCTTGAAAAGTGTGAGTCTTCACGTTCACAGTGGCGAAGTTATTGCCCTCATGGGTCGCAACGGGGCAGGCAAATCAACGTTACTTAACGCCATCGTCGGGCTTCGGGCAGCTACTGCAGGAACTATCACGATTACGGGCTTGGATCCTCGAACACTCAAAGGCGCTGAACTCCTTACGCGTGTGGGTCTTGTGCCACAAACACCTGGTGATCTTTTAGAAGCTACGAGTGTCGGTGCTGAATGTCGTGCTGCTGATCGTGATGCCAAAGTTGATGCAGGAACTACTCGAGCACTTCTTTCTTCGCTTGCTTCAGAGATTCGCGATGACACCCATCCCCGCGATCTTTCCGAAGGTCAACGACTTCTTCTTGCACTCGCAATTGTGTTAGCTGCGCGACCTCCTGTGCTCCTGCTTGATGAGCCAACACGAGGCTTGGACTACCCAACAAAGGTTCGCTTGGTTGATGTTTTACGCAATCTGGCGCAAGCTGGGCACGCGATCATCTTGGCAACGCATGATGTCGAACTTGCCGCTGAGGTTGCAACGCGTGTCGTAGTTCTTGCCGATGGCGAAGTTGTGGCCGATGGCGAAACGGCTGCAGTTGTGGTCGCCTCTCCGATGTT
>WLNQ01000168.1 GCA_009699705.1 Actinomycetota bacterium | reverse complement strand
CTTTGGTACGTCGTCTCCCCAGCCCCGCTTCTGAGCGAAGTTGCCAAGAAATTCCATTAAGCCCTCGGTGCGAATCATTCCTGGCGAAACACAGTTGACGGTGACACCTGTCATGCGCAGAGTCTTGGAAAGACCCAACGACATATTCACCATGGCAGCCTTAGCTGGGCCGTAGTCCGGCTGAGCTGACGTTGGGGTGACAGCAGCGGCCGTCGCAATATTGATGATTCGTCCCCATCCACGTTCCTTCATTGCAGGCGCGAGCGCCTGAATGAGTCGAAAAGCGGCAATGGTGTTGCCCTGGTAAGTGGCCATCATTGCTTCTGGGCTCACACTAAAAAAGGAAGGGTCAGGCGTATCAAAACTGCCACCAGCATTGTTCACCAAGATATCGATTCCCCCGAAGGCTGCTAGGGCGGCCTCTGCGACCGCTGCTGCACCTTCGTTGGTTGAGAGATCACCGATCGCTACGGCTGCCTTACCGCCCGCTGCAGTAATTTTCTCCGCCACAGCATTGGCCCGCTCAACGTTACGTCCATGTACAACCACTAGAACACCCTCTGCAGCCAGTTCCTGAGCAATACCAGAGCCAATTCCGCTGCTGCTGCCAGTAACTAATGCTCGTTTGCCTGTCAGTTGCAGATCCATGGCGGAGCCTTTCATTGAGGAATAGTGCGAATAGGACTAATCGGAAAGTGCTTGTCGAGGTCTATCGAAAGTCTTACCGTGGAGTAGTTAAGTCCCACATTATTCCCTGCATCCACCAGAAAGGTTGTTTATGAATCTCAACGACATGATTCTTTTGAGTATCGATGATCACATCATCGAGTCTCCAACTACTTTCGATAATCACATGCCGGCCAAGTACAAGGACCAGGCACCCAAACTCATCAAAGACCCAGAGAATCCCGCCATCGACCGCTGGGAATTTCAGGGGACGGCATCATTTACTGGCGGCCTTGGAGCCGTCGTTTCATGGCCAAAAGAAGAGTGGGGTTTTGAGCCAACTGGGCTAGCTGAAATGCGTCCGGGAACATACGACATCCATGAGCGCGTGCGCGACATGAACGTCAACGGTGTACTCGCTGGAATGAACTTTCCAACCTTTCCTGGTTTCGCAGGAACACACCTTGCCGCTATGCCGGATAAGCAACTTGCCCTAGCTGCAGTGAAGGCTTACAACGACTTCCTGATGGATGAACTCGTTGGCTCGTATCCAGGTCGCTTTATTCCTATGTGCATCATCCCGTTCTTCGATATTGACGAATCTGTAAAAGAAATTCATCGACTTGCGAAGAAGGGCTGTGTATCGCTCACCCTGCCCGAGACTCCTTACGGCATTGGTCAGCCTGACTTTGCTTCCGGTCACTGGGATCCAATCTTCAAGGCAATGGTCGACACCAACATGGTTGCAAGTTTGCATATCGGCGGCGGCTTTGGATTGATTCAACGCCCGGCTTCCACTCTTCCCGATGACATCGTGATTCTTGCGGCTCTTGTTTCTACAGTTGCAGCTACGGACATCATGTTGAGCGGCGTAATCAAGCGCTTCCCTGACATGAAGTTCGCCATGAGTGAAGGTGGACTCGGCTGGATTCCGTTCCTGCTTGATCGCATGGACCGTCACATGATTAACCATTCATGGACACACCTTGATTCCCTACCAAAGGGAATGAGCCCAACTGAAGTGTGGAAGAAGAACTTCTTGGCTTGCTTTATTACTGAGCCAACGGCGCTCTTGACTCGCGCACGCTACGGAGTTGAGACCATTGCTTGGGAATGTGACTATCCACATTCCGATTGCACATGGCCGTATTCACCAGAACTCCTGCACAAGGAATTGCTTGCTGCTGGCTGTTCAGATCGTGAAATCGACATGATCACGTGGGAGAACTCTTCGCGATTCTTTGGTTGGGATCCTTTCAAGCACACTCCTAAGGATCAGGCTTCAGTTGGCGCCCTTCGTTCACTCTCTACGGATGTCGATATCGCTGAAACATCCAAGGATGAATACCGCCGCCGTTTCTTGGCAGCACTCGCATAATTCACATCCACATCAAATGTGGCCCGCTGACTCCTCGTCAGCGGGCCACATTTTTTTTTCGTCGGCTTGTCATGCCTGTTTTTCCCGCTTACGCGCTTTTACCAAAGTGGTGACTTTGGGGTACCCGAAATGGGACTTATGGCCCTAAGCACGACTGGTCATGTCAAGGCAAAGTCCCCTTATCGAAAGTATTTCCGTAATTCACCGGAATTTGGAGAGGGACAGTAAATGAACATCAATGACATGGTGCTTGTAAGCGTCGACGATCACATCATCGAAGCTGCCGACACCTTCGAAAAGCATTTCCCAGAAAGCTTGAAAGATCAGGCGCCTAAGCTGGTCAAGCACCCCGACAATCCAGCTGTTGATGCTTGGATGTTTCAGGGAGTTGCCGTTGGCAGCCCAGGGCTCAGCGCAGTCGTCTCTTGGCCAAAAGAAGAGTGGAATTTTGATCCCACTGGTTTAGCCGAGATGCGTCCAGGAACGCACGACATCCATCAGCGTGTACGCGACATGAACGTCAATGGCGTTCTCGCCGGAATGAACTTCCCAACATTCCCCGGTTTCGCCGGTACACACCTTGCAAACTTGCCTGACAAGAAATTGTCACTCGCGGCGATTCAGGCTTACAACGATTATCTGATCGATGATCTCTGCGGTGCATATCCGGGCCGTTTCATCCCGATGGGCATTCTCCCTTTCTTTGATGTAGATGAGTCTGTGAAAGAAATTCATCGTCTTTCGAAGAAGGAAGTCGGCTGTCGTTCGGTCACAATGCCCGAGACCCCTTACGGCGTAGGAATGCCAACATTCGCTTCTGGCTATTGGGATCCAATCTTCAAAGCACTTGTCGACACCGGCATGGTTGCATCGATGCACATCGGTGGTGGCTTTGGTTTGATCAAGCGTCCTGCGGAAGTTCTCCCTGACGACATCGTGATTCTCGCAGCTCTTGTTTCAACTATTGCGGCATCCGACTTGCTCACCAGTGGCGTACTGAAGCGCATCCCCGACATCAAATTTGCCATGAGCGAGGGTGGACTCGGCTGGATTCCGTTCCTGCTTGATCGCATGGACCGTCACATGATTAACCATTCATGGACGCATCTTGATTCCTTGCCAAAGGGCAAGACACCAACCCAGGTTTGGAAAGATAACTTCTTGGGTGCCTTCATCACCGAGCCAACTGCGCTACTCACCCGCGAGCGCTACGGCACCCACACCATCGCTTGGGAATGTGACTACCCACACTCCGATTGCACGTGGCCTTATTCACCAGAACTGTTACTGAAAGAACTTCAGGGAGCAGACTGCAGCGATGCGGAAATTAACATGATCACGCATGAGAATGTGGCCAATTTTTACGACTGGGATCCGTTCAAGCACACCCCAAGGGATCAAGCAACTGTTGGTGCACTGCGCTCACTTGCAACAGATGTAGATACCAAGGAGACATCAAAGGCCGAATACCGTCAGCGTTACGAAGCCTCGCACGCATAAATACACACAGCAATATAAAAGAGAAGTGCCCGGGGCCATGGCCACCGGGGGTGTCTTTTATATT
>WLNQ01000167.1 GCA_009699705.1 Actinomycetota bacterium | reverse complement strand
CCTGCTGTGGAAAGTGCAGGCAACACAACAACTTCTGGCAAGTTTGCGCTTAGCCAACCGCGCACCTGAGCATGGGCATGCGGATGAGTTGCGATTCGTGCAACGGATGTCAGTGAAACTCCACGGGGCACAACCAAAGAGAAGGTCACGGCCAACACAACTTCGTCAACAATCACCAAACCGCCGTCGGTCGATAACTCATCTAGGGTCAGTGGCACTGATCCTTCAACGGAGTTTTCCATTGGCACGAGTGCTTGGTCTGCTGAGCCGTCGCGCACCATTTCTAATGCGGCATACACAGAGATGGCCGGGATCAATTCCGCATTCGCGGCCGAAGCCATCGTGCGAAGTGCAGCCTCAGCGAACGTGCCGCGAGGTCCTAAGAATGCAATGCGCGTCACGAGTCACCTCTATTCTTTGCCAACTTCAGAGATTCTGATTCTTCCGGAGAAAGTTCAATATCTGACTTTCCGCCACTTATTCCCTTGATGTAGGTGCGAGTTTCAGTTCGACCGTGAATTGAGGTCAACACGATGCCATCACCAGAGTCATCAATCATTGCCGCCGAGAACGAGAATCGACCACCGAGATCCCCGAAAGCGTCATATCGAACAACTGATACATGACGAAGAGCTTGAGCGAGTTCGCTGCGGGTGTGGGTCAGGGTGCTATCCAGGTCGGCCACATCGTCGCGAAGGTCATGGAATTCCGAGATCGTGCGAGCCACGACGTCAACGAAGGTTTCTCGACCCTCAGCAGCGCCAAGCAAAGCCAGCGAGCGATGAATGTGTGAGAGCCGGACCAGCGCGAATGCACCAATTCCGATACCAGCGAGCCCGAAAACCAGAGCAACGATCACGAGGACGCTTAGGGCACTCGTATCGATGTTCACTGCGAAATTCTACGGCCTAGAGGACGCCGGATCTGCCCCGCGGATCGCCCAACAAAGTAAGCCCTAAATAGAGCATTGCTTGGGCCTGAATTCGGGCCTATAATTAAGATTGTGCAAATGCTTCCGATTTCCAAAGTGAAAGACCGCCTCAATGAACTTGTTGACGCCGCTGCCCTCACCCACGAGCAGATCTTCATTACCAAGAATGGTTCACCTGCTGCTGTGCTCATTGGGGCTGCTGAGTGGGAAGAACTCCAAGAAACCTTGTTCTGGCTGAGCCAACCAGGGATTCGAGAATCATTGGACGAGGCACAGGAAGATCTCGGTAGCGGGCGTTTTTCCACAGAGGAAGAAATCCGGAATCGGTTTAACGTGCCGAGGCGTCCATGATCAACATGTGCACTATCAAGTGATCGTTTCTGCGCGCGCTGTTCGCGATCTCGAACGAATTCCGCCGCGGATCGTTCCTGCGATCATTGAATTCATCTACGGGGATTTAGCCAAAGCTCCGCTGCGCGTTGGTAAGCCTCTGATGCGTGAGCTCAACGGATACCTCGGTGCCCGTCGCGGCAGTTACCGAGTGTTATTTGAAATCAATGGTGAAACCATCAACATCGCGCGCATTGCTCATCGTGCAGATGTTTATCGCTGAGCAAAGACGGTAATCCTTAGCGCAGCGTTACCTGACGAGTCGTAAGCAGCGAACGTGCCCTGCGCTGCGCATCAGTGAGCGGTGTTGAATCCGCGAGGGCCGCATTGAGACGACTCATGAATTCTGCAGCAGGTGCCTCGCAAGCACTAGCGCCGAAGCCCAAAGGCAAGTCCCACACCGGAACCACGATGCCGTGAGCGCGGAACATGCCAACGAGCTTGGTTCCCTCACCTAGCGAGCTCTCACCCGCAGCATCAAGGCGAGCAACGGCGTTGAGCAGTGCTTCTTCAGGAACGGGCATTGCCCAGCGAAGGTGTTCCTTTTCGCCAATCTGGCACCAGTAAGCGGCGTCAACTGAAGTCAGGCGCACGGTTGGATGGGCGTAAGCACTAGCGCGATCTAGGGATGCACGAGTTTCCTCGTCCATATCTTTGACATCGCTCCAGAAATCAAAACTTGTGTGGACGGTGACATCAAGTGGCGCTGAACCGTCGATCAAATCCTGCAGGCGCAGCGAATTTGTGGCCTCGCGTGGCACATCAACCGGTGTTCCTGGCTCGGTATCCAAAGCAATCGCAAGCACTCGGGCCAAGTCGCGGCTGGCGTTTCCTGAGCTGGTGTTGACCTGTAGGCCAAGAAGGATTTCGCCGTCCATTCGCACCAGTGCGGGATATGCCATAGGCAACACGGTGGCCAAGGTGACCCGACGTACGCCAGCTGGTTTACCGGAGGCCGACACTGCGTCTGAACGCAACGTCAGCGGAGCAGTAGCTGAGGGCACGAGTTCACGAAGTGCAACGAAGTCGCATTCAGAAGCAAAGCCTTCGAAGGGGCGCGTGGTTTCAACAACCTCTTCGACCTTGCCGTGGCAAGCCTTGTAGCGACGTCCGGAGCCACAAGGGCACGGCTCGCGCATCCCAACAACAGGAACCACCCCGTCAGTCGCGGTTGCAGCAGAATCGGCACGAACTTTTTTCTTGGCCATGCGGTGAACCTTAGGCAACTGGGGTAACGAGTGCGCGCACCATCCCGGGCTTATCGCTAATGATGGCATCGACGCCCAGTGATAAACACAACTGAACCTGCTCGGCGGAGTTCACGGTCCACACGTGCACTTGCCCACCTCGAGCATGAACAGCAGCCACATAGTGCGGATGCCTGCCAAGCGCCTCGATAGAAATTCCGGCAATCGTTGCTGAGCCTGGTAACTCACCAGTGAGGCGATGTTTGGGAATCCTGTTCATCAAGAAAACTGTCGGAACTTCTGGCGCTAACTCATTCATTCGCGTCACTGCCATTTGACTGAAGGACATCATGCGTACGCGCTGTGAATTTAAAAGACCGAAATGACGAAGCTCGTCGACCAAGGTCATTTCCACATATTTACCAAATCGGGTGGGGTGTTTGGTTTCAATTGAGAACGACAACTTCGGCGACGCTTCAAGCATCGAAGCCAGCAGTACGCGCAACGTTAATACTGACCTGCGTTCATCTAGGGAAGAATTGCGCTGCCAGGATTCACTTTCGGGTGCCGAGAAATCAAAGTGCATGAGGTCATGCAGGCGTAGGGCTGACACTGAACCGTGACCGCTACTTGTGCGGCCAATCGCGCGGTCGTGTACACACACCAAAGTGCCGTCAGCCGTTAAGCGGATATCGCACTCGATAGCGTCTGCGCCTTCTTTCACTGCGCGCAGATAGGCAGACAAACTGTGTTCGGGTTCGAATTCATTGGAGCCTCGATGGGCAACGACTAATGGCTTATTCATGGCGGAAGAGCACCCCTTGATTCAAGATCCCAGCCGGATCCCAAGCGGTCTTAATCGCCCGCATAGCCGCGATCTCGGCTGCGGATCGCGCCAGATGCAGCGAATCTACCTTCATCCGGCCAATTCCGTGCTCGGCAGAGATCGAGCCTCCAGCTGCAGCAACGTATTCGAGCACCAGGTGATCGACGCGGCTGTCATCGGCGTCAGGGCCAGTGAATTCAATGTGAATATTCCCATCAGCGATATGGCCAAAGAAACCGAACAAAGTCACGTCGCTATGGGTTCGCAAGAGCTCGCTGATTGAATCCAGCACTTCTTG
>WLNQ01000166.1 GCA_009699705.1 Actinomycetota bacterium | reverse complement strand
GCTTGAGAAAGTCTCCGATTGCCGATGCTGTACAAAGAACCGCAAGGACGATGCTGAGGATCGAGTGGGCTGAATTCATCGCTCCAAATTATACTGCCACTTGATCCGGCTTATTGACAGACTACGCGTTCAACGATTCGTAACGCTGACGGTATTCAGCCTTAGATGTTTCTTTGGTATCCACATCTGTTGCAAGTGCGCGCAGTGCTCCAACATTTGCTTGGTCGCGAGGCGTGTGCTTGAACGGATCCCAGTCGTAGAAATTGGCTACATTCTCGTGCGTGATCATGTTGATTTCCTGATCACTGCAGTTAGCTCCCTGAAGTTCTTTTAGTAGTAATTCAGGTGAGTAAGGCCATGTGCAATCCGAGTGTGGGTAATCGCATTCCCAAGCGATGGTGTGAGTGCCATAACGCTCGCGGGTGAGCAGTGCAGTTGGCTCGGTGATGAAGGCGCCCAAGAAGTTATCTTTCCAAACCTGGGTAGGAGTCTTGCCCTTTGGTAAGGAATCAAGGTGTGTCCATGAATGGTTGATCATGTGTCGGTCCATGCGATCAAGGAGGAATGGAATCCAACCGAGGCCACCCTCACTCATGGCGAATTTTATGTCAGGGATGCGCTTCAACACACCACTGGTGAGCAGGTCCGCCGCAGCAATAGTTGAAACGAGAGCTGCAAGAATCACGATGTCGTCAGGAAGAACTTCCGCAGGACGCTTGATCAAACCAAAGCCACCACCGATATGCATCGATGCGACCATCCCAGTGTCAACGAGCGCTTTAAAGATTGGATCCCAATAACCAGATGCGAATGTTGGCATTCCTACGCCGTAAGGGGTCTCGGGCATCGTGACCGAACGACAACCGACTTCCTTCTTCGAAAGGCGATGAATTTCTTTCACAGACTCGTCGATGTCAAAGAAAGGCAGAATGCCCATTGGGATGAAACGCCCCGGATAGGCACCGCAAAGATCATCGATGAGGTAATCGTTGTACGCCTGAATTGCTGTGAGCGATAACTTCTTGTCGGGCAAGTTTGCAAGGTGCGTGCCAGCAAATCCTGGAAATGTTGGGAAGTTCATGCCAGCAAGGACGCCGTTAACGTTCATGTCGCGTACACGCTGATGAATGTCATACGTACCCGGACGCATCTCGGCTAGGCCGGTGGGATCAAAATTCCACTCTTCTTTTGGCCAAGAAACAACTGCACTCAGTCCGGGGCTACCAACTGCAACTCCCTGGAACATCCAGGCATCAACTGCAGGGTTATCTGGGTGTTTAACTAACTTTGGAGCCTGATCTTTCAGACTTTCTGGGAAATGCTTTTCAAATGTGTCGGCAGCTTCGATGATGTGATCATCGACGCTTACAAGCACCATGTCGTTAATATCCATGACTTCACTCTCCAAGTTCCGAAACGCTGCGGAAATGCTTTCGATGAGTGAACTGTCTCTTGTCTGGATTGGTTACCTATAGGGCCATAGGTCCTATTACCTGCATCCCAAAGTCACCATTTTGTAAAAAATTGCGTCGAAAAAAAGTTGGGCCCGCTGATTCATCGTCAGCGGGCCCAACTTGGCGTGGCTTGAACTATGCGTGCGCAGCCAAGAAGCGGCGGCGGTACTCATCCTTTGAGGTCTCAGCGGTGTCAACATCGGTTGAAAGTGCCCGAAGAGCGCCAACACTCGCCTGATCTTTAGCAGTGTGCTTGAACGGATCCCAACCGAAGAATCGAGAAGAGTTCTCCCAGGTGATCATGTCGATTTCCCTGTCGCTGCACCCCGCGGTATTGAGTTCCGCGTGTAGGAGCTCAGGCGAGAAAGGCCAAGTACAATCTGAGTGTGGGTAGTCGCATTCCCAAGCGATTGTCTCAACTCCGTAGCGCTCGCGAGTCAGCAAGGCCGTTGGCTCGGTGATGAAGCAGGCTAAGAAGTTCTTCTTCCACACTTCGGTTGGACTCATTCCCTTTGGTAGGGAATCCAGATGGGTCCAGGAGTGATTGAACATATGACGGTCCATGCGATCAAGGAGGAATGGAATCCAACCGAGTCCGCCTTCGCTCATCGCAAACTTCATATCTGGGAATCGCTTAATCACTCCACTGAGCATGATGTCCGTTGCCGCGACTGTTGACACCAACGCAGCAAGAATCACGATGTCATCCACCAGCGACGATGCCGGTCGTTGAATCAATCCGAAGCCACCACCAATATGCAAACTCGCAACCATGTTGGTATCAACCATAGCCTTGAAGATGGGATCCCAATGACCGGATGCAAAGTCTGGTTGCCCGACACCGTATGGTGTTTCAGGCAGGGTAATAGAGACGCAGCCTTTCTTCCCAAGTCGATGAATTTCTTTGACGGATTCATCAATGTCGAAGAATGGAATGATGCACATTGGAATAAAGCGACCTGGGTATGAGCCCACTAATTCATCCATCAAGAAATCGTTGTATGCCTTGACTGCGGCAAGTGCGAGTTGCTTATCGGGCATGCTGGCGAGGTGTGTGCCTGCAAAACCTGGGAAAGTAGGAAAGTTCATGCCAGCAAGTACGCCATTCACGTTCATATCTCGCACACGCTCGTGAATGTCATAAGTGCCCGGCCGCATTTCAGCTAATCCAGTGGGCTCGAAACCCCACTCTTCTTTGGGCCAGGACACGACGGCCCCAAGACCACCTGTGAATGAAGCGGTTCCCTGAAACTCCCATCGGTCGATGGCTGGGTTGTCGTGATCTTTAATAAGTTTTGGTGCCTGATCCTTGTACTTTGCAGGCATGTGATTGTCGAAAGTAGTCGGAGACTCAATGATGTGATCATCGATACTCAAAAGAATCATGTCGTTGATATTCATAAACAACCTCTCCCCGGTTATGTGAACCAATATTGTGGGATTCAATAAAATGACGGTAGAACTTTCGAATGCCATTAACAAGGCCTTTCCGAAAAGTCCTATTCGTACTATTCATGATTGGAAGGATCCACAATGGACTTGCAACTGACGGGTAAGCGAGCGCTAGTAACAGGTAGTAGCAGCGGTATCGGCTCAGGAATCGCTCAGGAACTAGCGGCTGAGGGCGTTCTCGTGGTTGTGCACGGCAGAAATGTGGAGCGCGCGAATGCCGTTGCGGCAAAAATTAGCGCAGCTGGTGGCAAGGCCGCAGTGGCGATCGGCGATCTCTCAACAAATGAAGGTGCTGCGGCAGTGGCCGAAGCAGCGCTAGCCGCCTTCGGTGGGATCGATATTTTGGTGAATAACGCCGGTGGAAGTTTTGATACACCGGATCCTTCTTTTTTTAGCGTGAGCCCAGAAGCGATGATGGCCACCTACCAGGCTAATACCATCGCGGCTTTTCGACTCATTCAGGCTCTCGCACCAGCGATGAAAGAGCGTGGATGGGGTCGGATTATTAATATTGCGACTGCTGCTGCAATCACCCCAACTTCCGCTCAGCCCGACTACGGCCCGGCCAAGGCAGCGATGCTGAATATGTCGTTGGGTCTTTCCAAGACTCTGCGCATGACAGGTGTCACCGTCAACTGTGTTTCGCCAGGAATGATTCGCACCGAGGGCTTAATGGAATTTCTTGGCAACTTCGCTCAGAAGCGGGGCTGGGGAGACGACGTACCAAAG
>WLNQ01000165.1 GCA_009699705.1 Actinomycetota bacterium | reverse complement strand
ATTGGTGCAATCTGAACATTTTCATCGACCCACACGCCATCTTTATCGGTCTTGGGTGGAGTGTGATTCCAGAAGCCATCGCATTCCATATCGCCATAGGCACTTGCCAGCGGAGCAAATCGGGTATCCCCCGAGGATTTCCAGTCAACGTAAACCAGATCGTCCCACTCGCGAGGATCCGCGCCCTGATCATATGAATCAACTATGACGAAGCCGGTTTCACTGAGAATAGGAAGCTTTAGGTACGACATGGCACACCCTTTCGCATCGAGTTATCTCAGTTTCCCATGCAACCGCGCTGCATCGGCGTACAGACATACGGCAGCTGCTGCAGCTACGTTGAGAGATTCCGCACGCCCATAGAGCGGAATACGTACCTGCACATCGGCCATAGCCCGGGCTTCTTGGCTCACGCCAGGTGCTTCGGCCCCGAAGATCCAGCAAACTGACTGGTTCTTTGGTACTGAACCTAACCAGTCAAAGACATCCAATGCACCATCACCCGTTGCAACTGCGAACACCATGCGAGAAGGATCAACACTTGCACGAACGTGGTCCAACGAAACCTCGGTGACGATCGGTAAGTGGAAGAGCGAACCAGCGCTGGATCGCACACATTTACCGTTGGTGGGATCAACTGAGCCTGCAGTGAACGCGACTCCCGCCGCTCCTGCAGCATCAGCCGTGCGGATGATGGTTCCTGCATTGCCCGGGTCACTGACCCCATCAAGAAGTACCGACGGTCGGCCACCCCCAGGGAAGGCCAGTTCGAGTTCGACTGGTTGCCATCGACACACTGCAACGATTCCCTGCGGCGAGTTGGTTTCGGCTAGGGCACCCATTACTTGCTCGCTCACATAGGTAACCGGCACTGAAGCCACGATCTCCATCAATTCGAGCGAAAGTCCCTCAGTAACAAAGACTTCCTCGATGAGCGGTGTCCGGGCGGCCTCGCGCACAGCTTGGGGCCCCTCAACAAGGAAAAGGCCGGCATCACGCCGGCCTTTCCTTGAATGCAGGTGTCGAACGGCGACGACCCGGTCCGAACTCCGGGAAGTCAGCGTCGCACGATTGTTGAACAACGTTACGCAGAAACAGGGATGTGAGCCTTTGCGATGCCCACGAGGGTGGCAAAGGTTGCTGGGTCATTCACTGCGAGCTCTGCGAGCATGCGGCGATCAACCTGGATGTTGGCTTCTTTTAATCCCTGAATGAAACGGTTGTACGTCATTCCATTTGCGCGAGATGCAGCATTGATGCGCTGAATCCACAGACGACGGAAATCACCCTTACGCGTGCGGCGATCCGCGTACGCGTAAACCATGGAGTGTGTGACCTGCTCCTTGGCCTTGCGATACAAGCGTGAACGCTGACCGCGGTAACCACTTGCGCGCTCGAGAATTTCGCGGCGCTTCTTGTGGGCGTTTACCGCCCGTTTTACACGTGCCATTTCATTGCTCCTGAACCGTTATGCCGCACTTCACGGCGAAATCATTGGGAAAAGACGACTTAGCGACCGAGCATCTTCTTGACTCGTGAGACGTCACTTGGTGCAAGAACCTTGTCTCCCTCGAGGCGACGAGTGCGACGAGAAGACTTGCTTTCCATCAAGTGGCGGCGGCCTGCCTGCTCGTGCGTGATCTTTCCGGTACCTGTGACCTTGAAGCGCTTCTTGGCGCCGCTATGGGTCTTCTGCTTTGGCATGTCGATCCTTTGCTTGTTATTCGGAACCTTGGGTGTACTGATGGTGCTTAGGCTTCAGCGACTACTCCTTGTACTGACACCTCAACGACGTCGATCGGTGCTTCTACAACTTCAACTGAGCCTTCAGCATTTGGCTTCACAACATCAGCCTTACGACGATGTGGCGCGAGAACCATGATCATGTTTCGACCATCTTGCTTAGGAGCCGCCTCAACGAATCCAACTTCAGTGACATCTTCAGCAAGGCGTCCAAGTAGGCGAATGCCCAGTTCCGGACGACTCTGCTCGCGTCCGCGGAACATGATCGTGATCTTGACCTTGTCTCCCGCTTTCAAGAACCGCTCGACGTGACCCTTTTTAGTCTCATAGTCGTGCTGATCAATCTTTGGACGGAGTTTCATTTCCTTGATGATGGTGTGCGTCTGGTTACGACGTGATTCACGTTCTTTTTGCGCGGCTTCGTATTTGAATTTCCCGAAGTCCATGAGCTTGCATACGGGCGGCTTTGCCATTGGAGCAACCTCGACTAGGTCAAGATCTGCTTCAACTGCCAATCGCAACGCATCTTCGATGCGCACGATGCCTACCTGTTCGCCAGCTGGTCCGACGAGACGGACCTCAGGAACGCGAATTCGGTCGTTGATTCGTGGTTCGACGCTGATAGCGCCTCCTTGCTCGTTCGATACAAGCCGCGCCTTTGCGCGACGATGTGATCCAGTCCAAGGGATGGCCCTCAATCAGACGCAAGGATTCACAGCACGAACGAATGCACTCAAGGTGCACTTGTGCGACTGACCTGTGGCATCTAAGGCGATGAACAGGTGGGAACCTAAGTTCCACTTGCGCGACTTAGCCCGAAGGCCAAATCAATCAGGGAGCAGACTAGCAGCCTGCCCGCAGACAAGCGAAATCCGGCTGGGTCCCTCAACGTCCCTGGGCCAGGAACCTCAGCCGTTCATCTGTCACAACATGACGTATTGGGCCCATCACGTCGATGACCACCGCGTTGGCCTGGCTATCTAGGGCCGCCCGAGCACAATCAGGGCCACTCACCGGAACGGGGCGAGCCTTGGGATCCCATTGAGCCATGGAATCAAGACCAGTGAAAGCCAGCAGGCCGCGCTCGCCATTTGGGTTGACCATGGAGACGACGGTCATATGGCTGTCTTTATCTCCACCTAATTCGTCCATTTCATCTAGGACAGCGACCACTGCCACGAGTAGGCGCGACTCCATCAAGAGTTCCAGGACAAGATCTCTGGCCAGTTCAGCTGTGACCTGTTGGACTCCCATGGCAATTGCTTGACGAAGAACGGGGTCACCCACGCCATCATCGCCAGCAAAGGCCGGCGATGCGATCGATCGGCCTTTCCCAAAACTCTGATCAGTCATGGATTACAGGCGGCAGGCTCGAATATCGGTGACGAGGATTCCTCGCGCACCTAATTCATAAAGTTCATCCATCACACGATGAACGTCAAGGGACTTCACCATCGCGCGAACGGCCGACCAATCGGACTCGTGGAGGGGTGACACCGTTGGTGACTCAATGCCTGGAGTGATCGCACATGCTTGTTCCAGATTGGCAGTGTGAATGTCGTAATCCACCAAAACGAAAGTGCGAGCAACCATCACGCTTTGTAGTCGACGAATCATTGTGTCGACGGCAGGCGTCATTGGGGCGCCCGTGCGGCGCACCACGGTGGCTTCGGAAACCAAAATTGGGTCGCCTACAACCTCTAACCCTGCTTTGCGCAAGGTTGTTCCTGTTGCAACCACATCAGCGACAGCGTCAGCTACGCCAAGCGCCACAGCGTTTTCCACTGCGCCATCAAGTCGAACAACCGTTGCTTCGATCCCTGTTTGCGCTAGCCAAGATCGCAAAAGACCGTCATACGATGTTGCGATGCGCTTGCCCTGGAAATCCTGAAAGGACTGAGCGGTTCCT
>WLNQ01000164.1 GCA_009699705.1 Actinomycetota bacterium | reverse complement strand
GTTGGCGACAACCTGGTGTTCATGGACGACGGGATAGTTGTAGAGACTGGTCGTCCGCGTGATGTGTTGGGCAATCCCCGGCATGAACGCACGAAAGCCTTCCTATCCAAAGTCCTATAGGGCCAAAAGCCATTGGTTTTGAAGTTAGGCCAATCCTCTCGTTGCTCATAGAAATCGCACCTAAGCCGATGTCAGCCAAACTCCGGCCCTCCTTATTGAGTCCTATTCAGCAGGTCACGCGACACAGACACTGCTCAGGCTCTAATCTTTGGACACTGCGAATTGAACTGGAGAACGTGTCATGGACCATCCATCATCAGGCAACCTTGCACCAATAATTCCCGGGCATTTCCATCGCCTCGGGCTCGCTGCTCGGCCAGCTGATAATTACGCCACTTGGCTTTGCGAAGTTTTAGGTGCTGTGCGCATTGAATCAGGCATGAGACAGGTGCAAGGGATCCCATTTGGGGGTGGAAGTGATGCGGCGGGTGTCTCACATGAATCTGGTGCGCACTCGGAAATAGTCTGGCTCGGAATGACCCCGATCTGCATTTTTTCTGTGGTCGATGACGTCGGTCCTTTGACCGCCTTCGTGGCCAAGTATGGCTCTGGATTGCACTCGGTGGCTTGGACTGTCCAAGACATCTGGAAAACCGAAGTTTTGCTTCGCAGAAATGAAATCCGCATCACGGGAGTAGACCTGCCGGGTCGACATTTCTTTATGCATCCAGCAGACACCGCAGGCTTACTTATCGAAGTGACTGACACTGAATTCACTGATGACCCACGAGATAACCCCAAGATGGTGCTTCCAGTACGAGAAGACAGCGTGGTCAAGGGCGCTCAGCTGGGCTGGCTCACGATGGCGGTGAAAGATCCTGCGACGTCAGCGCAGATTCTCAGTTCGGTGGTTGAAGCATCTGAGGTCAATGGACTCCCGCGCAATGCAGGAGAAGAACTCATAGATCTACGCATCAATGACGTGATCGTTCGACTCCTGAAGCGCGATGACGGTGACACGTCACGCGATACCCTGCACTCCTGGTGCATATCCGTACCCGATCTCGCTGGCACCTGTGTTTCCTTGGCTCAGTCGGGGATCAAAGTGGTGTCCCAATCTGAACTTTTGGCGGTAACGCACCCAGAAGACACACTTGGAATGCGCCTGCAATGGGTGCAGGCGTCTTCCCTTTTGATCTAAGAAGTGCGAAATTAGCTTGGCTTCAACCTGTGTGAAGTGACCGAGCGCTGTGCAAGGTTGACCTTTAAGTTTTCTGGTTGTCCGGACCACCGGGTGGCTCCCGGCGATGGAGATCATCAACGTAATCGCGCCATTCTTGGAGTTCCGGATCAGCCTCGTCGAACTTTGGCTGTTCTTGCACGCTGAGGCGGTCTGCTTCATGTGCTTCGATTTCGAGTTTTCGAAGATTCGTTTTCCACTTACTCGTAAAACCCTGCGTTACATTGCCTTCAGTTCGATACCTGTACCAAATCCAGCAACAGATGATTCCAATCAGTGGCCATTGGATGCTGTAGGCCCAAGCCCGACCGACACCTTCACCAGCTCGGCGTACCTCTATCGCCGTGAAGGTAGTGCACAAAGCGATCGCTATCACCAGCGGAATATCAAGTTGCCAAAGATCCCTGAGCCTTTTGGCCTTCTTCTCTTTTGCCGTAAGCGGCTCACGGGGTGTTTGCTCAGGCATGAGAAGACTCTAAGGGGGTTGGTTCAATCACGGTTACTTTTGTTCTGAAACCAGCGAAAATCAGAGAGACGAACACGCACTCCGCTGCAACCACTGTGAGCAGGATCAGTTTCCAACTTGTTGAAGCGTCAGACAGGGAGTCGCTCAAAATCACAGCGATGGGAAAACCAATCATGGCCAGGATGATGCCGGTGAGACGACGAGGCCCGTTGATTGAGATGAACCACAGCCATCCAGTGACAAGAAGCAGCAACGAACTTATGAGTGTTCCTGCGTTGGCTCCGAACAAGAAAACCGGGAGCCCAATGCCAGCAGTTTCCACGACCATAACGAGGAGAAGCATCGAAGCAACCTCTGGGTAGTTGCGCAGTAAGTTCGCAACTCGAGCGTTACCTGGTGAAGAAGATTGAGTGCGGTGTCTG
Organism: Actinomycetota bacterium; assembly: GCA_009699705.1. Taxonomy (GTDB): domain Bacteria; phylum Actinomycetota; class Actinomycetes; order S36-B12; family S36-B12; genus UBA11398. The sequence continues at coordinate 1,546 of WLNQ01000164.1, read as the reverse complement.
AATGCGGTATCGATCAGCGCAGGGATGAAGAGCGCGAGCGCAAGAACGGCAAGAGGGGTGAAGGCACTTGGAGTCGTTGCAGGTGTTTCGAAGCCAAGGCGAGACATCGTGATGGAGATTGCGATTGCAGCAGCCATCAAAATGAATTCAGTTCCTGCAAAACGGATCACAAGCGCGCGAGTCTGCATTGACGTTTCCAATATTGGTAGAACTTTGGTGCGCTGTATCCAGCCGAAGTAGATGAGCCAACCAAGCAAGGTCGCCTTCAAGAGGATGAATGATCCGTAGAGGGTGCTCACAAACGCGGTAATTGAACTTTCACGCAGCGATGCATTAAGTAGGCCAGTTTCGGCTAAGACGATGACGCACCACAGAGCCATTAGGCTAAATCGGGGCAGGAGAACCGCAGCGATCCTTGCATCCATAAGGAGAATGGCAACGACAACTGCGAGTCCACCCACCCATAGAGATACCGCTGCGATGTGAATGGCCAAGCTGATCGTCATAGAGACATGTTCGCCAGTGAAGCCGCCGTGGCCTAAGAAAGCGGGTGCTCCACACGCGATGACAGCACAACCTGTGGCAGCAGCTTTGATTACAAAGGCGGGTGTGCGTTGAAGCAAAGTCATGACGACTAAAACGATGCTGATAGCAAGAAATTGAAAGGCAAAGACACGGCCGATATATGACGAGGCTAAGAACTGCCACCAGGTATCCGGGTTCAGTGCGTCAAAGATAGAGATGGCTTCAACATCGGAGATTGTGAAAATTAGCAAGGCTGCAAGGGTGAGCAACCAAATCGTTGCCCAACCCCAAGCCCAATTCAGTACTCGACGTGAAGATCCTGGAATAAGGAATGCCCCCACAACGAGAGCGCCAAGGGTGACCATGGAAGCAACATCGCGGGCATATCGAAAGGCAGGCAGACCCCAGACAGTTATTTGCGGAGGCGAAGGCAGGCCGGGGTAGTGCTGAATAGCAAGGAGCCCAGTAGCCCACAACAGCACCAATAAAACCAAGAGTCCCACCCAAAGGCGAGTCCCTATGCGCAAGTTCACTCCCGGAATGTACCGAAGGTCGGCGCGTTTTGGTTCGGGCTTTCCTTCATCACTGTTGTGAAAACAGCACCTAGTAGTGCGGCGACACATACGTAAGTCATCCACATTGCAACAAGGCGAGCGTGTGAGTGATTGTTAGGCGTGATGCGCCCAGCGCGTGTGCGTCCCACAATCGCTGTTGTCAAGAAGGTGAGCAGGGACAAGTGAATGGCCGTGGCGATCGCCAACCAGAAGGTGGCTGAAGCGTAGGCGCCATCTGTTGGGCCAAAGGGGAAAGTTGATAGTTGCACGATCTGAGCTACGAAGGCGATCAGAATGATTAAAGAAGACAGAAGAGCACCGACCATCAAGCGTCCGATATGACCCTTGGCGATTCCCTTCACACCCCACCACATGCAGATGGTGCCCAAAACTGTGCCAGCCACGATGGCCCAGAATGGCCAATCGACTGCCCAATGATTCTTTGGTGGCGCCCAGGCGTTGTTGAC
>WLNQ01000163.1 GCA_009699705.1 Actinomycetota bacterium | reverse complement strand
CTTTGAATATCAGGGTGTTGCTCTTGGTGTTCGTAGCGGGGTCGAACGCATAAGCCGCCCAGCTCGAGCCCGCTCTGTTTACGTCTGCGCTGAAGTTTCCTTGGGTATCAACTTTGACTTTGAAGCGGAAAATATTTAATCCACTTGGGGGGCTAACTTGCACGGTAAGAATCGTGTTTTCGAATCCCGGAGCTATTCCTGTGACTCTTCCTTGACTGGGGCCACTAATCACTGCGGATTTTAGGACGATGCTTTTAGCCATCAGCGTTGACGAAGCCGTCAGCGAAGCTAGCCCGGTATCTGGAACGGCAGTGATGGTGCCAACTGCAGCAGCGTTCACACCTACACGGGTAACCGTGAACACCAGCTGGCCTTGTTCATTGGTGCGTCCATTCTTAACTGAATTGCCACCCTCGAATCGAGCTGAGCCCGTTGCGGTTGCTCGAACTTCTTGATCAACCACAGGCTTACCTGCGGCATTGAGCACTGTGACGGTGAGCGGAGTCACCTCATTGAGGTTTACACCAGCAAAGGTTGGGGTCATCGAGATGCTGGCAGGGATAACCGCTGAAGCGGCACTTGGGGCACCTGAAATCCGCACGGGCATAAAGTTGACTGGAGTCGTTCCCTTTAAAATAGTGCTGGAACAATCGGTCCCACGCAGTGTTTGGCAAACCGAGCCAAGAGTTCCCAGAGTGATGTTCAACCCAAGAGGTGAATCAACATCTCCGTACCAAACCAGCGAGAAATTCTCTGCACCCTTGGAGAACTGACACACGACAAGTCCTTCTCTTGGAGTAGCGCAGCGTTGTAATTGAGCGCCGATGAGCCAGTCATAGGTTTGACGCCAAGCTTGTTGCTCATCGGTGTTACTGGGAGTGAGTTGGATGCCAAATTTGGCATCCGCAGCCTTGGTCCAGACGTACCAAAATGTTGAACCAAATCCATAGCGCACGGAGTCGATATACGTGCGCGATAATAAAGCCATGGCCTTATCGCCAGTGATGTCAGCCTTGCCTTCACCAAGACCTGCGAGGCCGTAGTTGATTTCACTATCGAACACGGTGGTGAAAGGTGCACCTGCAAGCGCCAACATTGTGCGGAACTGACCGATGCCCTTGATGCGGTCATCAGCGCCACCTGAAGCTGTTGGGTAAGAGTGCACTGAGTAGGCATCAGCTGGCCAGTTACGGGTCTTCAATTCTGCGAGATAAGCAGGGAAGAAGGTCGCGAAGGAATTCGTGGCCCGAGAGGTAGTGTTCGCAGCCACCACGAGCGCGCTTGGATTACACGCGCGAATTTCTTGGAATGCCGCAAGAGTCAAGTCGGCCATTTGCGCCGGCGTTCCTCCGTAGAAGGTTTGCAAGTTCGCTTCGTTCCACACTTCGTACGCATTAATTGATGCACCGTACTTACACGCCACGGTGTGCACGTATGAGCGCCAATCCGCAATGTTTGAGGGATTGTCAGTAACGCCACCGCTACCAGCCCAAGCTGGCGTTCCACCCAGCACCAGCATGACCTTGGCGTTCAGAACCTGAGCAGTTTCAATTTGCTTGCTGAGTTTGCGCCAAACAAAAGCACCTTTCGTTGGCTCAAGATCACGCCACGTTGTCTCGGTATCCCACAAACGCACGTAACCAACGGGCACTGTCGGAATTGTTGCTGGGTTCGTTGGACCTTCTGTGCCACTTTTCACATCGCTAAACCAGTCAGCCGGTGCATGAATACCAAATAAATCTCGCCCGACAGCTGGCATCGTTGGTGTGCCATAGGAATTGAGAATCGATTGCCCACTATCACCTATTGCCAGCAGCGGGCTCGCTGGAATCTCAGAGGCAATCTGTGGAACCGCGGTGATGTTATAAATTGCGGCTTCGTTTGGAACTGCGTACAAATTGTAATTATTTTCGTTTAATGGCGAATTGACGGTGACCTGGAAATTCGCAAACACGTTTGGCGACAAACTCAAACCCCAGGCCTTGAAGTTCAACAAGGTGGCAAGAGTCCAAGATTCGTAGAACTTTGGGTTTGCAGCTTTCAGGCGATCGAGCTCCACCTGGTTAGGGTCGGCATTGTCAATAATGATTTTGTTGATTTTGTTGATCTGGATGAGACCGTTATTACTGCAGAGCAAAAGATTGTTGATAATTAAATTATTCTCAATGTTGAAGATGTAGAGATTATTGTTGATGTTGAAGTTAGGAATAATGTAGTTGTTGAAATTAATTATGGTAATAATTTTGCTGTTATTGATGATGTTCGGATTTTTATTAATAATAATTTTTGGATCACCGGGATCTACAGGCATTGGCTTTGAGCGGAATCGGTTAGTTGATGCGGCCTTCGCGCGGGTGACCTTCGCTGCAGCGACCGTGGTGGTGAAAGCCGCACGTTGCGCGGGAGTCCACATGTAAGCGCCCTGGCCGTAGATGTATGCATCAGGAACTAGCTTCGCAAGTTTGACATCGGAAGCTTTTGTCGTGGTTTTGGTCCCGAAGTCCAGTGACCATTGGCCACCGCTAATTTTGCAGCCCTTACCGACGCGTGGCTTCTTTGTAGAAAGTTTGATGAGCATTTCACTGCGGAAAGTGCAGCCGTATTTGTCTTTAGCTTTGGATGTCAATGATGGAAACAGTCCTTGCTTGAATCCGGTGCGTAGCGGTGAGACCGCTGGAATCGTTGACAGGATCTGGGCCGGAGAGCCGGCGGTAGGCGCTGCCCGTGAAGTCAGTGTGGGGGCGTTCGTCGAGGTTGTGACTGGGCCAGTTACCTGCTCAGCATGAGCCAGAGCGGAGGTAGGGAGAATGAGGGAAAGGCCCAGACCTATGACCGTGAGACGAATTCGCATGAGCGAAGTGTGCTTGTTAAAGCCAGACATGTACAACGAATTTGCTTCTTAGATCACATTCCGGGTGTTTTCACTTATTGGCGTCAAGCAGCCAGATGCGGGCTCCGCCAATAAGCGCTGCTCCGTTAGGCACGATCACGGTTTCGTCGCCGAGCCTGGCTAGGGAAGTCGGAGTGAGGTGCCGAGAGTTTCCGCCGCCAACGAAGAGGCGATCCCAAAGAAATACTGGACGCAGGCTGTCAACAAGCCGAACCACCCGTCGTGACCACAGAGCATCGCCAAGTCGGCGTCGTTCTGGTTCGCCGATGTAGTTGTCGAACACCACACCCGGTTTGGCTGGGATTTGGGATAGCTCAAGATGCGGAGCTAATCGGCCGCCATCAAAGAGAGCGAAGCCAAGGCCAGTGCCAAGAGTCAGCACCACTTCAAGACCTTGGCCAGTGATCACTCCAGCAGCGTGCACTTCTGCGTCGTTCAAGACCTTGCACGGGATGCCTAGGGCAGTCGTCAATGCTGTTCGAGCGTCGAAGCCTTCCCACTGCTCGACGAGCTCCGGCAGCACGCGACTTCTTGGGCCGGACTTGGTGACGTAGTGCGGAGTTGTGATCACCACTCCATGCCGGATCATCCCGGGCAGGCCGATGGTGGCGCGATCGGCTTTGGGGAGTTGCTTGGCCAAGGCGGTCAACGTCTGGATAAACAGAACCGGCGACAAGGGATAAGGGGTGGGAACCCGGATGGGCTGGGCTCGCATCGTGCCCTGTTCGTCAAGGACGCAGCCCTTGATTCCACCGCCCCCGCAATCGATAGCCAATGTGGTGTACACAAGACCTAAGTGTGCCCGATAAG
>WLNQ01000162.1 GCA_009699705.1 Actinomycetota bacterium | reverse complement strand
CTGCGTCAACTCGGCTGGAAACCATCATCTTCGGGCCTGCAGATTTCATGGCCTCCATCAATATGAAATCGCTGGTTGTGGGGGAGCAGCCGCCGGGCTATGACGTGGGGGATGCTTATCACTACATCCTGATGAGCATCTTGATTGCGGCTCGCGCGTATAACAAACTGGCGATTGATGGGCCTTACCTCGCTATTCGCGATGAAGCGGGTTTTCGTCGGGTCGCAGGGCGATCAGCGGCTCTTGGTTTTGACGGTAAGTGGGTATTGCATCCCGATCAGATCGATGCCGCAAATGAAGTATTCGCACCACGGCAGGAAGATTATGATCACGCAGAACTTATTCTTGACGCATACGACTTTTACACATCAGTCAAAGGTGGCTCACGCGGAGCTGTCATGCTAGGCGATGAAATGATCGACGAGGCTTCACGGAAAATGGCCTTGGTGATTTCAGCCAAAGGGCGAGCTGCGGGCTTGCAACGGACCTCGCAGTTTGAAATTCCCGAGCTATAAATCTGCTATATCGACTGTGGTTAGTCAGGCTGCTAGGTCATTGTTGCCGGCATAGGCGGATTAACGACCGTAAATGGGTACTCGGCGTTTGCATCATCAAACGAGACGCGCCATTGATAACGACCCTCAGGTAAATCAATTGGCGCGAAATGGAAGATGGCCCAAAGTGGCACATCCACGCCAGGGTAAGCACCGTCTGGAAGAGTTGCCCCAGCGTGATATTCAAAATTCATTGCCAGTGGAACTTCGACGGGCGCACCGTCCGCATCAGACAGCACGAAATTCCAGGTGAGGTCACCCAGGCTCATTCTGCTGGGGCTCACATGAGTGCGGACAACGAGTGAAAGTGGCGGGACTGGGCGGAAGGTCCAATTCCACCCCATCCCAAGTCCGTAGAGATTGCCGTTTTGGATCTCAGCCCGATTAGCGACGGTAAGCATTGTTATTTCGGCCATGACTTCAATGTAACTTGTCTATAAAGCTGAAAGGGTGATGGTTACGGCTGTAGCCGTAACCATCACCCTAAAACAGTTGTTTATTGTGCCGATGTACTACTTAACAACCACGTTGTAGGTAGCAACCACGATCTTGCCGTTAGTTGCAGTGATCTTTGCAGTGCCTGCTGCAACAGCATGGCCACCAGCCGCAGCAGTGATTTTGCCTGTGCCTTCAGCATTGCTGACAACGACAACCTTGGTGTCGCTTGACTTGAACTTCACCTTGGCTACAAAGCCATGGAAAAGAAAAGCTTGATCCTTGACCAATTTAATGGTCGTTCCCTTGTCCTTCTTCATAACCATGACTGGAGACCAGGTTGATGGGCTGCCGCCGATGAGGGCGCCAGTTGATGCAGAGGCGGTTGGCTTTGCGGTAGTTGAGGCAACCGCCGTTGGCTTAGCTGAGGCAGTTGGGGTGGCAGTTGCCGCCATGGCGCTTGGAGCTAGAAGAGCTGTTGCTCCAAGGAGGGCAATTGAACCGGCGAGGAGGGCATTGGTCTTACGCATCGGAAATCCTTTGATCGACGTAACGTGAAAGTTTGACGTGACATTTACATGAGCGGTTCCCATGACTTTCATAGCCAAGGTTAGTCTGATCACATGATCGAAGTCCGCAACCTCACCAAGCAATATGGAAGTGTCACAGCTGTAGATGACATTTCCTTCACTGTGGAACCAGGAAAAGTCACGGGGTTCCTGGGTCCCAATGGGGCTGGCAAGTCCACCACCATGCGGATGGTCCTAGGTCTGGATCGTCCAACAGCCGGTTCGGTGCTGGTCAACGGTCAAAATTATCGCGATACCGCAGCGCCAGTCCACGAAATAGGTGCTCTGCTTGAGGCAAAGGGCTTCGATAAGGCTCGATCGGCCCGTAATCACTTGATTGCACTGGCTGCGTCTTGCGGTATCGGCATCACCCGGGTAGACGAAGTTCTTGCCATGGTGGGACTCAACGAGGTGGCCCGGCAAAAAGCTGGGGGATTCTCGCTGGGCATGGGCCAGCGGCTTGGGATTGCTGTAGCTCTTATTGGTGATCCACGCATCGTGATGCTGGATGAGCCAGTCAACGGCTTGGATCCGGACGGGGTGTTGTGGATCCGTCACCTCCTGCGCGAACTTGCCGAAGAAGGTCGCACTGTTTTTCTTTCCTCTCATTTGATGAGCGAGATGGAACTCATTGCCGATCAACTCATCATCATCGGTCGTGGAAAAATCTTGGCTGACACCACGATGAGTGCTTTCATCGATTCCTGGTCAACGAACCGGGTTCGTGTGGTCGCTCCAGGGATTGCAGATCTTGAACCACTACTGAGCACCGGCTCGACCTCAATTGTTATTGAATCTAGTGACACGTTAATTTGCTCGGGTATCGATGCCGCAGTTATTGGTCAGACTGCCTTCGCGGCCGGAATTATTTTACACGAACTCACACCGCTCAGCGTTTCTCTGGAAGAAGCATTTATGGAACTCACCAAGGACTCTGTGCAATTTCATACTGGGGAGAACGCAGCATGAGCGTCGATGTTGATGTAACTTTTCCGCGGATCATTCGTTCGGAGTTCATCAAACTTCGCACCTTGCGTTCTACTTGGATCCTGTTGGGATCAATGTTGGTGCTGTTCATTGCGTTTGGCGCCATTGCCGCGCTTGCGACGACCGGTCAGATTGACGATGGCCGAGGGGGACCTCCTGCGGCTCTGGGGCTTGATCCCGTTACCACTGTTCTTGCCGGTGCTGGATTCGCGGTGCTCATCATGTCGGTGTTTGGAGTTTTGGCTGGCGCTCGCGAATATGGCAGCGGCATGATCCGTACGACCTTGGCTTTCGTGCCGAAGCGACTCCCAGTGCTGTGGGCCAAGGTGCTCGTCCTGATCGGTCTGGTTATCCCGGTTGCAGTTCTGGCTGCCTTAGGCGCTTTTTTTCTGGGAATGGCTGTCTTAACCGGCGCAGGGGAAGCAACGGCGAGCCTGAGTGATCCAGATGCGCAACGGGTCTTGATCGGAACTGCGGCCTACATCACTGGATTGTCCGTCATTGGCCTGGCTTTGGGCATCGCTATGCGCTCAATGCCTGGCGCCATTGCTACGGTTATTGGTGGCGTACTTATTCTTCCGGCCTTGCTGACAGTCTTGCTGCCTGAATCATGGCGTTCAGTTTTGAAATACCTGCCGTCAAATGCGGCAGCCCCTTTTACTGAAGTCAAGGTGCGCGCAGACATGCTTGCGCTGACACCTGGAATTATTGTTTTCATTGCGTGGGTGGTTGCTAGTTTGGTCGTTGCTGGTTTCTTGTTTGCCCGCCGCGACGCCTAATACTCTTGTATTATTCTCCCGCTTGTTAACACCGAACGACACTGAATCGGAGAATCACATGCAGTATCGCAAACTCGGAACCACCGGCATTGATGTCAGCACTCAATGCCTTGGCACCATGATGTATGGCGCGATGGGTAACACCGATCACGATGATTGCGTTTCTCAGATCCACCATGCCTTAGATTCAGGTATCAACTTCATCGACACAGCCGATGTGTATTCACAAGGTGAAAGCGAAGTCATCGTTGGTAAGGCACTAGCTGGACGGCGTGACGATGTTGTTCTCGCGACCAAGGTCTTCAACCCCATTGGGGAAGGCATTAATCGTCGCGGGTCATCCCGACGCTGGGTTATCCAGGCATGCGAAGAGTCGCTTCGTCGGTTGAACACTGATTACATCGATCTCTATCAAGT
>WLNQ01000161.1 GCA_009699705.1 Actinomycetota bacterium | reverse complement strand
TTGGTGGCCCCGGGCAGAATCGAACTGCCGGCCAAAGGTTTAGGAAACCTCTGCTCTATCCCCTGAGCTACGGAGCCGTTAGGCCCCTATCTTGCCGGACTTACTCACACAGGCAGGGTCTGGGTGCTGCCCGCTTCGCATAGCTGAGGGGTGGCACCGACGTATCGGCTTTCCCCTCAGCTACACGAAGATCTAACTAGCAGGGTTTTTTATAGTGCACGAGAGAAAATAGCGTCAATCTCGGCTAGCTCACTTGAACTTACGGCGTTCGCACGAAGGCGATCCCAATCCCGATAAATTACGTCAGTCTTGCTGGCGTGAGCCTTACTAAATAATGCGCTGAGCAGTTTCATGGAGTTGTGCTCCTTAGAGTGTGTAAGTACTCGTTTGGCTTGTGGCCTACTACGCACTTACGTGGTGTTTTGTTGACAGGTGAAGTCTGGCATCTTCTCGAGGCGCACGAAACCGCGAGAATGGCGTTCTCTCTAAGAAGGCGAAGAAAAGGCGTGAAAATTAACGCGGAGTTCACTTAGTTCATGAAAAATTACAGTGATTACACGCGGTCAGCGCTCGTCAGTTGGAAACTTCCTCATTATTGGATGCGTCGCAGATCTCTATGAATCTGGCGAGCAACTGATCTCGCAGAGGAGCGGCCGCTTCCATCAAAGAGCGTTGGGCTCGCACATATTCTGCTCGACCATCCACCGTTTCCATCGCGATGGGTTCGTAGCCAAGGCTTGCGAGGTCATATGGCGAAGCACGCATATCTAAGGTGCGAGCTGTTCGCGCAAACTCAAAACAGTCAGCTGCAAGTTCACTGGCGATGTAAGGCCCGGCCCACATCGCATATTTGTAGAGATCCATTGATGCATGTACACAGCCAGGCTGGTCATCATTGGCTTGTGAAGCGCGTGTTGGTTTGATTACGTTTAAAGGAATGGCATCGTGCGTGAAAAACCTAAACGCATCAAAATGAGTGCAGCGCAGACCCACTTCATTCACCACATCTTCAATGTGTTGTGGGGAGAGTCGAAGAGGATAGTTTTCATGCCGCACTTCATCCGACTGGATGCGATACACCATCGCCCACTCATGCATACCGAAACAACCGAACTGTGGTTTTTGTTCTTGGGTGTTACGCAAGATCTCGATTGCCATCGGTAGGCGCTTCGCGCGCTTCACTAGACCTTCGTGCCCCAGCGTGACCCCGGCATCGGCGCGGATGTAGTCCTTGCGTGTTAGAAACTCTTCGGCGTCACCTTCGAGGATTACCCCGTAACCAGGGCTCCAGGTTGTGAGCTTGCCTATTGAATAGGGGTAATAATCAAAGAGGAAGTCGTCAACAGGGTGCTTTTCACCTATGTATCTGCGCTCAAGTCGAGGCTCGACCCATGGGCTGACCCGCGCTGCATGCGCATGTTGTCGCTCACGCCATTGCTTCTCGTCCACATGACCGACGGTACGCCGTATCCTTAAAGGGTGAACATAGACCCGGCCAAGCCAGCAAAGACGCCAGTCGAGCAGCCGCGCACTCTTGAAGTTGATTTACTTCCAGATGTCACGAAAGACGAAGAAGGCGGCTTTGATTCACGCGATGATTTCTTGCGCGGTGAAGTTCCGCCGCACCACGGTGGTTAAGGCTTCTGCTGCTCTGCAAGCAAATCACGAATCTCTTTAAGTATTTTCACGTCGGCTGGAGTCGCATCCACAGTGTCTTGGCCAGTGCGCTTGCGATAGGCATTCATCGGAACGACGAAAACAAAGTAAATGACGGTCAGGGTTATAAAGAAGGTGATCAAGGCATTGATCAACAGCGAAAAGTCGATGACTTGTCCGCGAACCGTGACCGAACCTGCATCGATGCCGCCACCCAGGAAGATGCCAACAACCGGGTTGATGAGCGCTTTCGTGAACGCGGCAACCAACGTTGAGAAGGCTGCACCAACGACGAAGGCAACTGCGAGATCGATGACATTGCCACGAAGGACGAATGTCTTAAAACCCTGAAGCATGCTGTTCCCCTTAAGTGATGTCCGGCTGCATGACAAGAGTAAGGGAACCGGTTGCACCAGCAGCAGCGACTCGAACAGATTCTTGGATCGGCACGGCAACAACAATAAGGGAAGCATTGCTCTGGCTGAAGGTTCCACCAGCATTGCCCTTGCTCACGACCCGGGCGCGATTCGCAATCACATTCGGCTGTTCGCCTTCACTGATTTCGATCAACTGAACATATGCCCCTGGTTCCACGGCCTGCGCAAGTTGTTCATTGATGAGCAAAATTGGCACGGCTACTTCATCCGCCTTGAGTGTTGCCAGGATTGACTCTGGTGCTCCATAAGTTGTGACCTGATCACTTGATCCCAGAAATAGTGTCAGAGTAAATAGGGTTGCTAAGCCCGCGCAGCAAGCAGCCAAGATACGTCGGTATCGAGCGATGGTTATGCGAAGTTGCGAAGCTAAATCTGGCAGTGGGCCCATTCAATGAGCGTATGTAGAAGCGAGCGCGTTAGGGAAACGCCTATCCACAGGTCAGTCTGAGGATGAACTGCTGCTCGATGAACTTGTTGAGCTACTCGCGCCGCTTGAAGTCGAGGGGCTCGATGTGCTGGTGCTTGATGCAGGCGTATTTGGAGTACTGGCTGAACTGGTGCTCGAACTCGAGTCTGCACTGCCTGAATTGCTTCGAGAGTCATTGCGATAAAAACCCGAACCCTTGAACATCACCCCAACGTTGTTGAACAACTTACGAAGCGTGGGTTCATTACATTCTGGGCAGTCCACGAGGGTGGAGTCAGACATTTTCTGCACAACCTCGAGCTCCGCGCCGCAGCTAGAGCATGAGTATTCGTAGGTTGGCACTGATCCTCCGGGCTTGCTTGAACGTACTGATGAGAAGGCCAATTGTGCCCGGCGCTGGAGCCAAGGGCCAAATCAGGGGCCAAAGGCCTAGGGTTTCAGGCGTGACAAGTCGTTTTCCACCTCGAATCTTGGCTGTCATTGCCCTTGGTGGGGTACTTGGATCCCTAGCTCGATTTGCCATTGCGCAGGCATTCGGGGCGGACCGGTTACCGATTCTTGCTGCGACTTTAATGGTTAACGTGGTCGGAGCCTTTGCTATTGGATTCGCATTTCCTTACTTACAAAGTCGAAATGCCAGTGCCCTGCTTCAGCCCTTTTTAATTACGGGGGTACTTGGTGGCTTCACCACCTTCTCCGCATTTGCCGCTGAAGTCGTGGTCACTAGTGATGGTGCTCTAACGATGTTGGGTTACATCGCGATCACATTGATTGCGGGGCTACTCGCAGTTCCTCTTGGTGTGCGCGTTTTCCAGGTAACGGCAAGGAAGCCATGAACCTGGCAATGGTTGGCTGGATCGCCTTGGGTGCCGGGATTGGTGCGCCACTGAGATTCATCATCGATCGAGTGGTCACAGAGAAATCGGCAACTAGTCGTGTTCCTTTGGGTCTGCTCGTGGTCAATATTTTCGGTTCAGCACTTTTTGGAATCATTCTTGGCATGAACAACCCAACGTTGATTGTTGTTATCGGCAGCGGGTTTTGTGGAGCGCTCACAACATTTTCCGGGTTTGCTTGGGAAAGCAATGCACTATGGCGTCAACGCCGAGCAGATTTTTGGATCTTCATCACCGCGATGGTCGTGTTGTGCGTTTTAGCCTTTTGGTTAACCTGGACAGTCACTTCTGCATTGGTGTGATGTAACGAGTATGTCGTTCAGTAACAATGACATCCATT
>WLNQ01000160.1 GCA_009699705.1 Actinomycetota bacterium | reverse complement strand
TCGGTACACACCAAAATGTCGACCTTGCCATTGCGGAAAGCGCGCAGCGCCTGCTCGCGTGCACCTTGGCCAAGGTCTCCGTGAACGGATCCAACTGCGAAGCCGCGCTCGGTGAGATCGTCAGCAATTTTCTGAGCCTTGCGCTTGGTGCGCGTGAAGATCATCGCGAGTTGGCGACTTTCGGCCTGCAGTACGCGAGCGACCACTTCGATTTTGTCGAGTGGGTGGGCACGCCATACATGCTGCTCGATTGCGTCAACAGTTTCACTGTCACTGCCGGGCTCACTTGCACGAATATGTGTTGGTGTAGTCATGTAGCGACGAGCCAAGTTCACGATCTGACCTGGCATCGTTGCCGAGAACAACATTGTTTGGCGCTTGGCAGGAACAGCCGAAACGATGCGCTCAACGTCAGGCAAGAAACCCATGTCGAGCATTTCGTCAGCTTCGTCAAGAACGAGTGTGCGAATGCCGCTCAAATCAAGATCGCGACGGTTCGACAAGTCGATGATGCGACCTGGAGTTCCGACAACAACATCGACGCCGTTCTTGAGAGCTTCAATCTGAGGCTCGTATGCCCGACCGCCATAGACGGCAAGCACCTTGACGCCACGAAGGCGGCCAGCGCGCTCGAGGTCAGTTGCAACCTGCAAGCCGAGTTCACGAGTCGGGCAAATCACGATGGCCTGTGGCTTATCGCGATCACCTTCCAGGTCAATGCGCTGAAGGAGTGGAATGCCAAAGCCCAGAGTTTTACCGGTTCCGGTCTTGGCTTGGCCGATGATGTCGCGACCTTCGAGAGCCATCGATAGGCACATTTCCTGAATCGGGAATGCGCGCTCAATGCCATCTTCGAGGAGGGCAGCAACGATCTTTGGATCGGTGCCCAGTTCCGCGAAGGTAGGTGCGCTCGTTGGGTCAACGGTTGATGAAGTGCTCAGGGTGACTCCCCAGTGTCTGCTCGTGGGGCGGAAGGTGGAATGCCCGTACCAACCACGGTGACTACCGAGTCTAGTCGGCTGGGTTACTGAAGTAATTTCGAGCGGTCAATCCCAATTAGTGACCGAAACCGACCTTGCGTGAGGAAGCCGGGCCAAGCTCCACGTAGGTGATCTTGTCGCCGGGGATGATCACGGTACGGCCGCGGTCATCAGTGAGCTTCAAGATGCTGCCCTTGGCGATGGCAGTATCGACGGCTGCGGTGATATCGGCAGGCTTATCTTCGCTCTCAAGGGAGATCTCACGTGGTGAGTACTGGACGCCAATCTTGATTTCCATGTTCATTCCCTTGCTCGTTACTAGAAGCACATCGTGTCAGTGTCTTAAATATATGTACCCTTGAGGGGTGTCAGTACTAATTAAGCCTTGGCCGCGCGATGAAGTTTTCTTCCCTGCGCGAACGCTGACCTTCCGCCACGCTCAATCTGCCAATCCGGATGCTGAGCCAGCCCTCATGCTCCATGGCCTTGGCGGCTCATCTTTGAACTGGACCGATCTGATGGGCAATCTGCTTCCCCATCTTTCGATGTGGGCCCTGGACCTTCCAGGATTTGGCATGTCACCGCCACCTCGAGATGGCAACTACACGCCGTTGGGTCATGCCCGAGCGGCTGTTGATTTCATCGAGCAGCAGCTTGAAGGAAAGCCAGTTCATCTTTTCGGAAACTCCATGGGTGGAGCAGTCGCGCTACAAGTTGCGGCTCGTCGTCCTGATCTTGTTCGCACACTCACCCTGATCTCACCTGCGCTTCCCGACATCAGCCCCAATAAAGCCAACATCACCTTGCCGATCATGGCGATCCCAGGTGTTGGCGAAGCGATCGTCAAGAAATACAACATGTTGGCTCCGGCTATACGTGTGCGATCAACGATTCAGACTTGTTTCGCAAATCCCACACGTGTCGCTGAGCAACGATTCGAAGAATCTGTTGCAGAAGCCGAGCTGCGCAAAGATTTCACTTATGCCAATGATGCTTTTCTTCAGTCACTACGTGGATTGCTTGGCTCCTACTTTGACAGTGGACGCCACCGGCCGTGGAAGTTAGCTGAGTTAGTGCAGGTGCAGACCTTGATAATTTACGGATTGAAAGACCCACTCGTTGATCCGCGTACTGCGCACAAGAGCACGAAACATTTTAAGAATGCGCAAGTCATGGTGTTGCCCGATTCCGCGCATGTATCGCAAATGGAACATCCAGATGTTGTTGCCGATGCATGGATGAAGCGGTTTCGCTAAATCAGTTGTCCCCAAGTTCAGAGTTATGCACAGGGAAAATTCTTAGGGTTCCAAAAGTGCAGTTACCGACCTAGCGTTGAAGTACTTCAACAAAGGGGAGCCGGTGGCAGTTTTAGAGCGGGTGCGAGAGCTTGTTGAACAGCAGGTGCGCACCGCGATTCGAAATGATGGGCTTGATCCACTCGCTCAGCCAGATAAATTTCGTGCGGTTGTCGAGCAGTGTGCTGTAGAAGTCTGGATAGCGCACGGCGCCACTTCGGCAGAAGGAGATCCTGCTTTCGTTGCCCGCGAGGTGATGCAGATATTCGCTGGTTTCGGCGCACTGCAAGAGTTTTTCGAGGATCCAACGATTGAAGAAATCTGGCTGAATGAGCCGGGGCGAGTCTTCATTGCTCGACAAGGTCGTTCGACTCTCACAAACGTGGTGCTCAATGATCGCGAAGTTCGTGACCTCGTTGAACGCATGTTGCGAGTGTCGGGCCGAAGGCTTGACATTTCGAGCCCCTTTGTCGATGCCGTTTTGCCAGACGGAAGTCGACTTCATGTGGTTATTCCAGACATCACCCGCAAGCACTGGGCTGTAAACATTCGCCGTTTTGTCATGCGTCCGCGCTCAGTCGACGAACTCGTTCCCGCGGGCACCCTCACTACGCAAGCTGCTAACTTCTTGAAAGCGGCGGTGGTGAGTGGCCTAAATATTGTAATCGCGGGCGGAACTCAAGCAGGGAAAACAACGTTATTAAACGCGCTCTTAGGTTCAGTGGCTTCGCATGAACGCATTGTGAGTTGTGAAGAAGTCTTTGAAATGCAACTCAATCACCTGAAGTGGCGTAACACTCGAAACAATCATTTGTCCGATAACCGGATCCACGACATTCACCGACTCCTACTGGCAAGCGCAGGCATCTCCTGCACGAAGGGTCCTTGTGCGCAGACTGGCACCGTAGGCCGCGCCGACCTACCTGTCACAAGATGAGCGGGTTAGCCAATAACAACACACTCAAGGCCAGTGCGTACATCGCTCACAGACCTCCAGTGGGGCAGTCAGTCAGCGAAATCACAACCAGCCACGCCACCCGTGAGACACACAAGCACATATCTCCAACGACTCACGAACACTCAGAAGGCTATGACCGGGGGCCTGCCTAGACACCCCACCCCCATACGAGTACATAGGTGCTCGTTGGGTTTCTGTCATATGGCCGAAGACTTTGTTTGCACTCCATTGAGAGACGTTTAGTGCAATGATGGTGACGTCTGCAGGGGGAATTAATGTCTAACCTAAATCGCCCGCAAGACCCTGACGAACTTGCAGGGTCTATGTGGGAGGCCGCTGACCAAATGCGTGCTACTCGGGATTGGGAACCTCAGGCAAGTTTTCAGGCTGGCCTCTTTATTCATTACCTGGTTGATCGAATCGCAGAAAACCGCAAAGCCTCCTGTGGAATTTTCATTGACGAAGCGAGTTTCTTTAGCAATCCTGAAATACTTCCATCGCTAGCGAGAGTTGAATTGCAAGGC
>WLNQ01000016.1 GCA_009699705.1 Actinomycetota bacterium | reverse complement strand
GGTCATGATGGCGTATACCCGTGTGCTCACTGATCTCGAGGGCCATTTGTTCAATATGATCCGTTCAGGAGGCAACACCATGACAACACCCGTCACAAACGAAGTTCCCGATCGCAATCTGGCCCTAGAGCTCGTGCGGGTAACTGAGGCTGCCGCGATGGCGGCGGCCCCTTGGGTGGGTAGAGGCGACAAGAACGGCGCGGATGGTGCTGCAGTCAATGCGATGCGTTCCCTCATCGGCAGCGTGAGCATGAACGGTGTTGTCGTGATTGGTGAGGGCGAGAAGGACGACGCTCCAATGCTCTTCAACGGGGAGCGGGTAGGAGACGGCACTGGCGCTGAAGCAGACGTTGCTGTTGATCCCATTGACGGCACCACTCTGTGTGCCAATGGCATGCCAAATGCGATTGCGGTCATCGCGGTTGCCGAGCGTGGAGCGATGTTTGACCCCAGCGCCGTGTTCTACATGGAAAAACTGGTGGTCGGTGCTGTCGGTGCTGACGTCATCGACATCAACTCGCCGATTGGCTGGAACCTTGAACAACTTGCGAAGGCGAAGGGTGAGCGAGTCGCAGACCTGACCGTCTGCATCCTGGACCGCCCCCGCCACAAGGCTTTGATTCAAGAAGTACGTGATGCAGGCGCCCGCATTAAGTTCATCACCGATGGCGACGTGGCGGGCGCCATCATGGCTGCTCGCGCGGGAACTGGTGTTGACATGCTGGCCGGCATCGGCGGTACCCCAGAAGGCATCATCGCTGCGGCTGCGATGGTGTGCATGGGCGGCGCAATTCAAGCCAAGCTCTGGCCTCACGATGCTGCAGAGCGCCAGAAGGCATTAGATGCAGGCCACGATCTAGACCGAGTTCTCCATACCCGGGACCTCGTCAAAGGCGAGAACATCTTCTTCTGTGCAACAGGTATTACCGACGGTGAGTTACTTCGCGGTGTGCGTTACCGTCCTGAAGGTCCAACGACTCACTCCATTGTGATGCGCGCAAAGAGTGGCACTATCCGCGAAATTGCCAGCGAACACCGTGTTGCCAACCTGAGCCAATATTCAGCTATCGATTTCCAAGGCCCCGAAGCGGGAAAAAGCGCAGCGAAATAAACAACGTCGACATAGCCACCGAAGGCAGCGATCGTTTACGTTGCTCTCATGCTGACAAATGCGACGAGTGAGCATGGCAGGCAACTGCCTAGCGACCCTGAGCTGGCAGAGATATTCGTTTCTGGTCGCAAGCATCTAGACGAATTGCTGAGACATGCCCCGACTCGGAAAGAAGTTCTGGCTCGCTTCGACAAATACGCCCTTGATCTTTGGGCCGGACTCCATGGGGTTTACGACGTTGCCGAAACATGGCTGAAGGTTGTAGAACTCATCGCGCAAGCTTGCTTGGATCGACCAGCACACCTCGCTGATCGAGATCGCTCGCGAATTAGTCAGCCCGACTGGTTTCAATCACCCGAAGCACTCGGCTACGTCGCGTACGCAGATCAATTTGCGGGAACCCTGCAAGGTGTTGCGAGCCACCTCGATTACTTAGGTGAATTAGGTGTCACGTACTTGCACTTGATGCCACTCCTGCAACCTCGCGCAGGCGAAAATGATGGTGGCTATGCAGTCGCTGACTTTCGCGCAGTGCGCGAAGACCTAGGCACCATTGATGATTTGGCGAAATTGGCTGATGCTCTTCATCAATCTGATATTTCGCTG
Source organism: Actinomycetota bacterium (assembly GCA_009699705.1). Lineage (GTDB taxonomy): Bacteria > Actinomycetota > Actinomycetes > S36-B12 > S36-B12 > UBA11398. The sequence continues at coordinate 20,986 of WLNQ01000016.1, read as the reverse complement.
ACACTTGATCTTGTTCTCAACCACGTTGCCGATCAACACGAGTGGGCGCTCAAAGCCCGCAACGGTGAGCCGCACTATCGAGACTATTTCTTGATGTTCGCAGAGCACAGCATCCCTGATGCTTACGAAAAAAACCTGCCTGAAGTTTTCCCTGACTTCGCCCCAGGAAACTTCACTTGGGATGAAACCGCACATTGTTGGGTCTGGACCACCTTCAATTCCTGGCAATGGGATTTGAACTGGGCTAATCCTGACGTGTTTTACGAGTTCATCAATATCTTTTCGTTTCTAGCTAACAAAGGAGTGGATTGTTTCCGCTTGGATGCTCTGGCTTTTCTGTGGAAACGCGAAGACACGTCTTGCCAAAACCAACCTGAAGTTCACTTCATCACACAAGCCCTGCGCGCAGCAATGCGCATTATTGCGCCTGCGGTGATTTTTCAAGCTGAAGCGATCGTGGCTCCAACAGAACTCGTTGCTTATCTTGGAGTTGGTGAGCATGCCGGCAAAGTGTCTGACTTGGCGTATCACAATTCACTGATGGTTCAGGTGTGGTCGGCATTGGCAAGCGGCGATGCCCAACTGATGGCGCAAGCACTCCATCGCTCGGAATCGATCCCGTCGACCACATCGTGGGTAACGTATCTGCGTTGTCACGATGACATCGGTTGGGCAATCGATGATTTCGATGCCGCGCAGGTTGGTCTTAACGCCAACGACTACCGTAATTATTTGAGTAGCTTCTACTCCGGTGACCTCCAAGGAAGTCAGGCTCGAGGCGCACACTTTCAATCGCACCCCTCGACGGGCGACCGCCGCACTTCCGGCAGCGCGGCATCCCTTGCCGGAATTCAAGCCGCACTCGAGAATGGCGATGAGTCACTCTTAGTTCTAGCGATAGACCGATTGATGTGCGGTTACTCAATGGTTGTTGGCTACGGCGGGCTGCCCTTGATCTACATGGGTGACGAGATTGGGCTACTCAATGACCCTAGTTATCTTGAAAATCCAGATCATGCCAATGACAACCGTTGGCTACACCGCCCAAAGATGAATTGGGAATTCGCCGGCCAGCGCCACGACCCAACCACTCTTCCCGGGCGCATTTTCCCTCGCATACTGGAACTCATTCAGGCACGGAAACGACTGCCAGCTTTGCACGCTTCGATCACTTGCAACGTGGTTGTGATGCCGAACCCCGCGGTCATAGCTTTTATTCGCAGGCATCCTGAAGGTAACCTCATCGAGTTCTACAACGTGTCAGGCACAGCTCAAACCATGCCCACGTCGAGCATCTCATCGCTGACTGGTCCCAATGCAACTGTGGTGCTCAATAGCGCCGCGCTTTCCTTGGCTTCCCCGACCATCACTTTTGAGCCTTACGCCGTGTGGTGGCTCACAGCCGAACTCTAGTAACTGAGTGCGGTTTGGGGCTTACGCTGGCTCCTATGGTTGATTTTCAGTATCAAGAGCTATTACCCCTCGGCGAAGATGACACCCCTTACCGGCTCATCACCACAGAAGGGGTCAGCACAACAACGGTTGACGGCCGCACGATCTTGAAAGTTGAACCATCCGCACTGAGTGCACTTGCATACGAAGCGCTTCGCGATATTTCACATTTATTGCGCCCAGGTCACCTTGCCCAACTTGCCCGCATCCTCGACGATCCTGAAGCCAGTGCAAACGATCGCTTCGTTGCTCTTGACCTTTTAAAGAATGCCAACATTTCGGCCGGTGGCGTTCTACCCATGTGCCAAGACACCGGAACCGCCATCGTGAGTGCCAAGAAGGGCCAGCACGTTTGGACTACGGGATCTGATGAAGAGCACCTCTCGCGCGGCATTTTTGATGCCTACCAAAACTTGAACCTTCGCTATTCACAAATGGCGCCCATCACCATGTGGGAAGAGCGCAACACTGCGACGAACTTGCCGGCGCAAATCGAGTTGTATGCAAATACTCATGAAGGTCACGAGGCAGAGTACGAATTCCTTTTCATGGCAAAGGGTGGCGGCAGCGCCAATAAGAGTTACCTCTACCAGCAGACCGCAGCGTTATTGAATCCCACGTCATTTAGAAACTTTCTTGATGAGAGCTTGCGCAGCCTTGGTACCGCAGCGTGCCCGCCGTACCACTTGGCTGTTGTTGTTGGCGGAACGAGCGCTGAGTACGCACTCAAGACCGCAAAGTACGCCAGCGCCCGCTACCTAGACACGCTTCCCGTTCATGGCTCACCAGGTGGTCATGCTTTCCGAGACTTGGAGATGGAACAGGAAATCTGGAAGATGACTCAAGAATTTGGCATCGGTGCCCAATTCGGGGGCAAGTACTTCTGCCATGACGTCCGCGTTATTCGACTACCTCGTCACGGAGCCTCACTTCCAGTCGCAATCGCCGTATCTTGCTCAGCTGATCGCCAAGCCAAGGCCAAGATCACTGCTGAAGGTGTCTTCCTCGAGCAACTTGAACGCGAACCCGCTCAGTACCTTCCGGACATCACTGATGAACATCTTGACGATGATGTGGTTGCAATTGATCTCAACCAGCCGATGAGCAACATCAGAGAGCAACTCTCAAAGCTTCCGGTGAAGACTCGCATCTCGCTGACTGGCTCCCTGATCGTTGCTCGAGATCTCGCGCATGCACGTATCAAGGCAATGCTTGATCGCGGCGAACCAATGCCGGAGTACTTCAAGGATCACGCGGTCTATTACGCCGGACCAGCCAAGACACCTGTTGGCTACGCATCGGGGTCGTTTGGTCCAACCACGGCCGGTCGCATGGACGGCTATGTAGATTTGTTTCAGAAATCAGGCGGATCATTCGTCATGTTGGCAAAAGGTAATCGAAGCCTTGCCGTGACAAACGCGTGTAAGGACAACGGCGGTTTCTACCTTGGATCGATCGGCGGCCCTGCCGCTCGACTGGCCCAAGACAACATCACCAAGGTTGAAGTGCTCGATTTCCCTGATCTAGGCATGGAAGCAGTCTGGAAGATCGATGTGGTGAACTTCCCTGCTTTTGTCGTGGTCGATGACAAGGGCAATGACTTCTTCGCTGAAACGATGAAGCCAATGATCACTTCTATTCCCGTTGGTCAACCAGCGAGCTAGCAGCCGCGCACGTGCCAGTGGTCGCTTCCTGAACCGTTGCGCCAGATTGTCCAGAAGGCACGATCTTGCCAATAACGATTCCACTTTTGGGTGGGGATATCGCGAAGTTTGTCGACCACGGCAGCGGCTTCAGTACCGAACTCTTTTTTCACTTCGCCCTGCATCATCCAGGCTGCACCAACAGCTAAGGCCCGACTCATTTGGTAGGCCCCGCGGTAATCGCCACCCGAACTTACGGACTCGTAATTGCCACCGGTCTCCTTGCGCACGATGCAGCGACGATTGTCTTCAGCTTTGACGCTGAACCACTTACCTTTATAAAGACTGTCTGCGACCCCGTGCAGATCCGCAGCTTTGCCTTCACCTTTGGCGTATCCGGCTTCTAGCGTTCGCTGCGCTGGTTCATCAATGGGTGCCACTGCGGGGCTGGTTGAAAGATCAGGCGAAGCCGGCGGCTGGGCTGCCACTGTCGGAGTCGGAGTCGGAGTCGGAGTCGGCACGGGAACGGGCGCTGCAGCAGGTACCACGATGGGTGCTGGACTGCCAGCTGCCACCGAGAGACCATGTTGCCCCGGTGCCGGATCGCCCGCAGCTCTAGCCGGGCTAGCAATAACAAGGCAGAGCGAAGCCGTCGCCAGCACCACCTTGACCTTGCGCATTTGCTCGACACCCCTGCTCTGGCCCGGTTGGCCCTCGCATTACGGTGCCCTGAGATTGGCGTTCTGTCACCTACACCCGCAATAAGTGTTGGCCGGGGTGCGGTGAAAAGTATCGATTTTCCTCACAAACCTGCTGGTGCGAGAAATTATCGCGTGGTTGTTATCACAGAGATATCCACAGAACCCTCAAGGTCAACTAGAGGATTCCGTCATCGATTAATCGGGTTGCCAGGGCCGCGATTGGGCTTCTTTCTGACTTTGTCAGGGTCACGTGAGCGAAGAGCGACTCGCCTTTGAGTCGTTCCACCACCGCTGCGATGCCATCGTGCCGTCCGACTCGAAGGTTGTCTCGTTGCGCCACATCGTGGGTCAAAAATACTCGACTGTTCTTACCGAGACGTGAAATTGCCGTCAGGATTGTGGAGCGTTCTAGGTTTTGGGCTTCATCCAAAATCACAATCGTGTCGGTGAGCGTGCGTCCACGGATATAGGTCAGCGGTAAGACCTCGAGAATTCCTCGATCCATGATTTCTTCGATCACATGCTCGCTAGCGATAGCGTCCAAAGCATCTTTGGTTGCTGCTGAAAATGGCGACATTTTCTCAGCCTCGGTCCCTGGCAGAAAGCCAATGTCTTGCCCACCGACAGAAAAGACGGGGCGAAACACGACTATGCGCTTGGCCTCTCGCCGTTCCAACACGAGCTCGAGTGCCGCGGCCAGCGCAAGCACTGACTTTCCCGTTCCGGCAGATCCACCAAGGGACACCACCCCAATTTCTGGATCTAATAGGTGGGCCAACGCGATGCGCTGTTCCGCTGAGCGGCCGCGGATACCGAAGGCCTCCAGATCGCCTCGCACCTGCTCAAGTTGCTTATCCACATTGACTCGCGCCAGACCCGAAGAGGATGGGGAGACCAGGACCACTCCGGTATTGACCGGTAGATCTCGATCAAAAAGTTCAATAACCCCATGGGTATAAAGGTCGTCAACATGTTCGCGAGGGGATTCAATCTCAACGAGCCCTACGTAGCCTGAATCCTCAACCTGCTCACGTCGATATTCCTCAGCGGGGATACCCAGGGCGCCGTGAGCAAGGAGTCGCATCGGAAGATCTTTGGAAACGACAACAACATCATGGCCTTCTCGGCGCAAGCCTTCAGCTACCGACAAAATCCGAGTGTCATTACTACGCTCAGCTCGAATTGCTTCAGGTAGATGCGTGGTGTCCACGTGGTTGATTTCAATGCGGACAGTGCCACCTTCTTCATTAATCACAATGCCTTTACGTAAATCTGCACCTGGCTCTTGGCGCAGGGCCTCAAGAGCGCGCAACACTGTGCGGGCGTGATAGCCAAGGGTTGGATCGTGACGTTTGTCTTCAAGCTCTTTGATCACCACAAGAGGTAACACAACAGAATGCTCAGCGAAAGACCGCAGTGCCGTGGGATCCGACAGTAGAACTGAAGTATCTAAAACATAGGTGCGGGTTTCTGCATTCACTGCTTGGCGAGTAGTCACGGGCGCTCGGCCTCCAGGTCGGGCCACCACCGTGGCCCGGTGCGCGTTACACACAAGCGGATGCTTGCGTGTTATTCCGACGCTAGAACTCAAAGGCTAAAAAAGGGTGCGCCACGCCGCTTATGCAAGGTTGCGCTCAGGTAAACCTTAAACGCCGAAACGACGATGGCGCTCTGCGTATGACCGGATAGCCCGCAGGAAATCTACATGGCGAAAGTCCGGCCAGTAGGCTTCGCAGAAGTAAAACTCTGAATGTGCACTTTGCCAGAGCAGGAATCCGGATAGTCGCTGTTCCCCTGACGTGCGGATAACGAGATCCGGATCAGGTTGGCCCTTGGTATAGAGGTGTTCAGCGATGTGTTCAACGTCAATGAACTGAGCCAACTCATCAAGTGAAGTTCCTTGGTCAGCATGTTCTTGCATGAGCGAGCGAACAGCATCAACCACTTCACGTCGACCGCCATAGCCAACGGCGATGTTGACGAAAGCACCTGGCGCATCAACTGTTTCTTCTTCAGCTTCTTTTAATAGTCGGGCTGTGCGTTCAGGTAAGAGGTCTAGTGCGCCAACCGCATGCAGTTTCCACTTGCCCAATACTTTGAGATCCGTGACGGTTTCTTCGATGATCGTCATCAGCAATGCAAGTTCGTCTGCAGGTCGATTCAAGTTATCTGTCGAGAGTAGCCACAGAGTGACGTGATCCACCCCTGCGTCATCGCACCAGCCTAGGAACTCTTCAATTTTGGCTGCGCCCGCGCGGTGTCCAGCAGACGAACTGGATCCCTGAGCCTCAGCCCAGCGCCTATTTCCATCCAGAATCACGCCAATATGTCGCGGCACCTGCTCAGGGGGAATCTGGGCTCGGAGCTTTCGCTCGTAGATCCCATAGACGATGTCAGTAAGCCTCACAGCTGCAGGTTACTCCCCGCTTCGCACACCAATCTGGGTCGCTAACTCAAATGGATCAACGGTCGGCTGCTGGCAAGTGAAGGCTCGACAAACATAGGCCGCGGACTGCCCCCCAAGGAGTGGGCGATCTCGCAGCAAGGGCACCTCGCTGCCAGGTTCTCCGACAGCAATAACCGCCCCTGGGGCCGTCGTGGCCAATGCCACCGTTCGCAAAATGGCGGTGGCTGGATCCGCAAAATCGCCAATAATCGCAATTTCGATGGGGCCGTCGACGAAAGCGCTGAGTGCTGCGAGTCCCCAACCACAGGCTCTTGGAGCCCTGGCTCCAAGCCCACCCACAACGTCCAGGGCCCGCTCAGCAATCTCCCGATATTCGACCAGTCCCGTGAGTGCTGAGTAGGTGAGAGCGGCGTTCGCCACAGCGAACCAACCCGATGGCTCAGCGTTGTCTGATGGATCTTGTGGACGCTGAACCAAGGCGGGAGCATCGTCAGGGGTGTCAAAGAATCCTCCATTGCCATCACTGAAGTGTTGAATGGCAACATCAAGCAGCATGCCGCTCAGCGCTAGCCATTCGTCATCACCTGTGACTTGAAATAGGGCAAGGAAACCTTCGGCGACACTTCCGTAATCGTCAAGCACCCCCGAGTTCGTACCCGGTTTGCCGTCGCGAGAAGTGCGACAAAGGCGGTCATCACCATTTGGCCCTAAGTGAATTGCGATGAGAAGATCCGCGGCGATGATCGCCGATTCAACCCATGTTGGCTCATCAAGTAACGCACCGGCTTCGGCCAGCGCTGCAATAGCCATCCCGTTCCACGCAGCCACAATCTTGTCGTCACGCCCGGGAGCAACCCGAGATTTGCGGCTGTTCAAGAGGCGCTCCCTCATCCGAGACCAGCGCAATGCATCGTCTGGACCATCGAGTAACTGCAGCACTGAATAGCCATGTTCGAAGGTGCCTGCTTCAGTGACATTGAGGAGTTCAACAGTCCACTGACCGTCGACTTCACCAAGCACATCAATGATTTCCTGGGCTGTCCAAACGTAAAACTTTCCTTCGACTCCTTCGGTATCCGCATCAAGTGCGGACGCGAAACCACCTTCAGGTGTCGAGAGATCTCTAATGATGAATTCCGCAGTTTCGCGAACGATTCGCTCTGCAAAGTTTGAGCCTGTTAAGCGATACCAGTGCAGATACACGCGCAGCAAGAGTGCGTTGTCGTACAACATCTTTTCGAAGTGTGGAACAGTCCAGGTCGGATCTACGCTGTATCGCGAAAAACCACCAGCGAGTTGGTCATACATGCCACCGCGACCCATCGCTTCCATCGTGCGCTCTGCCATCAACAACGCGCGAGAACTTCGCGTTCTCGCAGCTTCGCGAAGGAGAAACTCCAGGATCATGGACGGTGGGAACTTCGGCGCATTTCCGAAGCCGCCATTTCGTTCATCAAAGTCAACCTGCAACCTGGAAACTGCTTGCTCGAGAACGACATCGCTGGGTAGCCCGTCTGACGTATACGAGCCGCGCTGCTGCATCGCCTCCACAACTCGGGACCCCGCTGTTTCAATGTCGTCGCGACGCTCATTCCAGGCTTCACTCAACGCGCTGAGTACTTCCGTGAATCCAGGCATTCCTCCTCGAGAGGTTTTTGGGAAATACGTGCCGGCGAAAAATGGTTTCCCATCATGATCCATAAAAACTGTCATCGGCCAACCACCCTGACCGGTGAGAGCCAGAGTTGCCTTCATATATACCGCGTCAATATCGGGACGCTCTTCACGATCCAACTTAATCGCAACGAAATTCGCATTGATGAGGTCCGCTACTTCTTGATCTTCGAAGGATTCATGAGCCATCACGTGGCACCAATGACAGGCGGAGTACCCAACTGAAAGAAAAATCGGAACGTCGCGAAGACGCGACTCAGCAAAGGCCTCCTCTGACCATTCCTGCCAATGCACGGGATTGTTGGCATGTTGAAGGAGGTAGGGCGAAGTCGAAGTGCTCAACTGATTCATCACCTCCCTATCTTCCTGCACGTCGCAGGCAGTCAATTCGCCACCCGTGGCCTACCGTCACCATGTGCATGCATTGATCCCCGGGTTCTTCACCGGCCTGAGTCTGATCGTTGCAATTGGAGCCCAAAATGCTTTTCTCCTGCGCGTAGGGCTGGCCCGTAACTACGTGTTCGTTGCCGTCGCGATCTGCGCAATCAGCGATGCTGCACTTATCGCTTTGGGTATCGGCGGGCTAGGCGTGGTTATCGCGCAATCCACCTTCACCCTGGAATTCGTGAAGTGGGTTGGCGTCGCCTACCTCGGCGTTTTTGCCTTGCGCTCATTTTGGAAGGCCCGCTTCCCCGAAGTTTTAATACCTGCAGGAGACAGCCCCCGCCGGCTTGCTGGCGTTATCGCTGCAACTTTGGGCTTCACCTTTTTGAACCCGCATGTCTACCTCGACACCGTGCTACTCGTCGGATCAATAGGAAATCAGTACGGCCCTGACCGTTGGTGGTTTGCCGTTGGAGCCGCGCTTGCGAGCTTGGCTTGGTTTGTCACACTTGGCTTTGGATCACGCGCAGCCGCTCCGCTCATGTCCAAGCCACGCACCTGGAGAATTCTTGACACCGCGATTGGCATGATCATGCTGCTGATCGCCTTGCGTCTTATTTTCTTGAACTAACTATTAAGCCACGAACTCTGCGCGCCCATGCTTCACGACAGTCACACCGTTCGATGTTGCTTCAAAGGCAATCTTTCTGCCACCGGCTTCGTTACGTCCTGCATCAAACGCATCAATTGTGAGGGTGCTGCCTGGGAACATTGGGCTTGAAAACCGCCCAGCGATGCGCGAAAGGTTGTCTGGGTTACCGTCACCAATCAACTTCACAACGGCGCCACTACACATCGCAAACGTGCACAAGCCTTGAACAATCTTTCCAGGGAATCCTTCCAACCGAGCAATCGAATCATCAATCGCATGCCCATTACGGTCACCAGAGGCGCCTCCGTAACGAAAACCCTGATCGCGAGTCACATCAAAAGTAAATGAACCGATGGGATTTCCTCGAGCTTCTTCCGGAAAGGAATGTTCTGGAGGACTTTCGCCAAACTCCTGCGACGTTTGTCCACCAATCATCATCCCTGTCCAGAAATGGCGAAGCAGTAGTTCACCTTGTTGGCTCAACACCCGCAAGTCCGACGTGATAGCTACGCCCGCAGGGGTCTGCTTCACGGAATACCTACGTCCTTCAACGCGCACAGTGGAGCCAAGCTCTAAGGGCGAATAGAAATGCACGTCATGCATTCCGTGAACTCCGACACGAACGCCGGTGATGACTCCCTCCGGCGCAGCCTTTCGGCTGGTTTCAATAAAGGCACCGACCACATGCGGAGCCGTCACCAACGGAGCCGCCTTTGTCCCGCTCGAGCACAAATCATTGGGATCATTGGTCGCTAGTGCGTAAGCCAAGACCGCATCGGCGTCCACATAAGCGTCGTAAGAAATAAGAGGGGACTCAGACATACGGTCAAACTACCCGTTTGACCAAACTGCGGGACTAAGTACCCTGCTTTGGAGTCATTCAAGCTCGGATCATCGCAGGATGGCCCCTACCGAAGTTAGCCCGGCGATCGAGTTTCGTTCGACAGCAAAGTTCTATCGCGAGACTCGAGGGATTGAAGATGTCTCACTTTTCGTAAACTTCGGCGAGGTTCTTGGACTCTTGGGCCCTAATGGGGCAGGCAAAACCACGGCAATCAGGGTGATCCTCGGGTTAATCCGGCCGACCTCGGGAAATGTCCTTCTCAATGGCATAGATATCTCACATGCCAAGGATCATGTGCGCTCCAACATTGGGTACTTACCAGGGACGCTGGCTCTCTACGAATACATGACCGGTCTCGACTTTCTCATTTTCATGTCTCGGCTACGCAAAAAAGAATGCGCCATAGAAATTGATCAACTATCCCAACGATTCAATTTCGACCCAAGTAGAAAAATTCACGATCTATCGCGTGGAAATAAACAAAAACTCGGAGTGATTCAAGCGTTTATGCACTCCCCTAGCATTCTCGTTCTTGACGAGCCAACCTCTGGACTTGATCCACTGATGCAGAAAGAGTTTGAAAATCTCGTCAATGAGGTGAGGGCGAAAGGGGCCGCCATTTTATTGAGTTCGCATGTGATGAGCGAGGTTGAAAACCTGGCAGATCGAGCTGCGATTTTGGATCATGGAAGAGTTCTCGCCTGCCAAACGATGACTGAATTGCGCTCTCGGGCTGTACGCACACTCGAGTTAGATTTTCCAACCGAAGTACCCACATCCATTTTCGCATCTCTTCTCGGCGTAACGAACGTCGATCGAAAAGACAATGTAATTTTCTGCAGAGTTGTTGGGGATGAATCAGAAGTCCTAAGAGTCTCTGTTCAACATGGGCTTCGACGGGTGAGATCGAACGAACCCAATCTAGAAGAAGCGTTCCTGTCGATTGTTGAAGACAACAGTACGTCAAACAACTTTGATAGCGATCATCATGCATAGCGTTCTTGTGCTTCAGAGTTTGCGAAGCCACTGGAAGAGCATCTCCGCCTGGAGCTTAGGCATGGTGGCAATTGTTGCCATGCTCTTGGCGATGTACCCAAGCGTTCAAGAATCTGCTGCGCAAATGGATCAATTCATTGAACAGTTTCCTGAAGCACTCAAGGCTCTCTTTAGAATTACGGACTATTCATCAGGCCCTGGCTATCTGTCTACTGAAATGTTTTCCGCGATGGCTCCACTGATTTTTATTGCAGTGGCAACTGCATGGGGTGCATCAGCCACTGCGGGTGAAGAAGATAAGGGCACCGCAGATCTACTTTTTGCTCTTCCGATTTCCCGAATCAGTGTGGTCGCTTCAAAAGCAATTGCCATGATTATCGTCTTAGGGCTAATCGCGTTCGTTTTAGCGATGAGCCTCTTTATCGGAAAAGCTTTTATCGATATCGAACTTTCCATAACTAACTTATTCGCTGCCTGCACCTCAACAGCTTTGCTCGGTGCTGTGTTTGGCAGCATTGCGCTCCTCGTTGGTGCTTTGTCAGGTAAGCGCGCATTCGCATTGGGCGTGAGCGTTGGCGCCGCTATTGCTACGTATCTCTTATATTCATTAGCACCGCTCGTCGACTGGCTAGAAAACCTACTTCCATACAACCCATTTGAGTGGGCCAACGGAGCACAACCACTGTTTAACGGCTGGGACATCTCAGGGTTGATCTGGCTGTCACTGACCACAGTTGTAATTACTCTAGGAGCCATGGCTGCGATTCAAAATCGAGAATTCGGTAGTTGATAGCGCACCACTACTCCCCTCCAGCCGGATGGACATGGCGCTCGGAGTGAATCTAAGGACAGCTGTGGAAAGAGTTATTGCTGCGAATTTACTTGCACGAGACGTCTGCAATTGTTATCTCTTAGAGTTAGTCCATGCATCCTCGGCTGTCTGAACATATTCATCCAACGTGGCAGCCCGTGCTCGAATCAGAGGGCCAGACCTTAGATGAGTTAAGTGACTTCCTTGATACAGAAACTGCAGCTGGTCGCTCATGGAACCCAGACCGAATAGATATATTTCGAGCCTTTGAACAACCCCTTCCAGAAATCAAGGTGCTCATTCTTGGACAAGACCCCTACCCAACTCCTGGACATGCTGTTGGTTTGTCATTCAGTGTTAGCCCTGACGTCTCACCTCTTCCCCGGAGCCTGACGAATATTTTTAAAGAACTCACAACTGATATCGATTGCCCAATGCCGTGCAATGGTGATCTTGAGCCTTGGTCGAATCAGGGAGTCATGCTCTTGAACAAGGTGCTCACTGTTCGAGCGGGGTTTCCGGGAAGCCACCGAGCAAGGGGCTGGGAACACATCACTGAAGCTGCAATTAGGGCGCTTGTCAGCAGAGACCAACCACTTGTTGCAATCCTGTGGGGCAAGGATGCGCAGTCGGTAGGTCCACTCTTGGCTGGGGTGCCAACCATTGAGTCAGCGCATCCGAGTCCAATGTCTGCACATCGGGGATTCTTTGGTTCTCGCCCATTTAGTCGAACAAATGCATTCCTCAAGGAACTCGGTGTCCAACCAATCGATTGGGTCTTGCCTAACTAATTGACGTTGGTTGTGCGCGCTTTGCTAAATCCTTGTGTACATACCGCTCGGCAACGAAAGACATGAACGGAATGGTTCCGGCAAGCAAGATCAAAACTGTACGACCAATGCTGTAACGAAGTCGGAAAGCCAGATCAACGCCAACAACCAAATACAGGAAGTAAGCCCAACCATGAATGATCCAAAGCGCGCCATACAAACCAGGCTTTTGCTCATTCGCACTGAAGAAATCGGCAAATGCATGGCCGTCGGCCATCCAAGCCACGATGAGCACAACCATCCAAGTGAATGCCGTAGCTAGGACCACACCCGTGACATAAGCCATGATCCGATAACGAAGGGCCGCGCCGGAAATGTTATTCACGAGAGTCAACCTAGCCAATCCCTAATTCCGCTGGGAAAGGTGGTTGCGCACCGGCTTTCTGGCAGGTGAGACCGGCGACTCGAATTCCAAATTTTGAGGCTTCAACCACAGCGTCAAGGTCACCCAGATCCGCATGCCCCAAACCTGCCTTGAGCCAAGCAGCCAGGAACCCGCCGCTGAATGAATCTCCTGCTCCCACAGTGTCAACCACAGCTACTGCGGGAACATCAATCACAGCCTCACCGCTTGTCATGATTACTTTGACTGATTGAGATCCATCAGTAAAAAGCACCACAGCATTGGACTCTCGCTGCAATTGGCGAGCTGCCTCATCTGCTGACAATTGGGGCCAAAGAAATGCGAGGTCGTCACCACTCACTTTTACAATGTCTGCCCGTTGGAGAACTTCAAGCAAGGTTTCGTTGAACATTGCTGAATCTTGCATCACAGACGGACGACAATTTGGATCGACCATCACAATGCATTCGGCAGAAACCGCTTTCACTACTGCCCTTGTTGCATGTGCAAGCGGTTCAAAAACAAGGGCTAGCGTACCGACATGAAGGACTTCAGTTCCAATATCCAAGGCAGCAACAGCGCGCTCTGGTGTAAGGCAAGCAGCTGCAGTTCCTTCGAACATGAATCGATAGGTTGCAGCACCGCCATGATCAAGTTCAGCAATGGCCAAGGTCGTTGGTTCAGACATCAACTCGCCTAAGGCGTATCCGACACCATCGTCATCGAGTTGCCGTTTAATTCGTTGACCGAAGGCATCTTTGGAAACCCCACCCAAGAAAGTTGCCGGATAACCAAGCCGCGACAAGGTTCGTGCAGTGTTAAGAGGAGCACCACCAACAACCGAAGTGACTTGGCCAGCAGGGGAAACGATGATGTCAATCAGGTCTTCGCCCATCACGGTGATCATGGCGGAAATCTAGCCGACTTCATCGCGCGGTGAAGACTCGCTGCTCTCATTGGCATCCAACCAAAGCCAGCGCAGGTACACGCCAATGACGAAGAAGGAAAAAATCCACCATTGGATGGCATAAAAGAAGTTTTGAAAGGGAAATGGCGCAGACCCTTGCTGCGCAACGATCGGAACGGCTGTAGGAGCAGGGCTATCGATCGGCGTTTGGGTAGAGAGGCGGATGTATCCGTCTCTTGCAAGTTTGCCTAACTGCAAACTCTGCTGAGAAATTGCTGCAACGTTACTGCCGTCTGGCGGTGAACCTCGGTAGAAAGACTCATCGGCTTGGAGCACTCCGGTGATGTCGACTTCACCTGATGGTGCGTTGACGCCAGGTGATTGGTCACTTGGCAACCAGCCACGCATAACTGCGATCAAACTGCCATCGCTTAATCGCAATGGCGTGACCACCCACACTCCTGATTGCCCATTCAACGAACGATGAATCACGAACCGTTGCTGGTTAGCGACATAAGTGCCGTGCGCAGACACAGCTCGACCAACGGTCTCGCTCGCTATTGGCTGGCCTAACGGGTTGAGGCCATCGACGGCTACTTGTTGGGCAAGCCCAGCTCGTTCAGCAGCCAACACATCTTGGGTTCGTTCCCACTGCCACTGGCCAAGGAATATGAACCCAAGAATCAGTAAAACTCCAAGCCCTGCCCGCACCAACCACCGTACGGAAAAAGCTAACCGCAGCAACTCATTGATCCTTGGCCTGGTCCTGCACCAAAGGCGGATCTAGTGGAATGTTCTGATCAACTTTTTTCAGTTGCCTATTCATAGACTTCCAAATGAAATACAAGGCAATTCCTAAAGCAAAAACGAACAACAAGGCAATAGGACCTGCTTTGTCAACAATATTTGTTAATGCAACATCCTCAGCTCGTATATACATCATCCCTCAATCCCGCGAAAAGATCTGTCTCTGGAAGTTCAGTTTCAACCAGCGACTTTGCCAATTCAAATTCTTCTGTAGTCCACACTGCTTTTTGCATTTCTAACGGCACCTTGAAGAAGAACCCATCAGGATCAATTTGGGTGCGATGAGCCAGCAGTGCCTGATCTCGAATGTGCAAGAAATCAGCGCATTCAATTCTTGTGGTTATCCGACCTGATACATCAGGGCGCTTTTCCATCCGCTCAATCCATTCGATATACGGCGACTCGAATCCAGCAGCCAACATCGCTTCATGCAGCGCAAAGATGCGAGCGCGAATGAATTGCATGTTGTAATAAATTTTTGACACTTGCCATGGTTCGCGCTCATTGGGGTACTCCGCGTCGGCGGCAGCTTGGACCGCCGCCATCGTCACTTCATGCGTGCGAATGTGGTCGGGGTGGGGGTAACCGCCTTCTTCGTCGTATGTCGTGATGACCTGCGGACGAAACTCGCGGATGAGTTCTACTAACGGCTGAGTTACTCGTTCTAGAGGAAGATCAGCGAAGCAATCTGCAGGTAGCGGCTGCGGAAATTCTGGATCGGGAAAACCGGAATCTTCAAAGCCCAGCCAGGCATGGCTAACGCCTAATATTTGCGCGGCATCAGCCATCTCCCGACGACGTACCTCGAAGAGGCCCCACTTCTGAACGTCCTCATCTGCAGCACTGTGCAAGACATCGCCGCGCTCACCACCCGTACAGGTCACGACCATGACTTCAACACCTTGGGACACATACATGGCAGTCGTTGCCGCGCCCTTGCTTGCTTCATCGTCAGGGTGGGCATGCACAGCCATGAGGCGCAAAGTCGAAGTCACTCTCTTATTGTCCCAAGTCGGATCCCAGGCTCAGCGCTCGGCTACCTGCCAGAGACAATGGGGCCACCATGCCAACACCTTTTAATCGTTCGCAGCTCTCGCCTCAGATGGCCGAACGCTACGGAATCAATCACCGATCTTGGACTTCTCGCATCGTCACGTATGTCCTAGCCCTCGGATTTGCGCTCATTTTGGGGTTCGTGGCATTTCAGGTCACCCGCCCCGGGGTCGATTACGAGTTAATCTCTTGGAAGGTCGTGGCTCCTGATCGCACAGATGTCACATTTCGGGTCCGTTCGCAAAACGATGATCCGGTGATGTGTGTCGTGCGTGCCCAAGATTCTTCCCGTGCCGACGTTGGCTACGCCACGGTTTCCCTCATTCCCGTGAATGGTTCTGCCGCAGTGACCTACCCACTGCACACGGCCATTGGCTCGTACACTGCAGAAGTTCTTGGGTGCGGTGACGATCCCGTTCCGGCCGCTCAGTTCCCTCAGGGTGTCGTTCCGCCAACCCAGCCTTGGACTCCGTAGTAACTTCACGCTTGTTCACTGACCGGATACCCTTGATTCATGAGTGCGATTCCAACCACGTGGTTGACCCAAGAGGCCTATGACCGTTTGCAGGCTGAACTTGGCGACCGCACCGGGCCCAAGCGCGTAGAAATCACCAAACGCATCGAGTTGGCCCGTGAAGAAGGCGACCTGAAAGAAAATGGTGGCTACCACGCTGCCCGTGAAGAACAGGGCAAAAACGAGGCCCGAGTGCGCCAGCTCAAGCAACTGCTTGAGAACTCTCAGATTGGTGCTCCTGAATCCGAAGTTGATGAAGTTGCACCCGGCAAGGTCGTCACCATTCTTTTCGTCGCTTTTGGCGATGAAGAAACCTTCTTGCTCGGATCCCGTGAAGAAGCCGCCCATGCCTCTATCGAGGTGTATTCGCCGACTTCACCGCTCGGCGCTTCCGTTGTCGGAAAACGAGTTGGCGATACCGCCACGTATTCATTAACTAATGGCAAAGAGATGTCAGTTAAAATTCTCAAGGTCGAGGCTTACGCGCACTAGCGAGAAAGTTCGCCCTTCCCTCCGACAGCGTTTTGATGTCCCAGGCGGGCTGAATTCGCCGCACTTCTTCCAGCTTTTGTGGCACTACTCCGATCGTTGCGCATCTGACCGGAGTACCCCTGCCAAGCACCTCGCGCTTTGCTCTCAGTGCTGTGAAAATCCGCGATCTCCTTGGCTTTTACTCGAAGCACGAGCGCACCCGGCGAAGATTTCTCAACGTTCGCGATGACCACAACGGATTCACGTGCTTCTTGTAACCGCTCTGAAATTCGAGTGATGTAGGCCTGGTAAAACGCGACACGAATAGTGCTAACGGTGTGCTCACGGACTTTGCGCAGTGAGCGGCCTCGTTCACGTGTCACAGCAACATACGTTTCTCCGCGCCAACTGCCGAGCTTTATCCAACGTTGACCCGACGTGACCATTTGCACTGCGAGCGAGGTAAATAGTGTTGCCACGACATCAAGGTCCGACGGCATGCCATAAGCGATGACAAAAGTTGAATTCGATGCGATGTCGACTTGCACGTCATTTGCGTGCGCCGCCGCGATGAACAGAGCAATCAGATGTTGATTAGCTCGCTTGCCCTTTTCGCCAATCGTGACCGTTCGCATCTCAGGTGAAGTGCGCTCTTCCTTTTTCTTGATGTGCGCTTGCGCAAGTGCCAAGTCAATACTCGCCGCTGTCGCCAAGGCTTGAGCCTTCATGAGATAGGCATCAGCTTCATGTTCATTGTCGGTGCGCTCAGCTTTCGCAAGCAAGGCGCTGATTCGCTCAAGAGGCATGAGTGACCTCGAGCCCGGCACCGTCGTAGGAAGCTCGCAAAACTAAGCCCGCCTCAACACCGAAAACAACTTCTGCAACTTGAATGAGTGCACTTCGAAAGTGCGGACCATGTGGGGGCAGTTGCGCTGTCCATGAACAGTGATGAGCTACTTCGTGTGCGAGAACCGCTTCCTTGCAAGCCCACGGTTGGTCTAAGGGGATAGCAATAATGCCGGCAGGCTCATAGTGAGCCTTTGACTGTCCTCGACGAGATCTCACCTGAATTTTCGAAAGTCCAGGAAAGTTCTGCTGCAACTGGGTTGATGAAAGCCAATGGTCAACAACTATTTGCATCGTTGCTAGATCACCAATGATGCGCTGGGTCGGCAAAGTAAATGTGGAACCAAAAAAATCGAAACGACCCCCACGATCCAATGCTTTTGACCAGGCATCTTCGGCTGAATAGACCAAGGCACGGTCTCGATCGATGATTGGCAGATCACCTGCGTTGCTCACGACTACAAGGATAGAGTGATCCTTAATGACTTCCTGGCGTCCACACCATCTGGTGCAAAAATCGCCGCTGTTTCGAGATCTTCCGACCGAAGTTGCGGTGCTTTCTGTCATAACCTTTTTCGTGTCCATCGGTTTCGGTATTTTGGCGCCTGCGATTCCGGTCTTTGCCCGCTCCTTTGGCGTTTCAGCACTAGAAGCCAGTGCAGTCATCTCCGGGATGGCTCTGGCTAGATTCATCATGTCGCCATTTTCTGGCATTCTCGCGAACCGGTTCGGCGAGCGGCTTGTGCTTTCCTCTGGCCTGTTTCTCGTGGCTTTAACCAGTTTGGCCGCAGGTATGAGTCACAGCTACTGGGAACTGCTGTTTTGGCGCGGAATCACTGGTGTCGGCTCATCAATGTTCACGGTGTCAGCTCTAGCTTTACTCCTGCGAGTGTCCAAACCTGAACAGCGTGGTCGTGCCGCGAGTGCTTTCCAAGGTGGTTTCTTACTTGGCGGTGTGGCTGGGCCAGCGTTTGGCGGGCTCATCGTGGCTTGGTCAATCCGAGCCCCGTTTTTTGTCTATGCGGGAAGTTTGCTCGTTGCCTCCTTCGTGAGTTTGTTCTTCCTATCAAAGGCCAAACTTGAGGTCCTTGAAGAGGAGGTGTCCCACGGGCAAGAAGATAAACAGGAATCACTTCGAGAGGCCCTCGGCGATGGGGCCTACCGGGCAGCACTGATGGTGAACCTCGTTACCGGGTTTGTGGCCTTTGGTCTGCGCATATCCATCGTGCCGTTATTTATTACCGAAGCTCTCGATCGAGGCCCGTCTATGGCTGGCCTGGGATTCTTAGTGGCTGCCGTTGTGCAAGCGGCTTTACTTATGCCCGCCGGTCGCATGGCTGACACTGTTGGACGAAGAAAAGCTATGCGCCTTGGCACCTCGATGCTGGCTTTGGGCATGATCGTTTTGACGGCGTCAGATATTTCGACCAACGGTTTTGGTACCGCCTCGCTCATCGGTCCGGCTCTGTTCTTCGCTGCAATGGCGATCCAAGGCGTCTCTGCTGCATTCCTTGGTTCAGCCCCGGCTGCAGTAGTCGGTGACATAGTCGGTGGCAAACGGGGTGGCATCGTGGTGGCCACCTTCCAGATGACCTCAGACCTCGGGATGATTCTTGGCCCACTGGCTGCCGGCTTCCTAGTCGATACTTTGGATTACGACTGGGCCTTTGGCGTCGGTGCGGCATTATCGATCGTCGCAGTCTTGGTGGTGTGGTTCATGCCTGAAACTCTTGGCCGCGTGCGCAACACCGCTCCAGCAACGACGTAACTGCGCGTATAATTGCTCTATGAGTAATGCTGGGGATCCGCAAACACTTTACGTTGCAATGGGTTGTTTCTGGGGAGCCGAAGAAATTTACTGGCTTACCCCCGGAGTCCTCTCGACCAATGTGGGATACATGGGTGGTGTCTACCCCAATCCTTCATACGAAGAAGTGTGCACTGGGCGCACCGGCCACACCGAAACCGCGCGAGTCACTTATGACCCTGCGTTGATCTCAACCTTTGAGATCTTGCGCATCTTCTGGGAGCGTCACGACCCTACGCAAGGCATGCGTCAGGGAAACGACGTTGGCAGCCAATACCGCAGTGCAATTTTCACAACCACTGCAGAACAACTCGATCTTGCAAAGAGAACGCGTGATGCCTACAACCAGGTAATCAGCGAAAAGGGTTACGGCGAAATCACGACCGAAATATTTCCCGCAGACGACTTCACCTACTACCCGGCCGAGCCGCATCATCAGCGTTATCTCGAAGTGAACCCAAACGGGTATCGATGCCATGCGCTCACAGGTGTGCCACTTCCTGAACTCGCTTAAATCATGATTGAGCAATCCCCTGTTGAAGAATTTGATGCCGAACTCAACCGGGTTGTCACGCGGTTGCGCACCATTGCCTTGGCCAAGCTGCCCGATATTGCTGCGCCCGTTGAGCAACTCACCACCGAGTTGCTCCGGCTTTGCTCAAACTTCGGTGATCCAGCCCCGCCTTCGCTACCCAGTTATGAATTGCGCGCATCAGGCGACGTAGTGATGGTGCTCGCAACTGATGCTCGCAATGCAGCCCGCGATGACCAACAGGTACAGGAAATTACTGCAGCCCTTACCGCCGCGCGGCGAGCACTTCCCTGAGCATGAGTTCTGAAGCGAACCATTTCATGAATTATGTGGCAGCGTTTTACTTTAAGACTTAATCGCGCCCGGCGAAGATCGCCAGGAAGCGCAGGATTTCAAGATAGAGCCAAATCAACGTCATTAGAAGACCAAAGGCCATTCGCCAGGACTCACGCTCTGGTGCCCCCAGTGCAATGCCTTGCTTGATCGCTTCGAAGTCCAGCATCAATGTGAGCGACGCAAGTAAGACTCCGACCAAACAAAGGATGAGTCCCAGCGTGCCGACCCCGTAGAAACCCCAACCATCGCCTACACCGAAAATCGCACCAATCAGCGAAGCAACTGCGATCAATCCGTAGCTGATCATCGCCATCATCATGACGCGAACAAACTTGCCGGTGACCTTCACGATTCCGGTGCCGTAGAGGAACAGCATCACAGCGAAGGCAGTCATCGTGCCGATAACTGCTTGCTGGATCAAGCCCTGGTACTGAATGGACTGCGCATAATCGTTGTACCAATAACTAATCGCACCTAGTAGGTAACCCTGAGCTACTGCATACAGCACCACCAAAGGAGGTGAGACTTCACGCTTGAGTACATTGGCAAAGCCCAGACCCAGGCCCGCGACCAGAGCCACGATGAGCATGAATGGTGCGCTTGGGTAGGTATTCCAACCTACGATCGCAAACGCGACAGTGACGATGAAGATCATCGTAGATTTGATGATGACATCAGCAATGGTGACGCGGGCGCCACCGCCAGCAGTGACCGTTGCGAACTGTTGATCCAGCGTGCCTGAGGCACCACCGGCGGCTCCTGCAATGGCAGTTTTACCCTCGTCATAGGCAAAGCCTGGAGCGCCGGAAACAGCAGGCTGCTCGTAGCGAGAGAGCACAGGATTGTTGGAAGAATTGAATCGCGATGGTTTAGCCATGGGTAGACGGTAAGTCGGATTCCCGAATTACCCAAACTTGATCAAAGAAGCGTGTCGCACTTGGTGCCCCCAATGGGATTTGAACCCATACTGTGCCGG
>WLNQ01000159.1 GCA_009699705.1 Actinomycetota bacterium | reverse complement strand
GGTGGTAGGTATTCCGGCGTACGGACGTTCTTGGACGAAGAAGACTGGCAACTCTTTTCAACTTTCAGGGGTCTGTCCTTCGTCGGGTAGCTCGGGATCAGCAAAGACTGCCTACAACTCCTTGACGGCGATGGCGTCGGCCACAGCAGAAGAGATCCCTGCTCTTATTACCCAGGTTGGTAAGACGCCAGCAGATATTCAGTGGGATGCGGTATCTGCTGAGAACTGGATTGAATACGACAAGCCAGTTAGTTGGACCGATACAAATGGCGCTGCTCAAACCTGTGTCGCCAAACGAGTGATGTGGTGGGTTGGCCCGCAGGCTGCCTTAGTGCGCACCCAACTTGTTGGGCAGCTTGGATTGAATGCTGCAGGTTTTTGGACTATTGGCGGAGATGATCCCGCAATGTGGCCGCTGCTTCGAACCTATGCAACGCAACTTGCTCCTGCCGCGACGGCTGTCGCAATCATCGTCACTCCACGGGTTACTTTTAATACGTCGTCTCCAGTCGCAGTGAGTGTCACCTCGCAAGGAGCACCAGTTTCAGGCGTTGATGCCACGTTGCAGTTCCAGGCTGGAGGCAAGGGTGCGTGGGTGCCCGCCGCAACTGCGCCTCTAGCTGCCGATGGATCGGCGAATTTCGCACCTACGTTCACCGCTGCCGGAAAGTGGCGTGTGTTTGTGCCGGCAGGCGTTGCGCGGGGTGAACAGGCAAGTGACCCAGTGCCCGTAGAAGTCGCTTCGTTGGTGAAGGCCAACGCAAAGAAGCGGACGGTGAAAGCCAAGTCGAAAATTGCAGTGCGTGTTGTTTCCCTACCTGCGCAGGCTGGTCAGCGGATTGTGGTGCAGGTGCAACGCGGGGCAAGTTGGCTGCGGGTAGCAAAAGGCGTCACGAATCAGTCAGGGGTGGCGTTATTGCCATTCATCGGGCCGATGACCAAGGGCTCCTATGTGTATCGAGCTACTGCAGATTCGATGGGGACCTTCAGTTTCGGCGTCTCGGAACCATTTTCAGTCCAAGTGAAATAAGCCTGCCTAGAGGCGCAGTTCCGCGATAAGCGACACTAGTTCTATGTCCATTGCACCTGCAGAAATAACTCAGGTTGTTGAACAGGTCGACCCCGATCGACCTTGGATAACTATGGTCTGGAATGACCCAGTCAATCTGATGTCGTATGTGACGTATGTATTCATGACATATTTCGAATATGACAAGAGTCATGCTGAGTCTTTGATGATGGATGTTCACGAAAAAGGTCGTGCGGTTGTTTCAAATGGAACGCGTGAAGAGATGGAACGCGATGTTGCGGCCATGCATGGCTACGGGCTGTGGACGACTTTGCAGAAGGATGATTGATGTCAACGGGATTTAACCTGGAATCTAGCGGGCGAATTATTCTTCGACTTGATGAAGTCGAGCGCATGATGTTGATATCGCTTTGCGACCAAATGGTCACCCTAGTAACTCCGCAGGAACGAGATCCAGATGCAGATCCGCTCTTTGCGCTCGTGGGAATAGAGCCTTCGGTAGAACGCCCAGAGGATGAAGTCATCCTGAGGCTTTTCCCTGATGCATATAGCGATGATGAGCACGCAGCCTCGGACTTTAGGCGCTTCACCGAACGAGACCTTCGACAAACCAAAACCAATCACGCCCAGACGGTGCAAGAGACTCTGCAAAGGTCTGGTGAAAAGGTCGTACTTTCCATAGCCGTTGCCCCAAGCTGGCTGGGCTTTCTGAACGATGTTCGCCTCGCCCTTGGCTCACGCATGGGGATCGATGACGATTTTCACGACGAAGTGGTGAATCTCGATGAGGATGACCCGCTGTTAGCGATGCTTGATGTGTACGACTGGTTGACGTACCTCCAGGAGACACTGGTCCAGATCATGCTGGCGTAAGGTTTGCCCGTGCTTGAAATCTCTAGTGACCTTGTCGATCAGATCGTGCGTCATGCGCGTACAGATCATCCAGATGAAGCCTGCGGTGTTATTGCCGGGCCGGTCGGGACTGGAAGGCCAGAACGATTCATTCCAATGATCAATGCTGCTCGGTCGCCGACGTTCTATGAGTTCGATTCAGCAGACCTCTTCAAGCTTTATCGCGAGATGGATGACCTGGATGAAGAGCCTGTCGTGATCTATCACTCACACACGGCCACGGAGGCGTTTCCCTCACGAACCGACATTTCTTTAGCCTCTGAGCCGGGGGCGCATTACGTGCTTGTCTCAACCAGGCAGACGGGTCAAGATGATGGTCCCTACGAGTTCCGGTCCTTTCGAATCGTGAATGGTGAGGTCGCTGAGGAGACGGTGAAGCTCATCTAGCTGCAAATCGTTGGCAACTGAGAAAATGACAGTAGTCAGCCGGAATACTGCGGCCTACCCTGTTGTTGAACGGAAAACTACTATCGCAATATTCCTGGAGGACTCATGGCTATTGAAGTTCGCGTGCCGACCATCCTTCGTGAATATACCGGTGGGGAAAAATCAGTAAATGCCGAAGGAGACACTCTCCACGCTGTGATTAGCAATCTTGAAGTCAATTACCCCGGCATCGGCGGCCGACTTCTCGACGACAGCGGCCTGCGCCGGTTCGTCAATGTGTATCTCAACGATGAAGATGTGCGATTCCTAGACGGACTGAACACTTCCGTTGGCGATCAGGATGCGATCACCATTCTTCCTGCTGTTGCTGGTGGCTGAAAGCCCGAACTGTGAGATTTGATTCCCTCCTTCAATCCGTTGGACACACCCCTTTAATTGGGCTGCCTCGATTATCGCCATCGGCAGGTGTGCGCCTTTGGGCCAAATTGGAAGATCGAAATCCAACAGGTTCAGTAAAGGATCGCGCTGCGCTCAACATGATTCTTCAGGCTGAGGCCCAAGGACTTCTGCGCCCAGGGTGCACTTTGCTCGAGCCCACTTCAGGAAACACTGGCATCTCACTTGCAATGGTGGCGAAGCAGCGCGGCTACAACCTGATCTGTGTGATGCCAGAAAATACTTCTGTTGAGCGTGCTCAACTCCTCACTATGTGGGGAGCGACAATCATCACGTCGCCGGCAGCGGGTGGTTCGAACGAAGCAGTGCGTGTTGCCAAAGGCTTAGCGGCGCAAAATCCCGATTGGGTCATGCTTTATCAATATGGCAATGAAGCCAATGCGCAAGCTCATTACGACTCAACTGGACCAGAACTTCTTTCGGACCTGCCTGAGATCACGCACTTTGTTGCGGGGCTCGGAACAACGGGAACCCTGATGGGGGTTGGTCGCTATTTTCGCGATCACAAGCCAGACGTACAGATCGTTGCTGCCGAACCTCGATATGGCGAGGTTGTTTATGGCTTGCGCAATATCGATGAGGGATTCATTCCTGAGTTGTATGACGCATCGCTATTGACGAGCAGGTTTTCAGTTGGCCCACTTGATGCTTTGAAACGCACGCGCCAACTTCTTGAACTCGAAGGCATTTTTGCCGGAGTTTCAACAGGAGCGATTTTGCATGCAGCTTTGGGAGTTGCGAAAAAGGCCGACGAAGCTGGGCAAGTAGCAGATATTGCATTCATCGTGTGTGATGGCGGCTGGAAGTACCTTTCCACCGGTGCCTACGAAGGAACACTCGAAGAAGCTGAAGAGAAAATTGAAGGCCAACTTTGGGCCTAGCAAGCCCTGATCGTCACGAACCTTGAGTTGAAGTACGTGCAATAAAAGAAACCGGCGCCGCATCCGAAGATGGGCGCCGGTTTCTTGTAGTACTTATGCGGTCT
>WLNQ01000158.1 GCA_009699705.1 Actinomycetota bacterium | reverse complement strand
GTTGCGCCCTTGACGATGTCTGCAGGTCCGATGAGCCAGCCCACGCGCCATCCGGTCATTGCGTACGTCTTTGCAACACCGTTCACAACGATGCAGGTGTTGGCAAGTTCAGGTACGAGCGCTGGCATGGAAGCAAATTGCGCATCGCCGTAAACGAGGTGCTCGTAGATTTCGTCGGTGATAACCCAGACACCCTTAGCAACGGCCCATTCACCGATTTCCTTGACTTCAGCGGGGGAGTAGACCGCGCCCGTTGGGTTCGATGGCGAAACGAAGACCAAAGCCTTAGTGCGCGGAGTAAGCGCAGCATTCAACTGATCGATTGTTGCGCGATAGCCGCTGGTCTCGTCGGTCATCACTTCAACCGGAACTCCACCAGCAAGACGGATGGATTCTGGGTAGGTGGTCCAGTAGGGAGCCGGAAGAATAACTTCGTCGCCTGGATCAAGAAGAGCAGCGAAGGCGTTGTATAGAGCCTGCTTGCCACCGTTAGTGATCAGCACCTGATTCGCGGAAACTTCATAACCCGAATCGCGCTTGGTTTTTACTGCGACGGCTTCCTTAAGCTCAGGTAAACCACCTGCAGGCGTGTAGCGATGCCACTTTGGATCCGAACAAGCTTTGATGGCGGCGGCGACGATGTAATCAGGAGTTGGGAAGTCTGGTTCACCAGCTCCAAATCCAATTACTGGGCGCCCGGCAGCCTTCAGTGCCTTGGCTTTGGCGTCCACCGCCAACGTGGCAGATTCGGCGATTGCGGCAATTCGATCAGATACGCGTTCAGTCATGGAAAACATTCTTCCAGCGAAGTGCATCAGAGCAATCATCAGCCTCATTTGGCCTGATTGAATGGCTATATGACCGCTGTGCCAGTCGACCACAATGAACGGGTGCTCCGCGCTGAGCAGCGCTCTTTGGTCATTTCATTGACGGCGGCTGCGGTGGTCTCCGTCGTTGGTATTGCCTGGGGCCTGGTGGTTTCGTCGCAAATTATTTTGTTTGACGGGCTGTACGGGGTGATCGGAACGGTGCTGTCCGGCTTGACCTTGCAGGTATCAACCCTGGTGAAGCGTGGGCCATCGGCCAGGTACCCATTTGGCCGAGAGGCGCTAGGTCCTTTGGTGCTTGGCGTGCAGGGTTTGGTGCTGGTTGGCGCTTTCAGTTACGCGGTAATTGACGCCATTCAAATTATCTTGAGCGGTGGCGGAGACACTCACTTAGGTGCAGCACTGATCTACGCGATCTTGGCCTTTGTCGGGTCGGTAGTGATTTACCTCGTGCTGCGTGGCCTGGGGCAGGAGTCAGAGCTCGTCGCAGCAGAGGCCGCCCAGTGGCTGGCCGCGGTCTATCTGGGTATAGCCATGCTTGTGGGCTTCATTGCCGCCTTACTCCTGCAAGACAGCCAATGGTCTTGGCTAGCCGGGTACGTGGATCCAGCCCTCGTTCTCGTTGCTGCTGTTGTGGTAGCGCCAACCCCGATTTCGATGATTCGCACCACGATGCGCGAATTACTTGAAGGCGCCCCAGATGAAGAAACCCAAGGGCCAATTGAGGACGCAATTAAAGAGGTCACGGCACTGTTCGTATTACCCGAGCCGGTTTCGGTTCTCATCGGCAAATTGGGTCGCAAGGTCTATGTCGAGGTTGATTACCTCGTTGAAGCGGGCAAGTGGACGATTAGTGATGTCGATCGAATCCGACGCGAGTTAGGTCGGCGCCTGGAAGAACCAGGATTGAACTACTGGCTCAATGTTGAATTGCATACCGACCCCGACTGGGATGAGTAGCGCAAAGCGACTGATAATCCAATCCGCCTAATCCTGTCGAAGTGGTCCTTTTGAGCGGGGGAGTTGCCCGAATTGGACCTCATCTGCCCCTAGCCGTAGACTGATGGCCTTCGTTGAACCGTTGGCGGTAGCCTGCCCAAGGTGAGCTAATGGATCGACTTAGGGTAGTAGCTCAATTGGTAGAGTAACGGTCTCCAAAACCGTCGGTTGGGGGTTCGAGTCCCTCCTGCCCTGCGCACCAAGTACGACCTCGGAACGACTGAAGTAAAGGTAAGGGAATGACGGATACGGACGGCACGGAGCGCAATGCTTCGACGCCTGCAGCACGCGCGAAGAAGAACATCTTCACGCGTCTTGCTTTGTTCGTGCGCCAAGTTATTGTCGAATTGCGCAAGGTCATCTGGCCAACCCGCAAAGAACTTATTGCCTATACAACCGTTGTTTTGGTGTTTGTGCTGATCATGGCCGGCATCGTTGCTGGTCTTGATTTCATCTTCACAAGAGGTGTGTTGTTCATCTTCGGATGAGTAACGCATTCCCTAGCCCTTCCCCGAACGAGGAGAAACCCGCTGTGTCCGAGCAGGACCTGAACGAACTGGTTGTCGAAGCTATCGAAGATACGATTGCTGACGAACTCGAGCCTGCGCTCGATGCCGAGTCAGAAGTTGTACTTGAGGCATCGGCTGACGCTGCTGGCGAAATTGCCATCGAAACTGTCGACGTAAACGGCGATGAGACACCGGATGAAACTCCTGAAGAGGAAGTCGATCCAGTTGAAGCCTTCGCAGAACAGATGCGTCGCGCTCCTGGTGACTGGTATGTCATTCACTCGTACGCTGGCTACGAAAACAAGGTGAAGCAAAATCTTGAAACCCGTACCCAGTCACTCAACATGGAGGATTACATCTTCCAGGTTGAGGTTCCTACCGAAGAAGTACACGAAATCAAGGGTGGCGTGCGCAAGCTCATCAAGCGCAATAAGTTCCCCGGCTACGTGCTTGTTCGCTGCGACCTCACCGACGAATCATGGGGCGTTGTTCGCCACACCCCAGGAGTAACTGGCTTCGTAGGTCACGGCCATCAGCCATCGCCTTTGTCCGTTGACGAAGTCACCGCAATTCTTGCTCCAGTGCCAGAAAAGAAGCCAGGCACCGGAACAGGCGGCGCCGGCGGCGCGACAGCTTCAGCGCAGCCACTCATGGAAATCGACTTCGCCGTGGGCGATTCGGTCACCGTTGTTGATGGTCCGTTTGCCACCTTGCATGCGACCATCTCCGAAATTAATATCGAGGCTCAGAAGATCACCGGCTTGGTGGAGATCTTTGGTCGCGAAACTCCCGTTGAACTCGCGTTCAGCCAGGTCGATAAGAACTAACGACCTCTTTAGATTCCTAGAAGCGCCGCTTCTAGGTAACACCAAACGTAAGGACCCGAATCACCATGGCACCGAAGAAGAAGGTTGCCGGCCTGATTAAGCTTCAAATTCAGGCAGGCGCAGCAAACCCAGCGCCGCCAGTAGGCCCAGCACTTGGCCAGCATGGCGTCAACATCATGGAATTCTGCAAGCAGTACAACGCTGCTACAGAAAGCCAAAAGGGCAACGTGATCCCAGTTGAGATCACGGTGTACGAAGATCGTTCATTCGATTTCGTGCTCAAGACCCCACCGGCCTCCCGTCTCATCCTCAAGGCCGCAGGCGTTGAAAAGGGATCGGGTGTTCCACACCAGACCAAGGCAGGCTCGATCACTAAAGATCAGGTCCGTCAAATCGCAGAAACAAAAATGCCTGACCTCAATGCCAATGACATTGAAGGCGCGATGAAGATCATCGAAGGCACTGCCCGTCAAATGGGTATCACCGTTTCCGCGTAATCACGCATAACTATCCATGTGGGAGAGCCAGCGCGGCTCGCAAACCACACACTGCGAAGGAGCAGCTATGAAGCGCAGCAAGGTCTACCGCGAAGCGGCAGAAAAGATTGATTTCGACGATCTCTACACACCATTGGCAGCAGTGC
>WLNQ01000157.1 GCA_009699705.1 Actinomycetota bacterium | reverse complement strand
TTGGAGTGCGCAAGGTCGCGGCCCATCCAGGTCTCACTGTCGGTCTGGATGCCTATCTCGGCTAGTTCCACCTGGCCACATGCCTTGTGGTCGTTGTAGTCCAGGCATTGTTTGTCTCGTGTCGTGAAGTACGCCGTTGCTGCTCCTCAAGGCTTTTTTGGGTGGGCATATCTGTCTTTGACCGGTAAAAAGTAGTCTCCCGCTGGACGGTGGAGTTAATTTACGGTGGAATGCAATCTTCCGGCGGGAACGGGGGACTCGCCGGATTTTTTCTGTCGTCGGCCAGTGGGCCATCAGGTGACCTCATCCCAGCCCGGATAGAGTTATGGCCGTGGATGTGACCTTTCGTAGCGATGTAACCGTTGAGCTCGTTCGTGGCAGTGCCAGTGATGCAGATGTTGTCTTTGCAGCGCGAGTGTCCACTGTGGGTGAGCAGTCGATGGAAGACGTCGCTGCGGACGCTACGGGATCTAAAGGCCTCATCAACTATTTGATGCGCGAGCGCCATGGCAGCCCGTTTGAGCATAATTCCATGACCTTCTTTGTCCAAGCGCCCATTTTTGTCTGGCGTGAGCACATGCGCCACCGCATGGCCAGCTACAACGAAGAATCAGCGCGTTACCGTGAGCTTGATCCAGTCTTTTACGTGCCGTCCCGTGATCGAAACGTGAATCAGGTCGGCAAGACCGGTTCCTATGAGTTCCTTCCAGGTGATGAGAGCCAGTACGACCTCATTGAAAAGCGGATGCAAGAGTCCTGCTCGCAGTCATACGCGGCCTACCAAGAGCTGCTGCAAGCCGGAATTGCTCGGGAAGTTGCCCGAATGGTGCTTCCCGTGTCGATCTTCTCCAGTGCATATGTCACGGTCAATGCTCGCTCGCTCATGAATTTCTTGTCATTGCGCCGCAAGGTCGAAGGTTCACATTTTCCGTCCTACCCCCAGCGCGAGATCGAAATGGTCGCTGAACGTTATGAAGAAGAATGGGCCAAGCTCATGCCGCTCACTCACGCAGCCTTTGTGGCCAACGGCCGCGTTTCCCCGTAACGCAGTAGTCTTCTCCTCATGCCCGGACCACAAAGCGCACGAACCCCCTTTGGGGTCATGCTGTCCGCGATGGTCACGCCGTTCAAGACTGATGGATCCCTAGACCTTGATGGCGCTCAAAAGCTTGCCGCCCATTTAGTCGATAATTTGGCTCACGATGGACTGGTGATTAACGGCACCACGGGTGAATCTCCGACGAAAACAGACGAAGAAGACATCGCCGTTTTGCGTGCTGTTGTGGAAGCTATCGGAGACCGAGCCACTATCATCGCCGGTGTTGGAAGCAACGACACTGCCCATTCAGTAAATGCAACTCGCGCTGCTCAAAAGGCTGGCGCACACGCGGTCATGGCTGTCACTCCGTATTACAACCGCCCTTCGCAGGAAGGCATCGTCGCGCATTTTCACGCTATCGCGGATGCCACTGATTTACCGATGATCACCTATGACATTCCAAAGCGCACAGGCACCGCAATTGAGGTGGAAACGTTTATGCGCATCGCTGAACACCCACGCATCATTGCTAACAAAGATGCCAAGGGTGATATCGAGGCAGCGCAATGGGTCATGGCACGCACTGATCTGGCTTGGTACTGCGGAGATGACGCACTCAACCTCGCATTCCTAGCTCTTGGTGCGGCAGGAATGATTTCTGTGGTCGGCCACCTCGTTGGCGATCGCTTAGTGCAAATGGCTGAGGCTTATAACAATGGAGATGTTTTGCTCGCTCGTGAAATCAACACTGGCTTATTGCCGGTGTATACAGGCATATTCCGGGCCCAAGGCGCCGTGCTAACCAAGGCGGCTCTGGCTGACTTAGGTTTACCGAGCGGGCCAGTACGACTTCCTTTACTTGATGCCACAGCAGAGCAACGTAAGCAATTGCGTGTAGACCTTGCTGCCGGTGGCGTTGCCGGATTTACAGCATGATCCATAACGAACTTCCTGCACCACCACCGCTAGCCGACGGCGCTGTACGTATTTATGCCCTAGGTGGTCTTGGTGAAATTGGTCGGAACATGACCATCTTTGAATTCGGCAAGAAATTATTAGTGCTCGACTGCGGAGTGCTGTTTCCTGAGGATTCCCAACCAGGTGTTGATCTCATTCTCCCTGACTTTGGTCCAATTAAAGAGCGCATGGCTGATATCGAAGCCGTGGTGCTCACCCATGGGCACGAGGATCACATTGGTGCGTTGCCGTATCTTTTGCGCTTGCGTCAAGACATTCCGGTGTATGGGTCGCGGTTCACCTTGGCACTACTTGAGGGCAAGTTGCGCGAGCATCGCATTAAGACTGAAACCAACTTGGTTGCCGAAGCTCAACGCATGCAAATTGGTGATTTCAACATCGAATTTTTAGCAGTGAATCATTCGATTCCAGATGCGCTCGCACTTGCGATTCGCACACCGGGTGGCACGATTTTGCACACGGGAGATTTCAAGATGGATCAGATTCCACTTGATGGCCGGATAACTGACCTCAACGGTTTTGCGCGCATCGGCGACGAAGGCGTTGATCTATTGATGGTTGATAGCACCAATGCTGAGGTTCCTGGTTTTGTGACGAGTGAGCGCGATATTGAGCCAGTGCTCGACGCTGTGTTCATTCGGGCTGAAGGTCGAATCATCGTGGCGTCTTTTGCCAGCCATGTTCATCGCATCCAACAAATTATCGACATGGCAGCTCTGCACGGGCGCCGCGTCGCACTCGTAGGTCGTTCCATGGTGCGCAACATGGGCGTTGCTCGTGATCTTGGCATCTTGAAGGTTCCAGGCGGTCTGATGGCAACAGTGGATGAACTCGCTGGCCTGCCTGACGATCAAACAGTTCTTATCTGTACCGGTTCTCAGGGCGAACCAATGGCAGTGCTTGCTCGAATCGCTAATCGTGATCATCCAATTACTGTTGGAGATAAAGACACCATCGTTTTGGCGTCGTCGCTCATCCCAGGTAATGAGAATTCAGTCAATCGGGTCATCAACGGCTTAACCAAACATGGCGCGCAAGTTGTACATAAGGGCAATGCGCTCGTGCACGTTTCAGGCCACGCCGCCGCTGGCGAACTTCGCTACCTGTACAACATTGTGAAACCACGCAATGTGCTGCCAGTGCACGGCGAGTGGCGTCATATGCGTGCTAATAAAGCGATCGCTGTTGGCGTTGGTATCGATCCCGAGCGAGTGCTCTTGGCCGATGACGGAGTAGTCATTGATCTTGTTGATGGCAAAGCATCCGTTGTTGGATACGTGCCAGTGGGATTTGTTTATGTCGATGGATCAAGCGTTGGCGACGTAACAGAGACTTTGCTCAAGGATCGCCGGGTGCTCGGTGAAGAAGGATTCATCAGTATTTTCGCAGCGGTTGACATGATCGAATCAAAGGTCGTTGCTGGGCCTGAACTTCACGCCCGTGGACTTGGCTTGAACGATGAGGCATTCCTGCCCGTTATCGAACAGGTGCGAGTGTTGCTCGAAGAGGCATTAGCTGAAGGCACCGTTGACGTGCACGAACTTCAACAGCGCGTGCGCAAGGTCGTAGGTAAATGGGTGGGTACTCAGCATCGCCGCCGCCCGATGATCGTTCCGGTCATCATCGAGGGCTAATGCGAACTTTCGCGTTAATTCCCTAGACTTACACCATGGCCGTTCAAGACATCCGACTTTTTGGTGACCCAGTACTGCGCACACCTGCTGCACTCGTGACCACTTTTGATCGTGAACTTCGCAAATTAGTACGCGATTTAACCGACACCATGATGGATGCGCCCGGCGC
>WLNQ01000156.1 GCA_009699705.1 Actinomycetota bacterium | reverse complement strand
GCGAAGTTCTTTCCGTTTCACCGCGCTTATCACTCAGTCGAACTCACCATATTGGTATTAGTTGCTGGGATTGTTGATCTATTTGTTGGAGATCTTGGAGCAACCCGAGTTTTGCTTGTTGCACTTTTGTGTTTTGGTGTCGTAACAATCGTTGGCCACTTGGCTTCTATTTTGTCGTCAAGCAAACTTCGATGAGTAATCCTGCTTATGGTGTTGTCGTGCTCACGATGGGCAAGCGTCCAGCTGAGTTAACTCGAGGATTGCAATCGTTGTTGAATCAAAAAGATGTTGAACTCGACATTGTTGTCGTGGGCAATGGTTGGCAGCCGCAAGGTTTACCGGTTGGGGTGAGAGCACTTGCCTTAGCTGAAAACATCGGAATTCCCGCCGGGCGCAATGCTGGCGTTGATCAGGTGCAAGGTGAGTTGCTGTTCTTTCTTGATGATGATGCGGCGCTGGCTGACGAGCATTTTCTCTCAGTTGTCGCTCAACGATTCATTGAAGATCCAAAACTGGGCTTGATTCAACCTCGGGTGGTGGACCCAACTGGGCTTGCCGCTCCTGGTCGTTGGGTGCCGCGCCTTCGAGTCGGCGACCCATCAACTCCTGGCCCCGCCACTTCCCTTTGGGAGGGTGCTGTCGCGATGCGACGATCGCTTTTTGATCGCATTGGCGGTTGGCCAGACGAGTTCTTCTATGCCCATGAAGGTATCGATCTTGTGTGGCGCGTGTGGGATGAAGGCTTCACGCCTTGGTACGCGGGAGACCTTGTTGTGCACCATCCCGTCATTGATCCCGCACGTCACGACGTTTATTACCGACTCAATGCGCGCAATCGAGTCTGGCTAGCGCGGCGCAATCTGCCTATTGTTATTGAACCAATTTATGTTGGCACTTGGGTAGGCATGACGTTACTTCGCGTGCATGACAGGGCGGCGTTGAAGTCGTGGTTTGCGGGACTTGGCGAGGGCATCAAGCAGCGGCCCGTAGGACGTAAGAAGATGCAATGGAAAACGGTGTGGGCGATGACAAAAGCTGGACGTCCACCAATTATCTAAAGCGCGTGTTTGCTCAGGCGGGTGAACTAAGAAGCGCAGAAAGTTTCGTCACCGGTATTCAGCTTGGAGTAAACGTCACCGGCTGCAGCACTAATCACAACTGGCTTGATCGAAGTGAAATCAGGGCCGATGGTTAATGTCATGCGCTGGCCCTTGCCCGTGGGATCGTCTTTACCCGAGCTTGCCCACACAAGAGTTTTTGCACTGGTGTCCCACTTCGCGTCGTAGGTCAACGTGGTTGCAGTAGCCGGAGTCTTAGAAGTGCCAATGTTTTGTACGCGGTAACCCTGAGCCTTGAGTTGCTTGGCAACCTTGCGAGCGAGTCCAGGTGTAGTGGTGCCGTTGAAAACATCGACGTAAATGGCACTTGGCGCGGTGGATAGAGTCGGCTGACCATTCGTAGTTTTTGGCGGATACGAGGTGTCTTCGCGCATTGCCTTCCATACTGGGCGAGCTTTCTTTTGATTTTCCAGCACGTTTGCTCCGTCACCAGCTGGCTTCCACGGCATGGTCAAGAACGTCAGGTTCTTAGGGCTAATACCGTTCATTGAGAGCACAAGTTCCTGCAGCTGCTTGAGATCAGCCATTTCGGGATCAGCCGTGATGGACTGGGTAGCGGCATCAAGTAACCCAATCACTGATGCAGGATTGAGCAGCGTCCCACTTGAGAGCACCTGTCGAGACAGCGATGAGATGAATGCTTGTTGCCGACGAATACGCGAAGTGTCAGACCCGTCGCCAATGTTGTGGCGAATGCGCACAAATGCGAGCGCCTCTTCACCGGATACCACATGTTTTCCTGCTGAAAGATTAAGCCCACTCTGTTTGTCCTTGACTGGCGTAGCCAAACAAATCTCTACGCCGCCGATGGCATTGACGATCTTCTTGAAGCCACCAAAGTCGATTTTCACAAAGTTTGTAATGTTCATGCCAGTCATTTCGTTGACGGCCTTAAGCGTGCAACCCGGGCCACCAATCGAATAAGCGTCATTGAACTTATTTGTGCCACCGCCAACAGTTTGACCTTTACTGTTCGTGCACTTTGGGATACTTACCAACGTGTCGCGGGGGATGCTGACGGCGACGGCATTGGTTCGATCAGCGCTGACGTGCAACACGATTGTGGTGTCGGAGCGTTCGCCATAATTCATGCCCTTTTTGCCGTAACCCTTGTTGCCGGAACCGGTGCGCGTATCTGTGCCCATGAGAACGACGTTTAACGGTTTCATATTGCCATCTGCGTCGTAGACCAATGCGGACTCTTGACCAGAAGTGGTCGAGTCGCCTACCTGGGCTGAGACGTCGAGGGCCTTGATGTTTCCCTGGAGATTGCCCATGAGGTGGTTCACTCCTGCGCCGATCACGGTGGTGAGAAGTACGGCTGCTGCTGCGGTGGCAGCAAGTAGACGAGGCCAGCGGCGGCGCGAGGTTGCCATGAAGTCCTTTGGGCGAGGGCGAAGAATCAATGGTAAGTCGCCGAACGACTCCCCACTACCGCTCAGACGGCGTGTTGCCCTGTGAGGTTCCCAGATAAGAGACCTATGTAACAGTTGGGACTCAAGTGGCGCGTGTGGATTGAGAATTTTGGGTAATCCATGGCACCGTAGGAGGGTATCCCGGACTTCCTCGAAAGGATCCTGCATGTCGCTTGGTTTCCACGTTCGCAGACCTTTGGTCTGCGTTCTGGCCTTGGGCATAGGGGCAGCAGGGTTTGTTTTGCCTGTTATGAGCCTGCCGGTCTTTGACCGCGTGCCCGTAGCACCGACAGAGCAGACCATCCCTTTGGGGGAAATCAACGATCAGGGCCTTATTCAGTCGGCAGTCTCGATGGCTGCTTGGACTGGCGCAGCCACGGTGGAACCGCTTGGCCTTGGTCACTCACACTCAACTCACGCAGTCTTGGACGCACCCCACGAAAATTTATCGCCAGCTTTTGCAACGACGACGTTGGATACCGATCCCTTTGGGCTGGTAGCCGTGACCGCGGATTCTCCCCTTGACCTACGCACGCGCGTTTTAGTGCGAGTTCGCGAAGATGGCATGTGGTCGAGTTGGGAGCAGCTCGATGCATCCGAAGATCGTCCTGATCCCAATTCACTTGAAGCAGCAAATGCGCGTTATGGCACTGAGCCACTCATCACAGGCACTGCTGACGGCGTTCAGATGCGAATGGATACGCCAAACGGAGTAAAGCCCGCAAACGCCCGATTGGTGTTACTAGATAACCCAGTGACCAACGAAGATGCGAACCTTCGGGGAGCATCGGAACCGATTGCAACTGCTGAAGCGAGTACAACGTCTGCACCAATGCCAAGCATCGTCACGCGTGCACAGTGGGGTGCGGATGAATCCCTTCGCAGAGGTTCCACAACCTATGCGCCAACAATCAAAGCCGGGTTCTTGCATCACACGGTAACTACCAATAACTACACCCCGGAAGAAGCGGCGCAACAGGTGCGAAACTTGTACGCCTACTTCACAAAAAGCCTTCGCTACTCCGACATGGCCTACAACTTCATCGTTGATCGCTTTGGGCGTTTATACGAAGGACGCGCAGGCGGCATGGATCAAGCGGTTGTGGGTGGTCACACGGCGGGATTCAACCAAGACACCTTTGCCGTATCTGCGTTAGGTAACTTCCAATCTGCTTCCCCTGCGCCGGAACAACTCAACACAATTAATGATGCAGTTGCTCAGCTTTTCGCCTGGAAGCTGTCGCTCAATCACCGTGATCCAAATGGAACAACACCATTAGTTTCAGACTCATCTGCTGGAACGTCAAAGTATCGG
>WLNQ01000155.1 GCA_009699705.1 Actinomycetota bacterium | reverse complement strand
TATTGCAATCCTGGCACGAAAGGGCGGCCTCGCCTTTGAAAGGTATTCATCAACAAGGGTCACGCGTGGACTTTTCATTGGCGCAATTGTGACTGCCGCAGTGGTCTGTATTTCGATGACAATATTTGATGTTGCGCCCCAACTCATTCTCTTTAGCGGGAGCGCTGGAATGTCTTCGCTGATCGAGCAGACATCTATTGTTTCGATACTTGTGATTTTGGCGGGCAAGGCAATCGCATACGCGATGGCGCTGGGCGGCGGCTTTCGAGGTGGACCGATTTTTCCTGCAACATTTCTCGGCGTCGCCGTGGCGGTTCTGACCGTTGCAATTCTTCCCAGTGATTCAGTAAGTGCCCTGGCAGCAGCTGCGATTGCCGCGTCGGCTGCCGCAATGATCAAGTTGCCCGCGACATCTGCACTCTTGGGGATGGTGCTTATCGTTGGCGCAGGCCCGGACGTAGCACCGTTTGCGATTCTCGGCGCAGTGATTGGATTTGGTATCCGCACCTTTGTGGATAGCAAGGATGAAAGTGTGGAAGAAAGAGTTATCGAGTCTGAGGGGCTTATCGCCTAAAGAACATTGACAGCGCGTGCAAGAACCAGGCCGACCAGTGACAATGAAATCGCCGATTCAGCAATCATCGAAAGCTTTGACCAGTGGCGAATAGCAGCGATGTCTGTAGGGCTAAACGACGTTGCAACATTGAAAGATAGCGCCAGATAGTCAAAAAATTACGGATACCAATCCGGACCGACAATCTCCGGAATACCTTGTTCTGGAAATCGAAATGCAGGTTGAGTGCGCACATCCCGGAGCGCTCGTGCCGCAGGACCGCCAGAATCTAAATGCCAGTACCAAAGTGCGAATGCCATGATGTTGGTGACCCAGACGATCGCGCCAACAAACAAGAGTTGAGCTGGGGTGTCAAACTGTGCCTGCGTGAGTATGCCGTAGATGAGTCGGAACGCCGAGACTGCAGTCACCACCGTGATCAGACCGAGCATTGATCCGGTGGCAATGCGCAGCCAGGGACTCTCGCGGTTGATTCTTCCTGGATCGCCAATGATAAGAGTCAGCAGCAAAACGAGCAGGAGCAAGAGATAGAAGTAATGCCAAATATTGGACAGCCGAAACTCTTCAGGGATAGCGAAGAACAGGCCTCCCGTGGAAACTACTGCGAGAGCCATCGGCCATCGACGTTCGCCGACAAGTTCAAAGTCTCGTACTGGGGAGTTCACGGGGTTCACTTTAGGGTGTTGCTTGCGCCGCTTGTGCATCTCGATCGCGATACACCTGCGCAGATGCATGACTCTCGAGCGTGAAGCGTTTTTGCAAAGCATCATCTTCGCTCGACGCCGTGGTCAACGTGCCATCTGCGATCGCCCGCGTAAACGCCTCGTAATCTTCGTTGACTTGCACGCTGTAACGCTGAGCGAAACGTAGAAGCGATTGGTCGAAGGTGTCACTCGTTCCTAGATATGCCGCGATAGCAATGGAATCCCCACTTCGCGCATGACCACGGGCCAAGGTTTTTCCACAGATTTGAGCGTAACCGCGCATGGCTTGGGGAGTAAGTGCAGATATTTCAGGGGACCATTTCATGTCTCTGAGTTGGCGAACATAGAAGTGACGACCGGCAGATCCTGTAATCCATCCCAGAAATACGTCACTTGCTGCCTGCATGAGCCGTTGGCCAGTAACGACACGATGACCGTCGTCTTGTGCTTCCGCGTCAGAGTCATATGGCGCGAGCGCGCTTTGCACTGCTTCTTTCACCTGCAGTACGAGCACGTCATCTGCGTCGCGCCCTTGCAGTAATACGACAAAGGCTCGCAGGCCAACACTGCCCACTCCTACAACTTTATGAGCAAAGTCAATGACCTGATACCTGCGAAGCAACTCACGTCGATCATTGAGCAGGGTATCTCGGTATTCCTCAAACAGAGCATGGATGACATCCCACTGATCGCCAGCCATGGGTAATCGTGCAAGTAGCGGAGGCTGATTAAGGAACTGACGGGTACCGTCGACGACTTCGGTGAGTTTGTTAATCGCTGACCAGCGATCTCGAGTGCGAGCTTTATTGAGCGTTTGGTTCATGCTCTTTTCCGCTCTCGCACCGCCTTCGGATTTGGCAAGGTCTAGCAGGAAGGCAGCATCTACGCGTGAGTACCACTGATCAAGGTCATTCATTGATGCGTACTGGCTCATCGCAGTGCGATACGACGCCGCTGCAGTGAGTGCGGCTGTCTGGGCATCAAGTTCGGTGAATTGGTTGTCCTTTGCGGCAATATAAAAGGACGCCACCGTGCGGGCAACATCCCACTCGAAGGCTCCGGGATAGGTTTCGTCGAAGTCATTAATGTCGAAAATCATGGCGCGATCGGGACTGCCAAAAATTCCGAAATTAGATAAGTGGGCATCTCCACACAGTTGGCTCACCAGACCAGAGTTTGGATAGGTGCCAAGGTCATAGGCCATGATCGCGGCCGTTCCGCGAAAGAAGGTAAAAGGATTCACTGCCATCCGGCTATGGCGAATAGGAAGGAGTTCGGGAACTCGCGTTGCTTCTTGTTCCAGCAGGATCGACACCGGATCTGGCCGCTGACTGGCGGGCTGCCAATTACCCAAGGTGGTGCGGGGATGGGTTTTACGAGTGTTCTTACCAAAGGCTGCGCGTTCCAAGGCGGAACTTCGACGAACCGCAGTGGGCAAGGTCATTGAATTGGAGTCAGACATAAGCAAATTATGCCGCGGGATGTGAAATTTTGCCCATTTCGCCGGGTCTGCTGCGGCGTCTGTATCGGACAGGGCATGATTTACCCCATGCGTATTGCTAATGACATCACTGAACTGATCGGCAACACCCCACTGGTGAAGATTCGCAACATCACTGACGGGGCTAACGCGACGGTGGCAGCCAAGCTGGAATTCTTCAACCCAGGTAACTCGGTCAAGGACCGGATCGGTGTGGCAATGATTGACGCTGCTCAGGCTGCAGGTCTCATTGGGCCCGACACCATTGTGGTTGAGCCAACCAGCGGAAACACAGGGATTGCTCTGGCGATGGTGTGTGCGGCTCGCGGGATCAAGATCGTGTTGACGATGCCAGAAACAATGAGCATCGAACGTCGCATGTTGCTTCGCGGATACGGGGCAGATTTGATCCTTACCCCAGGACCTGAAGGTATGGGCGGCGCGATCGCGAAAGCTAAAGAACTCGCGGACTCTGATCCAAAATACTTCATGCCTCAGCAGTTCGAGAACCCTGCAAACCCTGCGATTCACCGCGCAACCACGGCTGAAGAAATTTGGAATGACACCGATGGCAAGGTTGATATCGTCGTCGCAGGAGTTGGCACAGGCGGAACGATCACAGGCATTGGTCAGGTGCTCAAGGAGCGCAACCCCAATGTTCAAATCATTGCAGTTGAGCCAGCAGCATCACCTGTGCTTTCGGGCGGAGCCAAGGGTCCCCACCCGCTCCAAGGCATTGGCGCCGGGTTCATTCCTGGCGTTCTTGACACTGCGGTGTATGACGAGGTTGTCAAAGTTGAGGCCGACGATGCAATGAAGACTGCGCGCCGCGCGGCTACTGAAGAAGGCTTGCTCGTTGGTATTTCATCAGGAGCAGCACTTTGGGCTGCTGCTGAGGTTGCAAAGCGACCAGAGAACGCCGGAAAGCTCATCGTTGTGATTGTGCCTTCCTTCGGCGAGCGTTACCTGTCGACCGCGCTCTTTGCGGGCCTCGGCGAGTAACTGAGACACTGAACCCATGTCTTTCCTTCCCCAAGGACTGGTCTCGTTCATCGCGCAAGCGAAAGAAGACGTTGCATCAGTACTCGAGCGTGACCCTGCTGCGCGTTCAGCGCTAGAGGTGGCATT
>WLNQ01000154.1 GCA_009699705.1 Actinomycetota bacterium | reverse complement strand
CATCCGAAACCAAAAAAAGCATCATCTTCGCTACTTCTTGAGGCTTACCCCAGCGCGAGATGATTTGGCCCTTGGGCTCGCGATCGCCAGCTGGGCTCATCGGAGTGTCGATAGCACCCGGATGGATGGAAAATACTCGAATGTTGTCTGGGCCAAGGTCCATCGCAGCGGACTTGGTCATTCCGCGGATGCCCCATTTACTTGCTACATAGGCATTAATCCCTGGGGTTCCAACGAGGCCCGCGACGGACGACGTATTCACTATGACGCCTCCGCCTGCGGCTTTCATAGATGCCGCGACCGCTCGCATTCCAAAGAATGTACCGGTGAGGTTGACCGCAATTACCTGGTTCCAGTCATCGGTCTTTGCTGTCGCGATCGGAGTGGATCGTGCGATACCAGCGTTGTTGATCAAAATATCGACATTGCCAAGTGACTCCACGACCTTGTCGACGACAACGGTCCATTCATCTTCCTTGGACACGTCAAGATGAAAATACAGGGCACCAATTTCTGCGGCTAATGCCACTCCCTCGGCATCGGCGACATCGCACAATGCGACTCTGGCACCCTGGGCGGCGAGTTCTCTGCAGTGGGCAGCTCCAATGCCCATCGCTCCACCAGTGACTATTGCGACCTTGTTATCTAGCCGGCCCATGGCGACCCCAATGTTTTGGTAGGAAATTATTCTTAGTTAGGAAAAATCAAGCACCAAGCGACCACGAACACCGCCGGCTTCTAACTTGCGATGGGCCTGCGATGCAAGATTCGCCGGAAAAACTTCAGCCACCCGCAGTGTCAGCGTGCCATCCTCGACCTGCTTAACGAGTCGCTCCATCATCGCCGTTTGTTTTGCGTGGGTCGATACCAAGATTTGATGCACGGTGATACCTCGCCCCGGTTCGCCATTCCAGCCACGAACAACAGCAATCCCGCCACCGTCTTTCACGGCAGGAACGATCAGTTCACTTTGTACTGAGCCGTCAGCAAAGCCATCAACACCCTCAGGTATGAGGGCTCTGATCGATGACGCGACATCGTCGCCGCGGGTGACGATCTGAACATCACCAAGTGATCGCACAAGCTCTTCGTCTTGAGGTGCCGAATCTGCTACGACGCGAAGGCCCTCGGCAAGTGCGAGTTGAACAACAAAGCCGCCGTAGCAACCTGCTGCACCAGTGACGGCCAGTGACTGACCTGGGCGCAGATTTAACGCATCTAATGTTAGGCGCGCGGTGAGCGCATTCATCAGGAAAGTGGACGCGGCCGGGAAGTCCAGATCACGTGGTGCGTGCACCACCGAGGCAGCTGAAACTGCGACGTAGTCTGCATATGCACCCCGATACGGACCGCTAGGCAAGGTCAAAGCAATCACACGATCACCGATTTTTAACCTGCCGTCAGTTTCCGCCCCAAGGGCATCGATCACGCCAGCAAGATCCATGCCTGGGATGAATGGCGGCTCAGTGATCACGGTGCGCGCGTACTGCCCGCCACTTCGAAAGATCGTGTCGGTTGGATTTACCGTCGCGGCGTGAACCCGGATACGAACTTGCCCGTTGCCTGGTTCAGGCATCGGAAGTTCCACTTCAACGAGTTTTTCTGGTCCACCAAATTCAACAACACCCACTGCTCTCATGTAGCGGACGATACCTCTTTTTCGCCGCTCGGCGACGGAGATGCTCGATGTTCGCGAATTGCCCAACGAGGAGCTTCAAAAAGATACTTGCCCAGATTTTTTTGAGTAATTCGGTATAAAAGCAGGGCCGCAAAAACGAGCCCGAACGTGACCAAAATAGGAAAAACCACCTGCACTGCTGGAATCTGGAGGTACTCAGGTCGGTTGTTGCGCAGATAAGAGGACAGTGCCATGAGCAGCGGAAACTGAACGACGAAAATTGGCAAGGTTCGAGCGCCGAAAAAGGTACCGAACCGCCTAGGTCCGTTGTATTCAACAAGGAGATGAGCCAACATGACGCCAGCTGCAATCCAGGCGAGCGATATTGGCAGGTACGTCATCTCCCAATATTCTGGCGCTGAGTTTCGCCAAATCCCGTACGCAGAAACCAGCGCAACTACCACCGCGACCCGTAGCCAAGAAGCCCGATCGGCAACCCACGCAATGACTTCCTTGTAATACACACCAAGAATATAGAAAACAAGATTCGTCACAATCGACGTCATCGCTGAAACAACATCTATTGATGTCATGAAATCGCGATTCCATTGCGCAACTGGTGCTCTCAAGAGATTGAGTGCGATCGCAATCGCAAGAATGATCCAGGCCGGCCAACGCCGGAGCAGTTTTGCGACTACGAAGTAGAGGAGCAACGCGTAGAGGTACCAATAACCACTACTACCCACAAGCAAACGGCGCGGGAAATTCAATACCGCCTCAACTGGCGTCTCGTGAATGTAGAGGGCCACCACGATGAAGAAAATTGCACTCCACAGTATGTAGAGATAGGCCATTCCGTACGTGCGTCTACGCGACAGCCGCCACGGCCTACCCATCGCACTCGTGGCCAGCATTCCCGACACCATAAAAAAAATCGGCATGCGAAGTGGCTCAATCACATTCATGAATGAGTGCCACCCGCTGGATACGGCGCCATCGGGAGTCACTGCATACATGTGAATGACCGAGTGGAAAAGAACCACGATGAGCACAGAAGATCCCTTGACGAGATCCATCCACTCAATGCGTGGGCGTGGCTGCCCTGTCACTGCGCTGAATCAGTGGTTCTTGCGTCGTTGCTCACGATTGCCCGGCGCGCCCTTTGAGGTGTCTTTCCCTGAATTTCCTGCGGCTCCACCGCCTTGGCTACCTTGCTGACCTTTGTTCTGCTTTGCCTCTAGTGCTGCTTTAAACTTTTCTCGCTGATCGTCAATCTTTTCGTCGGCCATGCAGCCATTCTGCCACCTCTTGGATCCTCATAAGCACCCCACTCACTGGGCATGGCCTGCCTGCGCCCACACGACGTGTCCGGTCAGTGCCCAAATAGCTCATCGCATATTCGAGTTGGCTATCTAGGGTTGAAGAATCCAGATCTGAGCGAAGTGCAGTTCGCCGGTATTGCTCGTTATCGATTCTTGGGGTTCCACATGACAATCCGTCGCACAATTGTTTATTTACTTGCAAGTGTCGGTGTCCTCACCTTGACTGCATCCGCGTTGAGTCTTTCCCCAATTCAGGCCGCCAGCCAGCCCGTTCATACGGGAGTCACCTCGGCGGGCAAGGTTTTGGTCAACGCAAAAGGTAAAACTTTGTATGCGTTCAGTGCCGACACAAGCGGTGCCTCACATTGCTCGGGTTCATGCGCCGTGTATTGGCCACCAGCCACGACTACTGGAAGTCTTATTGCCCATTCCGCGGATGTGAAAGCAAAGCTGGGCACGATCAAGCGTGCCGACAACACCAAGCAAATCACAGTGAACGGTTACCCCGTCTATACCTTTGCCGGCGACAAATCCCCCGGCGACTCAAACGGTCAGGGTCTGTCTCAATCTGGTGGAATCTGGTGGGTGGTCAGCGCAAAGGGTGTATGGGTGAAACCCATGCCAGCATCAGAAGTGAAAAATAATTCGCAGCCATCACCGAATTCGAGTGCACCAGAAACTTCCCCTTACTCATATTAGGAGAATTTCTGGTTTCGCAATTTCCATGCTCCGCACGCTTGTTGCATATCCAAGGCACGCACTGCGAAGCATGCGGGCACTTGAACTTTGATATTGCCTAAAATCCATAGAGTGCTCAGCAGTGAACTCAGGAGAAACTCGCTTATTATCAAGAGAGTTCCATTCCAAGGAGGCAGTTGTGAAGGTCGGCGTTCCTCGTGAGACAAAGAGTCAAGAATCACGCGTGGCTATCACACCTGCTGGTGTTCATGAATTCATTCAGCATGGCCATGAAGTTCTCATTG
>WLNQ01000153.1 GCA_009699705.1 Actinomycetota bacterium | reverse complement strand
GCAGCAGGCTCAGGATGTTCCGCAGCGCTAGACGCGGAACGCTGGCTCGCAGCAGCGCAGTAAACTACAACTACCGCAGTTTCACTTGCCTATCTTCAAGGAGAACCCCATGGGCGCAACCAAGATTGTGACCGAAGCTAGTTTCGCCGACGATGTTCTAATGAGTGACAAGCCTGTGCTCGTGGACTTCTGGGCTGAGTGGTGTGGCCCGTGCAAGATGGTCGCGCCAATTCTCGAAGAAATCGCTGCCGCAAACGACGGCATTACCATTGTGAAGCTCAACGTCGACGAGCATCCAGCGATTGCCGCGTCATACGGCATCACTTCAATCCCAACCATGAATGTTTTCAAGGGTGGCGAAGTTGTGAAGTCGATTATCGGTGCAAAGCCAAAAGCTGCGCTGCTCGCTGATCTGGCTCCTTACCTGTAACGATGCACCGCCGCGGGGACACCGGGGCGGCCGTCGCCGAGGTGTGGGCGCGGCTCGCACATCTCGGGTACGTCAATTCAACGCAAAGCGACGTGTTCGACGACGAACTCGATCGTGCTGTGCGCACCTTCCAACAAGAACGCGGCTTAAAGGTCGATGGGGTTGTTGGTCCTAATACTTTTCGTCGCCTCGATGAAGCTCGTTGGCAATTAGGCGACCGAGTCCTGCGTTTTGTGCCAGGTCATCTGGTGCGCGGCGACGATGTCGTTGA
Source organism: Actinomycetota bacterium (assembly GCA_009699705.1). GTDB lineage: Bacteria > Actinomycetota > Actinomycetes > S36-B12 > S36-B12 > UBA11398. Next base: position 3,248 of record WLNQ01000153.1, on the reverse strand, counting down.
CCTACAAAACCGTTTAAATACCTTGGGTTTTGACGCGGGTCGCGCCGACGGTGCGTTTGGCACCCAAACCGATGCAGCTGTGCGCGAATTTCAACGCAGTGTTGGTGACACCGCAGATGGCACCTGTGGTCCAGATACCTTTCGCGCCTTTGAACGACTTGTGCGCACGGTGAGTGGCGGTAATGCAGCCAACCTTCGTGATCGTGTCACGATCTCAGCATTACAAACAGGGATCGCTGACAAGGTCGTGGTGATAGACCCCTGGTTTGATGAACGCGACCCAGTAGCCAGTGAAATAACGCGCTCAATTGCCATGCGCGTTGAAGGCCGACTCGCCGCGCTTGGAACCCAAGTCTTCTTAACGCGTTCAGCAACCAACGCTTTGCCTGACGATATTTCACGCGCAGACTTCGCCAACCGCACCACGGCAGATTTGCTCATCTCAATCCACTGCGATCGAGCTGCTAGCGCTCGACCAAACGGGATCTCCACGTATTACTTTGGCGAACCCAATGACGGCGCCCACTCTTACTCTGGTCGCGCGTTAGCCGAACAGATTCAGGTTGAACTTTGCGCCCGCACTCGGTTGCATAACAACCGATCGCACGCCCGCACCTGGGACCTGCTGAGGATGTCTCGAATGCCTGCGGTCCGAGTCGATATTGGCTATCTCTCCAATCCCCAAGATGCGGCCTGGCTTCATGAACCTGACCATCAAGATCTCCTCGCCGCGGGCCTTGCGGCAGCAATTAGCCGGTTCTGCAAGCCCGTCTAGGCGTGAATTCCGGGTTCCCCGTACCCTTAACCCTCATGAGCGGCTCCCGACTTGATCCTTGGGTGGATTCCTATGCCCAACGCACCGCTGGGATGCAGGCTTCAGAAATTCGGGCACTCTTTGCCGTGGCCTCACGCCCCGAGGTGGTGTCCCTCGCTGGCGGGATGCCCTTCGTCCAAGCATTGAACATGGAAATGATGGCTGCCACGGTCAGCAAGCTGCTGATGGAACGCGGCGCGATCGCCTTGCAATATGGCTCTGGCCAGGGTGATGTGGTGCTCCGCGAACAGATTTTGGATGTGATGGCCGAGGTCAAGGTCACCGCTCATCCCGATGACATCATCGTCACCACGGGTTCCCAAATGGCTTTGGATCTTGTTACTCGTGTTTTTTGCGATCCAGGCGATGTCGTACTGGTTGAAGCTCCGTCCTATGTAGGCGCTCTGGGTGTTTTCCGTGCCTATGAATGCGACGTCATCCACGTAGCAATGGACGATGAAGGTCTGAACCCTGAAGCGCTTACCGAAGCTATCGCCAAGTTGGGTGCCGAAGGCCGCAAGGCCAAGATGATTTACACGATTCCCTCATTCCATAACCCCGCGGGAATCACCCAATCCCAAGAACGCCGCACACGTATTTTGCAGATCGCAAAAAGCGCTGGCATTTTGTTGCTTGAAGACGATCCCTATGGGCTGCTTGGTTTTGAAGGCGAGCCGCCAGCAGCGATTCGTGCACAAGATGAAGAAGGCGTCATCTATTTAGGGTCGTTTTCTAAAACGATCGCCTCTGGCTTGCGAGTGGGCTGGGCGGTTGCTCCCCATGGTGTGCGCGAGAAATTAGTGCTCGCTGCTGAATCTGCTGTGTTGTGCCCGTCGAACTACAGCCAACTCACCATTTCTGAATATTTGGCCACACAACCTTGGCGCAAACAAATCAAGACCTATCGCGAGTTGTACCGCGAACGCCGCGATGCACTCCTGGACTCACTTGATCAGTTGATGCCTACAGGAACGTCCTGGACCAAACCTGCCGGTGGTTTTTATAGTTGGGTCACCTTGCCGCACGGACTCGATGCAACAGCAATGTTGCCGCGCGCAGTGCAGCAACTTGTGGCGTACGTGCCGGGCACTGGCTTCTACATTGATGGACAGGGCCGACAGAACATGCGCTTGTCATACTGCTACCCCGATCCTGAACGCATTCGCGAAGGTGTTCGACGTCTCGCCGGAGTTATTGAAGGCGAACTTGAAATTGCCGCCACCTTTGGCACGAGTAGTGCGCTTCGCAATAGTTCCGGAACAAATGTTCCTGCGCCAGACCTTGCCTAATACCAACGTTTTTCGCACGAGAAAGGATCGGTTACATGTCCTCATACCTCGTGCTCGCCGGCGGACTTTCACCTGAGCGTGATGTGTCATTGCGTTCTGGTCGTCGCGTCGCCGAAGCCCTTCGCACTGCATCTGGCGCTGAAGTTATTGAAGCGGATGTCGATGCTTCGCTTATTGAAATCTTGCATAAACATCGTCCCGACTGCGTTATCCCGGTGTTACACGGAGCTGCTGGTGAAGATGGCGCATTGCGAGATGTACTGACCTCATTGAACTTGCCTTATGTCGGCGCAACTGGGGCTGCAGCACGCTTAGCTTTTGATAAACCAGTTGCTAAATCGTTGTTGGCACAAGCCGCGGTCGCAACCCCCGCAGTCTTAGCCCTGCCACATGCAACCTTCCGTGAACTAGGTGCCGGTGGATTACTTACTGGCATTCGCGAGTACCTCGGATTGCCCATCATGGTGAAACCAACTTCTGGTGGTTCCGCACTTGGCGCATCAATTGTTCGAACTGCAGAAGATTTTCCTTCAGCAATGGTTGGTGCTTTTGCCTATAGCGAAGTTGCCATGATGGAGCAGTACGTCAACGGCACTGAAGTTGCCATCAGCGTGCTTGAAACTGCTGACGGGATTATTGCCTTGCCGGCCGTGGAGATCGTTCCTGAATCTGGAATTTACGATTACAACTCTCGTTACACCGCTGGCACCACAGAGTTTTTTGTGCCAGCACGGCTAACGAGCGAACTTGCTGACGAATGCGCGCGTATTGCAGTACTCGCGCACCAGGTACTTGGTCTTCGCGATTGGTCACGTACTGATTTGATCATCGATGCCGACGGCACTCCTTGGTTCCTGGAAACCAATGCTGCGCCGGGTATGACGGAGACTTCGCTTTACCCACAGGCCTTACATGCTGCAGGTTTATCTCTCGGTGACATCACCAATACTCTCGTGCAACGCGCGATAGCTCGCGGCTAATCCACCTGCGGGTTATCAGTTCGGATCGATCGCGTCAGCGATCCTGCGCAGGTCATCAAGATCGGCAACTTCGATGGTGATTTTGCCGCGCGAGGTTTTTGACTTCAATCCAGCAATCACAACCCGGGTGTCGAGGCGATCTTCAAGTCGTCCTGCAACAAGTTC
>WLNQ01000152.1 GCA_009699705.1 Actinomycetota bacterium | reverse complement strand
GCTCGTGACAAGCGCGATAAGCCCCGCCCATACCAACACCACGGCACGTCGATCTTGCGCAGCGAGTCGGGCGTAAAGCAATACCTGCACAAGCGCGAACGCTGATCCTTCAAGCGCGAAGCGCCAAGTGCTGGAACCAAGACCTAAGTCAATGTATTGCGAGCCACCAAGAATTCGAATGACGAATGAACCGAAGAGCAAACTGAATAATGTGATGCCCAGACCCATGCAGGCTGTGAGCCCTGTTGCAATAAACACTGCGCGTCGGTTGTCGCCTGACGTCATCTTCGGGAACAACACAATGATGATGGCGTTCGGTAGGAAGAAGGCAATTTTTGCTAGCAGTACGCCTACTGAATATTCACCGGAATCTGCCTCTGACAAAAAGACTCGTGCGAGAAGAACGTCGATATTGGTCAGGGTAAACAACACTACGAGAGCGTGAGCAACGTGACCGAACTCCGGTAGCGATCCCTTGGGAAGTGACTTTGCCCAAGCCCCAGGACAAATAATTCGGTAACTCACGAACGCGCCAACTGCGCAGCCAATCAAAATGCCAAGCGCGGCACCTTCAATTGTTTTGAACACCAACAAGAAAGCGATACCAACGAAGGCCCGGCCCATCCCGTTGGCAATAAAGCCGGCACTGAAACGCATGTGCTCTTCGCGCCCCTGCCCAATGCCAAGGGATGCAGTGCCCAGCACCACGAACGAAAGTGAGAAGAAACCAAGGAGAAGAGCTAAATAAGGAATGGCAAGGATTTCACCCAGGGGCCAAGCAGCAAGAAGACCTACTGCAGCGATCGCCCCAGCGATATAAAGCGCGAGCCGAACCGCTTGGCCTTCAACGTCGGTGCGATCGGCGCCAGCTACTGCAACGCGGCGAGCTGTCATGGTTTGAAGCGCAATAGAAAGTGTCGAAACAATGATGAGCACACCCATGAGTGCACCGAAGGCACCGAAATCGGCTGGGTCCAGCACTCGAGCGGCGATCATCGAGAGCGCGTAGGCCGCACCGTTGCCCACTAGCGTTGCCACGCCTACGAAGATCAGTCCTTTGGCGAGCGCGGAGCGCGGTTCAGTCACCGTCACACAATAGATGCAAGGCGCAGGCGATCCTTCATTCCAGATCCATCAGCAAGGCGAGAATTTCTCGAACGCTCCGAAGGTTGGCGGTTCCCACATTGCCTCGAGGCTGACCTATCCGCGCAGTTGATATCGAACGTAGGTGTTGGCATTGCGCTGCAGATAGTTGAGTAAGGCCCGACTGCTGTGGCTCAATCGTTACTTCGGTACGGAAGTTTCGAATCGTTGAGGTCAGTGGAACCACCTGAATAACTGTGGGTTGCTGATCAAGAATCAATTGGGCCGTCACGACCACGACCGGTCGAGGGAATCCTGCTTCGCTTCCCAGCAGAACGCCCAGATCAACATCAACGACATCACCCGAGATCAGCATCAAGCCACGTGTTCTCTTGCGTTGTGAGTTCTGCACCCAACTGCACGCCGATGCGCTCTTGGGTGGCGCGTCGCACCGCGATGCGTACCGCTTCGCCAACGGAGACTTCCAATTCTGAAGCCAAGCGCTTGAGTTCTAGGTGGGTTGCCCGATCAATACGAACTGAAGTCGTTTGCATACACATCAGTATACATATTTGCATGCAATTGCAACTCCGCATACAACAGCACTCCCGTTTCCGCACGAAAAAGTACTTGGCCCGACTTTCCTCTTATTCCAGGAAGGCCGGGCCAAGTACTTATGTGTTGAAGATTTAGCCAGCAACCACCGGAATGGTTGCGAGCGCCTCTTGCAAACGAGCCTCGTCGAAGTTCTCATCAACCATCGAACCGCGAAGGTATGAGTCGTAAGCCGCAAGATCGAAGTGACCGTGGCCGCACAGCGCCGTGAGAATGATGGTTTCTTCGCCAGTCTCTTTGGCCTTGAGTGCTTCGCGGATTGCTAGAGCCAGTGCATGTGTTGGCTCTGGAGCCGGCACGATGCCTTCCGTGCGAGCAAAGAGCACCGCAGCTTGGAAGCACTCGGTCTGTGGCACAGCAACTGCTTCCATCAATCCCTCTTCATAGATATGAGAGATCAGTGGAGCCATGCCGTGATAGCGCAGGCCACCTGCGTGAATTGGATCAGGAATGAAGTCATGACCCAAGGTATGCATCTTCATCAATGGCGTCATTCCTGCCGTGTCACCGAAGTCATAGCGGTATTCGCCACGCGTAAGTGATGGGCACGAAGCCGGCTCTGCCGCAATGAGTCGCGGTGAAATCTTGCCAGCGAGCTTTTCGCGAAGGAACGGGAATGACAATCCAGCGAAGTTGGAGCCACCGCCGGTGCAACCAACAATGTGTGTTGGCGATTCGCCAGCCATTGCCATTTGCAGCAATGCTTCTTCACCAATGATCGTCTGGTGCAACAGCACGTGGTTGAGAACTGAGCCCAAGGCGTAACGAGTCTTTGGATCCTTGGCTGCAACTTCAACTGCTTCAGAGATTGCGATACCAAGCGAACCTGGAAGATTCTTTGGGTCTTTGAGAAATTCGCGACCAACATCGGTGAGTTCAGATGGTGAACGGTGCACCTTTGCGCCGAAGACCTCGATCATTAACTTGCGGAACGGCTTTGAGTCAAATGATGCACCGACCTGCCACACCTCACACTCCATGTCGTACAGGGAGCAGGCAAAGGCCAAAGCAGTACCCCACTGACCAGCACCGGTTTCGGTGGTCAGGCGAGTAGTGCCTTCCTTCTTGTTGTAGTACGCCTGCGGCACCGAGGTGTTGGTCTTATGTGAGCCAGCAGGTGAGACGCCTTCGTACTTGTAATAGATATGTGCGGGAGTACCGAGCGCCTTTTCAAGATTGTGGGCGCGAAAGAGTGGGGATGGACGCCACTGGCGGTAGACATCAAGAACTCCGCCAGGGATTTCGATGTAACGCTCCTGGGAAACCTCTTGCATGATCAGTTCCATTGGGAACAGCGGAGCAAGATCTTCCGGGCCAACCGGCTGCATCGTGCCGGGGTGAAGCGGTGGCGGCGGCGGAGTGGGCAGGTCAGCCATGATGTTGTACCAGGTTGTTGGCATCTGATCTTCAGTCAACATGTATTTATGCCGACGGACGTTGTCGTCCATTCCTACCTCCAGCTCAACGAGCGCCTTATTGGCGTGCTCGGAGATTACGCAATGGTTCTCCACTTTGGAAGTACATTTGTTACACAAGTGACAAATGTGACTGGTGGGGTGAAGGATTCTCACTTTTCCTCGCTCATCCAGTGATCCACATCACAGCACCCACTAAAGCGCGTCCGAAAATCGGGATTCACACAGGCGGTTCACAGGTAGTGCTGCGTAACGTCACGGTTGCTCGCAAACGTTGGCCATCATTTGACGACAAATGACTGGACACGCACCACCGAAGGAACAAGGCCCTCGGGCCTGCCGACCAAAGGGGAACGACTCAGTGCGAAGAACAATCAAGCATCCACATCGGGTGATCACCGGCGCAGTTACTGGCGCGCTTTTGATGACCACCATGGGCTTTGGCACTGACGCCTTTGCTGCCAATGGCGATCCGGCACCCTCCAATGGCTCCGCCGCCAATGGCGTGAACACCCTCAAACTCACTCTTCGCTCAGCGAAGATGGCACCAAAGGCCACCCCTCGAATGTTGGCTCGCGCTCGCGAAATGATTCTGCGCAGCAAGATCGTCAAGGTCGCCCGCGCTCAGATCGGTGACAAATATGTTGCTGGTCAAGATGGACCAAACTCTTTTGACTGTTCAGGACTGACGAACTACGTCTATAAAGTCGCAGCTGGCAAAGACATCTCTCGTTCGTCATTTACTCAGTACCGCCACTCGCATCGCATTTCCAAAAAGAGCCTGCGCCCTGGCGATCTCGTTTTCTACTTTAAGCGCGGTGCTCATCACGTTGGCGTCTACATCGG
>WLNQ01000151.1 GCA_009699705.1 Actinomycetota bacterium | reverse complement strand
ATATGAGCCAGTCGAACCAGCGCGAAGGCGCCAATTGCGATGCCGGCGAGCCCAAAAACTAGGGCAACGATCACGAGGACGCTTAGGGCACTCGTATCGATGTTCACTGCCAAATTCTACGGCCTGCAGCATGCTGAGAAATCCTCACGGATCACCCAACCCAATGAGCCATAAATATAGCCTTGTGAAGGCCTAAATTCGGGCCTATAATGGAGATTGTGCAAATGCTTCCGATTTCCAAGGTCAAAGACCGCCTGAATGAGCTCGTTGATGCTGCTTCCCTCACTCATGAGCAGGTGTTTATCACCAAGAACGGGTCACCCGCTGCGGTGCTTATCGGCGCGGCTGAGTGGGAAGAACTCCAAGAAACCTTGTTCTGGCTAAGCCAGCCAGGGATCCGAGAATCATTGGACCAGGCGCAGGAAGACATCGAGAGCGGGCGGTTTTCCACAGAGGAAGAAATCCGCAGTCGGTTTAACGTACCGAGGCGTCCATGATCAGCATCTGCAATATCAAGTGATCGTTTCTGAGCGTGCTCTTCGTGATCTCGAGGGAATTCCACCACGCATCGTTCCAGCGATCATTGAATTCATCTACGGGGATTTAGCAAAAGCTCCGCTGCGCGTTGGTCAGCCACTGATGCGTGAACTCAATGGATACCTCGGTGCCCGCCGTGGCAGTTACCGTGTGTTGTTCGCAATCAATGGTGAAACTATCAACATCGCGCGAATAGCCCATCGTGCAGATGTTTACCGCTGAAGAAAAACGGTAATTCTTAACGCAGCGTTACCTGACGAGTGGTGAGCAGTGAACGAGCCCTGCGCTGCGCGTCAGTGAGCGGTGTCGAATCTGCAAGCGCGACATTGAGACGACTCAAAAATTCTGCAGCAGGCGCCTCACACGCGCTAGCGCCAAAGCCCAAAGGCAAGTCCCAGACCGGCACAACGATGCCGTGAGCGCGGAACATGCCAACGAGTTTGGTGCCTTCACCCAGCGAGCTCTGACTCGCAGCATCTAAGCGAGCGACCGCGTTGAGCAGTATCTCTTCGTCAACGGGCATCGCCCAACGAAGATGCTCTTTCTCGCCCATCTGGCACCAGTAGGCCGCTTCAACAGAATTCAGACGAACAGTTGGATGCGCATATTCACTTGCTCGATCAAGGGAGGCGCGAGTTTCCTCATCCATGTCTTTTACGTCGCTCCAGAAATCAAAACCCGAGTGAACAGTGACATCGAGCGGCACTGATCCATCAATCAAATCTTGCAGGCGAATCGAGTTCGCGGCCTCGCGTGGCACATCCACTGGTGTTCCTGGCTCGGTGTCCAAGGCAGCAGCAAGGACGCGGGCTAAGTCGCGGCTGGCATTTCCTGAACTGGTGTTGACCTGAAGGCCAAGAAGAATCTCACCGTCCATTCGCACTATCGCTGGGTAGGCCATTGGCAACACCGTTGCCAACGTGATTGCGCGTGCGCCAGCTGGTTTGCCTGATGCCGATACGGCATCTGGGCGAAGTGTTAAAGGAGCTGTTGCTGAAGGCACCAGTTCACGCAGTGCAACAAGGTCGCACTCGGAGGCAAAGCCTTCAAAGGGCCGCGTCGTCTCGATTACTTCATCGACCTTGCCATGGCAGGCCTTATAGCGGCGCCCCGAGCCGCATGGGCACGGCTCGCGCATCCCAACAACAGGCACAACCCCGTCAGTAGTGAGTGTGGTTGCAGCAGATTCGACGCGAACTTTTTTCTTAGCCATGCGGTGAACCTTAGGCACCAGGGGTAACGAGTGCGCGCACCATCCCGGGCTTGTCGCTGATGATGGCGTCAACTCCCAGAGAGATACACAATTCAACCTGCTCGGCGCTGTTTACCGTCCACACATGCACCTGACCGCCTCGCGCGTGCACTGCAGAGACATATTGCGGATGCAAACCGAGCGCCTCTATCGAGATTCCAGCTATCTCGGATGAACCTGGTAGTTCTCCAGAAAGTCGATGCTTAGGAATTTTGTTCATAAGAAACACCGTCGGCACTTTTGGTGCTAACTCATGCATTCGCGTCACCGCCATTTGACTGAACGACATCATTCGAACTCGCTCGGAGTTGAGCAAACCAAAATGGCGCAATTCGTCGACCAAAGTCATTTCAACATATTTACCAAAGCGTGTTGGGTGCTTAGTTTCAATTGAGAACGACAACGTCGATGAAGCTTCAAGCATTGACGCCAGCAACACACGCATGGTTAACACTGAGCGACGTTCATCAAGGGAAGAGTTGCGTTGCCAGGATTCACTTTCGGGTGCTGAAAAATCAAAGTGCATTAAGTCATGCAGACGTAAGGCTGAAACTGAACCACGTCCGCTGCTTGTGCGACCAATAGCCCGATCGTGCACACACACCAAAGTGCCGTCTGCTGTTAAGCGAACATCACATTCGATGGCGTCTGCGCCTTCTTGAACAGCACGTAGATAGGCAGCAAGGCTGTGCTCTGGTTCGAATTCATTAGAACCCCTATGAGCGACAACTAGAGGCGGCTTGAGTCGCCTAGCATTCAAGTTCACTACCAAATCATCCCACTGCATCCTGATAACACCTGCTTAATCTTTGGGTCTCAAAACGCGCCGTTAAACGATCTACTCAAGGTCGCTCGCTAGGGTCGAACACCGGCCCAGGAATAGAGGTGACTTCAATGAAAATCAACGCGGCGCAACGTTGGAACATACGAATGCTCTCCTGGCCTTATTGGGCATTCGCTTTCGCCGTGGTCATTTTCAGTTTCTTCAAAATAGGCTTCACTATTCGGCCATTGAATCCCGACCCACTATCAACATTCCCGACGCCACAGCCAACTTGGTCAGCTCTCTCATACGGAATGCGCACTTTGACTTGGCTCGGCGGATGGGAGGATCCAAGCGCATATACGCTGCTTAGCGTCGCCATAACAATTGCTTCGATCGTTGCGATTATTTACTTTTCCAAGTCTTTCATGGCAAGCGAGGATTCGAGAATTGCGATCCTTCTTCTACTCACGAGTCCTATTGCAGTCGTTCTCTATAACAACCAAGGCCGACATGATGCACTCATGATTTTAGGATCCATTCTTCTTGGATTCCTAGGGAGAAAAACTTGGCTTGCTGCAATTGCTGCTGCCGTAATGATTGCAGCGAATCCTGAACAGGCCCTGCTTGCTGCTGGGATTCTCTTAGCATGTTCATTTACTCCCACATTTGAGGCCTGGCGCCGGGGAGCACTAGTCGCACTTGTCATGTCAACGGTTTCCTTCTTAGCGTTATCTATTTGGGCTCAGGCCAGCGGAGTCGGATCGCGGCTTACATATATTCGAAGTTTATTCGGTGACTCTATTTATGGATTCTTTTCCAATTTCAGCTTGAGTATTTACGCGGGCTTCGGAATTCTCTGGGTGCTCATCGCTTACCTTCTCGTTCACCAAAATCGTAAGCAAAAAACGATAACTTTGATCGCGCTAGCAGTCATTCCTTTTGCAATAACGATGACGACCTTGGATCAAACAAGGGTTTTTGTCGGCGTTACTGCCGCGACACTCATCGCACTCGTGCTCCAGCTAACGCCACTCATCCGCGCTGAACTTCATGCGAGCGGCCATCCAAATGTAATTTTCTGGACCTTTATCGCGGTGGTTCTCCTGCCCACATTTGAAGTTTCAGTTGACCACGTTGTTCGTCCACCATTTGCTTGGTTCTTCGCTGAAGTCTTACCGCACATCCAGCAGGCCATCGGACTTTCATAGTTTGAATGACTTTCTAGGGCGAGAACAAAATTCCTTGATTCAAAATCCCCGTTGGATCCCAGGCCGACTTAATTGCGCGCATCGCCGTGATCTCAGCTGCAGAACGAGTCAGATGTAGCGAGTCAACCTTCATTCGACCTACTCCGTGTTCAGCTGAAATTGACCCTCCGCTTCTGGCCACGCGTTCAAGTACGAGGTGCTCAATGCGAGTGTCATCAGCACT
>WLNQ01000150.1 GCA_009699705.1 Actinomycetota bacterium | reverse complement strand
TTCGAAATATCTTCGATCGCCTCAAGGCGAAGGCGGACACCAGTGAGCGGCGTTTTCAAATGGTGCGAAGCATCTGCAGCCACCGCTCGGGTGCGCTCAAGGATGCCGGTGAGTCGTGCAGCTGTGATGTTTAAAGCCCTAGAAACTGCCTGCACCTCAACGGGACCATCATGTTCATCAGCGCGCAGCGAAAGGTCATCGGGCAACTGTTCGGCAACTCCCGCGACTCGTGAAAGCGGAGCGGCAATCGAACGCGCAATAAGCCAAGCAATCAGCGCTGCGAACAGCATCACAGCGATAACAAACACTGAAAGTGCAAACTGTGACTGCCGAACAACGTTTGTGACTTCAAATTCCGGCAGAGCTAGCCGGACGGCTGCAACGACTTTGCCAAGTTTGACAACAGGTGCTGCTACATAACGCAAATCAGTACCTAGTGTGGCCGATGGCCGGACGTTTGACGTCACTGTTCCCGCAAGCGCCTGCACTATTTCAGGACGATTGAAAGTGCGATCAACGGCCGAAAGGTCACTGTCGGCTAGCAACTTTGAATTGACATCTACAACGACAACTCGTGCACCGGTTTTGGTGCCGACTTTGTCTGCCGTGTCCGCCCACTGCGTTTGCGGTTGGGAAGAAAGGGCCACCGAGGTAGACAAGGTGTCGACCTGCAATTGCGAGATAAACGCTGAATGCTGATCTTTAGAAATAATGATGCCCATTGGCACTGCTAAAGCTAAGGCCACGCCCGCTGCCAGCAACGTCATGACTATGACAAGTCGTCGAGTCACTCTGAGATATCCGCTAGTCGGTAACCGACACCGCGCACTGTTTCCACGAGATCAGGGTCGCCAAGTTTTTTACGCAGTGACGCGATGTGAACATCCAATGTTTTTCCCGTGCCTATCCATACTGGATCCCAGACTCGAGAGAAAAGTTCCTGTCTTGGCACAGCACGCCCCGGCTCTTCGCCTAGTACTGCGAGCAGATCAAACTCTTTCGTTGTTAAATCAATTGGGTTTCCGTCAACGGACGCGGTGCGGTGTGAGCGATTGATGATGACCCGTCCACCTTCGGATGTGCGTTCAACCCGGCGTCGACGCCCAACGGCTCGAATTCGAGCGGCCAGTTCACGCACACTAAATGGCTTCACCACATAGTCGTCAGCACCAAGTTCTAGTCCAACGATGCGATCGGTCTCGTCGCCTCGCGCAGTGGCGACGATGACTGGCACGTCACTTATGCGTCGAATATCGCGAAGCACATCAAGGCCATCTCCGTCAGGAAGACCTAAATCTAAGAGCACGACGTCGATACCCGCCATCGATAAAATTGCAGGGATTACCTGACTGGCATAGCCAACATGCTCAACCTCAAATCCGTTGCGGATCAAGCCCTCAACTAATGGCTGCACAACTGCCGGATCGTCTTCAACCACAAGGATGCGCATAAGAGTCATCGTGGCACGTTGGGGTGGGTTATTGCTCACGCGACCTGAGCTAGGCACTTCCTTACCTGGACTTAACCTCAACGTGGTTTCAACCTAATGGCACCTGCTTTACCGTGGAATCACGAAAGTTCGCAGTAAGGGAGCCAACATGTCACCGATAAAAGTCTTTGCCGCCACTGCCCTGTCCATCGGGTTGGTTGCTGCCGCCGGTATTGCTGGCTTTGCCGTGGTGAACTCTTCGAGCACCTCAGCGGCAACAGACTCCATCACCTTGCTCGCTAACGAATCCTCGACCGGTCAGGCGCCGTTTTATCAGCCTGGTGAATTGCCTGCTGTCATGACTGTTGACCAAGGACAAGCTACTGGTTCAACGAGCGCTGAATCTTCTGCCCAGAGCACCAGCACCTCTATCGCCACCACCCAGCCAAGCCCTTCCGCAACAGTCCGTGAAACAGCCAGGGCTACTGCATCGGAAATCACTGCTCTGCAAGCACGCTCAGCTGTCTTAGCTCAGGTCAGTGGCACGGTGGTATCCACAACTGAAGTTACCCGCAAGGGCTATGAGTCTTTTGCCATCAAAGTGAACCTGACTGATGGCAGCACTGCAACGGGATACGTCGATAAGAAGAGTGGCGTGGTCTTTGACTGGGATGTTGTTGGTGCACCAGCAACAGTAGGAAATACGTCTGGATCAACGGGCACTGCACCAGTTGCCCCGCAAACCACGGCTCATAAAGAAGATGATAAAAACGACTCCCATAAAGAGGACACCCACAAGTCCGAAAGCAAGCCTTCAGGCACGACATCCAGCCACGACCGTGATGGAGACGACGACTAACCACAATTTGGCGCTCATCTCGCCGTATTGTTCGACCCGATGAGTACTTATGGTCTTGAAGGTGTTTTAGCGTGGAGTCAGGCTCTACATGTTGCGGTGACCTCCGGGCGAACCCTGCCGGTAACGGCAGCTCGATTAGATGAAGCTGCCGGAAATATTCTGGCTCGAGATCTCCTGCTGCTAACGGACGATCCTTCCGCTGACTCAGCGCAATTCGATGGCTTCGCAATTTGCGGCGAAGGGCCTTGGATCGCAGTCGAAGAACTGCATTTACAACCTGGCGAATGCCGCCAACTTCATGCCGGTGAACCCCTTCCCGGCCATACCGATGCCGTGATTCCAGCCGCGGGAGTTGAAGCGCGCCAAGCAACCGATGGCACTTTCATCGTCATCGCTTTAGATCCACTGACTGGTGTTATCGATGAAACAGTGCGACCAGCATTAGGTGAAGGCATTGTGAAACAAGCCGCACGAGCCAAAGTTGGCGCAACCTTGGTTCCTGCTGGCCGACTTGTCACTCCATCGGTTCTTGCGCTGGCTGCAGCAACCGGGCATGACACCGTTGAAATCTTTCGTCCACCCACGGTTGGAACGCTTGTGCTCGGACACAGCTTGTTAAGTCAAGGGTTGCCGAGGGACGGACGCATCCGAGACGCCTTAGGTGCAGCCGTTGCAGCATTCGCAGGATCTCAAGGTGCTCGCTCAAATCCGCCAATGCGCGCACCAGACACAGCAAAACTTCTCTTGGAACATATTGACGACGCAAATGTCGATGTACTCATCACGACCGGGTCAACTTCGCCAACTCCTGACAATCATGTGCGCCAAGTGATGAGCGATCTTGGCGCCCGTTGGTTGATCGACGGTGTTGCTAGTGCCCCTGGAACCCAAATGTTGCTTGCGAAGCTGCCCGACGGGCGCATGGTGGTGGGACTTCCTGGTGATCCTGCCGCAGCACTTGCCGGGCTGATCACGATCGTTGCTCCACTTATTCGAGCCATGCGCGGTGCCCCACAAATCGAACCGATAAATGCAGTACTGATCGACCAAGCGCCGCCTGGTGATTACGAAGATGACACTCGTTTGATTCCAGTGCAGTTACAAAAATCTGGCACAAACATTGTGGCCAAGATGCTGCCTTCAGGAATTGCACATATCGCCGGTTGGGCTAATGCCGATGGCATTGCTGTTGTTGCGCCCAATGCGGGTGCACCCGGGTCAGTAGTGCCCGTTATTTACTTGAATTAGCAGACGAGCGAACCACAACTGAACCTGCCGCGCGCGTTGGCCCAGGAGATGGAATAAATCCTCGGGCGAGCAGTCCAAGCACCAAGAGTGCGCCACCTGCGATAAGCAGCGCTAGTGACCAGGATTCCAATGCGTCTGTGCCAGCAAGGATGTAATGCATGGTGGCAAACGGCCATGCTGCATAAGCCAGCCAATGCGTGCGCTGAAAGAGCGAAGCTCCCGCATTTTTCATTCGTGGCCGTAATCGGCCCACGATTGACACGGGAATGAGCAGCCAAAATGCGGTGATCCCAAGGGCTACCGGCAGGGTTTCCCATGAAGACAATCCTGGAATCAAAATCTGGCTTACGGTGAAAGGTAGGTAGGCATCGAACAACAG
Organism: Actinomycetota bacterium; assembly: GCA_009699705.1. Classification (GTDB taxonomy): domain Bacteria; phylum Actinomycetota; class Actinomycetes; order S36-B12; family S36-B12; genus UBA11398. The sequence continues at coordinate 91 of WLNQ01000150.1, read as the reverse complement.
CAGAACCATGTGCAGTGCCAAGAATCCCAATGCAACGGCACCCAGCCATCGGTGTAGATCAAGCAAACGGGTGGGTGACGCAGCGTGTCCG
>WLNQ01000015.1 GCA_009699705.1 Actinomycetota bacterium | reverse complement strand
GGGGCGTACCCAACCAACACCGAGTGCGAGCCGATCAGTTGGCGCGGAACTTGCTGGGGTCGCAATATCATTCTTTGGCATATGGTGCTCCAAATCGTTGGACGGGCCAATACCCAAACGGGCACCTACTTGCACGGTATGTCATAAACCGTCATTCACCCACGGTTTGAAGAAACTTTCTCCCCAGCCCCCTCTTGCAAGTCCTAAGGGTTCAATTGACGTGGTAAGACTCGCAGTAATCAGAGCTATTTTGCGATCCAGAAGGCGAAACTTAAGCCCTTAAACCGACAAGATTTATAGTTTTTCGGGCTCTAGCATCACTGGGAGCTCAATGCTCTTTGATGTCTTTCCCCTGGAACCGAGCATGAATAAGGCGACAATTGCGGCGATAGCCACCCCAACAGCGGCAATCATCAACGCCGTGGTCACCCCAACGGTGTAAGACAGACTGGCCGCGGTGGCCGCATCTTGACCGTTGGTTTGCAGGATTTCAGGGATAGCACCGGAAACCACCTCATCGGTGAGCGACTCATATCCGGGAATGTGAGCCCCTTCGACCAGCCAAACCGAGGTCACTCGCACCGCCGAGATGGCACTGATAACGGCGATACCTAATACCGCCGAAATCGAACTGATAAGCGCCATGAAACCCGAGATGGTGCCCATCTGGTCCTGCGGAATCGCCATCATGGCACCGGCTGAAACCGCCGGCATGCCGATGCCGATGCCCACACCCATAATGCCAAACCAGAAGACAATCTGGACCATTCCGGTGGTGGCACTAGTCAAATGCAGACCAAAAAGCCCAAGTGCCACCGTACCCAGGCCGATGCACGTTGTCGGGCCTAAGCCGATGCGGCCCATCATCTTCGGCGATATAGGAGCAAACACAACCAACATTAATGAAGCACCGAAAGATGTGATGCCGGCCATCATCGGGGTAAACCCGAGCACGTTTTGCACCAAGAGCATCTGCTGCATCATGGCCCCTGCCAAGACCATCGAAAGTAGAACCGAGATTGTCAATGTTGCCGGGATAGGCGCAACCTTGACCGACGCCCAGTTAGTTAACTTAATCAGGCTGTGGCGTTGCTGCATTACCATGATCAACAGAACAATGAATCCAGCAATAACCGGTACATAAACAATGGGCTCGTAATATTTACTTGTTTCTAGCATGCTCAAGCCACCGGCAACTAAAATCATCGCAACAGTAAGGAGCGATGATCCCAGCCAGTCAACTCGACGTTTTTCGGATTCATCAGGAGTATCTTTTGGAACTTCCCGAATTACCAACGGAATAACAGCTGCCATTAAAAACACGTTTACTCCGAACATCCAACGCCAGCCCAGGAATTGCACCATTGCGCCACCGATAATTGGTCCAAATGCCGAAGCACCTGACGTGACGGCTGTCCAAAGTCCAATGAGTTTTGGTATTTGATCGCGCCCAACCGCAGATGTCAGCATGGCCAAGGCCAACGTGCCCATGAATCCCGACCCGATACCTTGAATTGCCCGGCCAAAAATCAGCACACCCATATCAGGGGAAAGTGCGCTGATTGCCGAACCAACAACAAAAATTGAGGTACCTATTACATACAGTCGACGCCGGCCGGTGCGGTCGCCAAGGGCGCCCGCTGGCACCGCGAGGGCAGCGCCAGCCACCATGTACGCCATCATCGCCCATTCCATCTGAGCCATCCCAACGCCGAATTCCTTTTGGATACTCGGCAGGGCAACCGACATGACACTCATGTCAAGGCCCACCAGGAATTGGCCGGTGGCTAGCGCGACGAGCGCGACGTTCGACGCTATGCCCATGCGCGCCACGCTGACATTCGACTCGTTACCAGACTTCGTTGAGTCGCCACCTGTCTTGGCTACAGGGCCATCGGGCTGGTGGGCGTGAATTCTCGAAAGTTGGGCTAGATCCATTCGTAGATTCATGATGCACTATCGCAGAGCGAAGGGAAAATATCAGATATTCTTGGAAAGCGTTCGTCATATGATCGTCAAATGAATACCGAGTTCATCCCGCTCTGGCAGCCCCACAGCCGTACCATCATCGCTCCCCCTGAAGAAATCTACTTAATCACAGATGGTGATGAACAGGTGCTCACCGGAGAGCTCTTCGCCGCGCTGGCGCCGCACATCGATGGCGCGGCCACGGTCAGTGAAATCACTGCACGCATGGTCGCTGACGGGAGCGCCACAGAGCAGGAAGTCCCTGCGGCCATTGAGATTTTGAGTGATCATGGATTTGTGGTCGATGCAGGTGACTTCACCACCCCCTCCGATGTTTATCGAATGTGGTGGCGAGAAGATCTAACAGAGAGCACAACAGCGACAACCGTGGCCGTTATTGGAATTGGCGACGTGCCAAAAAGTGAAATCCAAGAGGCCATCTCCGCCCACAATTTAGTCACTACCGACGATATCGCAAGCGCCTCCGCTCTCGTACTCATCGCCGATGATTACCTAAATCCCGAAATCGCCGAAGTAGCGAAAATGGCCTACGAATCGGGTACCCCGGTACTGATGGCGAATGTTTTCGGAGTCCGCCCAACAATTGGTCCATGGCTTGGCGCACCCGGGCCTTGCTGGCAATGCCTGGCGGTTCGCCTGGAATTCAATAGGCAGGTCGAGAAACGTTTACTCGATGAAGGTGAACGCATGGGTCCAATTGCCAAGGGCTGGACTCCAACCACGCTCGCACATGCTGGTGGTGAGATCGCACTCGAACTCTTACGTACTTTCGCAGGCCGGCCACACGCGAACGCCCATCAGGACCCGGCCATTTCGATGATGACCATCATCGACCACCTAAACGGCGACCGAAGCATTCACCATGTAGTTCGACGGCCTCAATGTGGGACCTGCGGCGAACCGCTCAGTCTAAAAAACGCACAGGTTGAAATAGTTCTCGAATCCGGTGCGCTTGATGCCAAAGATGACGGCAGCTACCGGCGCCTTACTCCGCAACAGACCTTGGACACCTATGGACACCAGGTCAGCCGTGTCACAGGCGTAGTTGAACACCTGCAACGCACAAATTTGGACAATGACGTCACGCACGTTGTTGAGTCGGGGGTTAACCTCGCCACTGTAAAAAAGGGTATGAAGGTTTCAGGTTTTCGGCAAAATGCCGGTGGTAAAGGCACGACCCCTGAACAGGCGCGGGCTGGCGCGTTAGCAGAAGCCATCGAACGCTACGCGGCTACCTATGCAGGCGACGAACCGAGCATGGTTACTTCGATGACCAAACTTGGCGAACAAGCGATTGATCCGCGGTCATGCATGCTGTTTAGTGATCACCAATACGACACCCGTGAGGCATGGAATGCCTCTCGCAATGGTAAGCATGTAATTCCGAAGAGATTTGATCCGGATGTGGAAATGCCGTGGTCACCAATTTGGTCTTTGACCGAGCAACGGAGCCTGTGGCTACCAACCTCATACACCTTTTATAACTACATCGGTGAATACCCACGAAACGGCTGCAATTCCGATTCAAATGGCAATGCCGCTGGTACCTCCATCGAAGATGCGATTTTGCAAGGTTTCTTCGAGTTGGTTGAACGTGACGCAGTTTCAACCTGGTGGTACAACCGTATTAATAGGCCCGGAGTAGACATCGATGCCTATGCAACCACCTATGGCGATCCGTATTTCAATCGTCTTCGAACCCATTACAGCGAAGTACTTGACCGCGATATTTGGGCACTCGATGTCACCAGTGACCTCGGCATACCAGCCTTCGTGGCTGCCTCGAAGGCTCGCACCGGACTCCCCCGAGTCCTTCTTGGTTTTGGTGCCCATCGAGATCAACGAGGAGCACTGCTTCGTTCACTAACTGAAATGAATCAGATGCTCGGCATGATCGGCTCGATGGAGGCTCACGGAGCGCCAACCGAACTAGACGTTTCCAAGCCAGAGGTGAATTGGTGGTACACGCCAACAATGGACCTGCATCCATATGTGTTCCCTGATCCCAATCTAGAACTCACCACGCCGGCAGATCATACGCACGACTGGAGCACTGACGGCAAAGCCAATGTTGAAAGAGTGGTCGCACTACTCGCTGATCACAGTATGACGATTTCGGTAGCAAATATGACCAAGCCCGATATTGGCATGCCCGTTGTCAAAGTCGTGGTGCCAGGTATTCGACATTTCTGGCCGAGGTTTGCGCCTGGTCGGTTGTATGAAGTACCGGTGAATATGGGTTGGCGTGATGTCGCTCTAGCCGAACCTGAACTTAACCCAACACCAATATTCTGGTAGTTAAGAACTCTTAGTTTGTTGGCTGGCTTTCGCTGATAACCCTCAGCGCGCCACCATTGAGCAATAATTGCAACATCGGCGTGGTGTCCTCGATACACGTAGTCGAATCTATTGCGAACTGTGCACACAAGGTTTCGACTAATTCCTGAAACGATATCGGGCGGTCTAGAAAGTCCCAGATCAATGCACCCATGTGGTCAAGGCCCATTAATTCATATTCAGATGTCACCAGTACTAAGTCGTCGCCAACTTGTGCAGTCTTTACCCGGTCATCTTTAACAAAACGAGTAGTCAGGTCCAGTGGCACATCCCGCTTGGGGAGCACCGCGGCCGCAAACAACTTGTCACCAGATGACCGCACTTGGTTGGCAGCAGCAGGCACAGCCGTTGCCAACCTGCCTTCGATGAGGTAGCCAAACTCTTCCATCAAAGCGCCGCAATTACGCTCTATTTTGGTCACTTGGCTAGCACTTAGCTCGCCGCGCCAGCCCCCTGCCTGACCCTTTCTAAAGAAAGGAACATCGGTGCTAGGCGAGCGCTCGCTAAACCCACTTTCGCGCTCACGTGATTGAAGCTTTTCAAAACGCGTTGATTCAACCGCGTAGACAAGCTCGTTTTCCGAAACTTCTAGACCAGCAAATTTCAATGCAGCACCAAAAGTCGCATTCGGCTCTGCCAAGAAATCCTCATAGCGGAATACCGCGACCGGATAGGTGGGTAAACGGCGCCAACTATCAAGGTGTTCTGACCAAGAGCCTTGCGGCTGTCGACTCATAAGTACCGATGGGGATCCAGGAGATTGCGGATCACGCCGGCAAAGCAGATCAACCGCCGCATCTAGACTCATATTGAAATGCCGCGCGGCCGAACACGCAACATCGCGTGGGTCTCGAATAATCACTAGCGCTGCACGCGAGGCTGCCGCGGGGAATAACTCCGAGCCATCAGGTGCGCTACGAAACTTCTCGTGAGTCTTGCGCAGGGTTGGACGACCTAACCGGTCGTTAGTAACCAACTCCAAGCGCGAGCGCACTAAGTCCAACTCATCGCAGCTCATTCGCCTGGCATCAATACCCCAGGCGGTCAAATACTCCATATCGCATGGCTGTACAGACTCGTGTGGCGTGAATTTTTCATCCTGGGCCGACTCGACCGCTTTCCAGACGAAGCGAAACCAGGTGTTGCCAGATTTTGGATATGAAGCCAACCAGACATTTGCCGGCAGTACAGCTAGGTCTTCTTTAACCATTGTTTAACACCACCCAATCAGCAAGCTCATTAAGTGCCGCATTCAATGCAGTCTTTGCTTTAGTTGCTACTGCCCGCGAATCGTCAGATGCCCATTGCGCATCTGGGTCTGTTACCACCCGCAGTGGGTCACTACTGACCCATGCTGGCAACACTGCCAAGCCGGTCACAATATCTAGCAACTCACCAGGTGTGCGCTCATTTGCTATCACCTCCACCAGCATCGCGCGAGCGATTCGGGCCCGACCAATGCCAGGTGATACCGGTTCGGGCGGCTCGGGCATTAAAGTCGCCATTGCTACCAAAGCAATCGGCTCCGACCAACGGCTAAGCGCGACCCCGACCGCATTACCCCCCGGACGAACAAATTGTTCAATATCTAAAGACTCGCTTACAGCCACGGCGGCAGAACAGATCACCGGTGACTGGCGCGGGTACGCCAGCACTTGCCCATCAATCACTCGTGCAGGAATTAAAAAGTCGCTTAAGCAGCACCACCCCATTTTCGCAAGCCCAACGATCACCTGCTCTGCAAGGACTGGGGCCGAAGAAATCAACACCGCTCTACCTGCAGGATCAACCATGACCGAACCATTGAGCAACCAGAATCCCCGTCGCCACCAGGCCAGCGGGTCAACCAAGTTGTCGAGCACCATGGCTTCGCACTGGGCATCTACTCCATCAGCCAAAGTCAACACATGGGATCCATCCGGTGCAACCCGAAAAGCTGCAAGCCCTGGAAGGGTGAACTCCCATGGCTCAACTTGCGTATTAACAAGCCCTGACATTCGTAGCTCCTAGAAAAACGGCAGATCAGTACAATGGACTGATGGCGATTTCACCGATTGACCCTTGGGTGTAGTAATCAAGACCAGTAGCCAGCGCAAATGCATCACTGTCTCCGGTACCTAATGGAACCGACCCTAAGCCCATGGCCGTAGCAGAATACTGAATGGTCGCCATCATTACTCCGACATGTTTAAGCATGAGCGAATAAGCGATACCCCCATATTTGGTTGCGATGTCTGGATATCGTGCAGCAAGCACCAGTAATACTTGGGGCCTGGACATGCCCCCGCCCACTGCCTCACTCGCACCAAAGATTACTTTCTCTTGGTGCTCGAGTTCGCCGGTCAAGGCACCAAGTGAATGTGAGCCTTGGCGGTAGGCATAAGCGCCGGGTGTTAGTCCGGCGACTCGACTTGCGAACACCACGATGTCAATTTCATAAAGGCCACCGCCAGATGGATAGGTGCGGCCAGAACGTTCAATGAGCTTCCCGAATGTTTCGTCACTTCGCGGAATTAGGTGCATCACGCGCGCAAGTAGCTCCGCAAGTTTAACTACTGGTAGTTCCGGGCCGTCCCATGCGCGAATCGAAGTGCGTTTTTCAAGTACCGTTCCAAATGGAGGATCAAGCTCAATAACGTTTGCAATGTCAATACTTGGTAACAGGATGTCACCTGGCACAGGCTGGGTCGAGGGCTCCGCAGCGTGAGGAATAATTGTGAATCTGGCGGTACCTCCTAACTTGTCCAGCGTTCGACCATTTCGGGTCTTGGAGTGGAAAAGCAGGTCGTGAAACTCCCAAGACTTCGGGATATCAGCATCTTCGACTGATTTACCAACTTCATTGAGTGGTTCACTTTGGGCAATGGCATAGGTCTTGATCAACACTTGGCCATTTTGTTCAAGCCCGATCTTGACGTGTGACAGCCCAATTCGCTGCCTGGCAGCAGGGATATCCGACACCGAACCATCGGTGTTTAATTCGTAAACCGTGCGCTCTTTGGCCACCTCGCCAACTGCCGCTAGCGCGCTTACTTGCATCTGGCGCTCCACCCCGAGATTGACCATCACTTCCGGGAGCAATGCGATCGCCTGCGGGGTGAAAACTTCAAAGCCGATCCGCGGGCCGAGACCCGTGTGAGTCACATCAATAGCCAAACGGACAGACGGTACCCCGCCCAGCAAGGGCTTGATCGCCAAGAAGCGCGACAAACCTGATGTCGGTAGGCCCGCATTCTGCAAAATTTTCTTAGCAAGATCGAGTGTTTCGGTGTCAGGAATTGCAAACAGCATGCGTACTACATCTTCCCGACCAGGGAGTACCGCAATCATTCCCGGCAGGCCTAGGTCAGCAACTAGCGCCGTGGCATCTGGGTTGTTAGCCAGCTGGCAAGTGCTACCTAATGCCCGAAGGGTCTGGTGGAGTCGCTGCTCCTGAGCGTGGCCTTCAAGGGGATCAGTCGGAGGTACTAAATGCAGGAATGCACCCATAAGTGACTCGACGCCATCGACAACGTCAAACTCATAGAAACCTGTCCGTGTGAGAAGCGCGCGATCACCGGTAGCACCGTCACCCTCGTATGGCAGACACACGGAGATATCGACTTGACGCGATCCATCATGGTGCAACTCAAAAAGCAAATGGAAAGAAGCATCGGCACCCTCGACCGGTATTTGATTAATACCAGCAACCAACCCGGTATGTGAAAACCCACGTGGCAATGCTTCGCCTTCAGCCCAGGAAATAAGTGAATTAACTGCGGGCACGAACTCCAGACCTCGGGCTACAGCCATCACAATGCCGATGGAGCGCATCAGGCCCAGAACTTCGCATACACCTGAAACACTCAAACCTGACGACGCAGCTAAAGCAATCGGTGTTTGATCGAATGCCAAGCCTGCAGCCACCGCGGCGACCCTTGGGTCATGAATTTCTAAGTATGCGGAAGTGGTTGGTATTTCAATGACCACCCGACGCTTGGTGCGATGCAAATATGCGAATCTTGATAGGCGAAATGCCGTGGCCGGTAATGCATCAACGGGCATTAAAGCCAGCGGCTTAACACCCGGCACCAAAGTCGCAAGAGGCACGTCGCCGTCATATGCGGTAACGGCTAGAAACCCGCCATCGGCCAATTTCTGCATCAGCCTAGGGTCGCTACCCGCCGATGAAGGAGTAGCACCGTTGGTCGGCAGCGTGCCTGCGAAGTCCGCCGGCACCACAAGTGTGCCACTCGGCCCGACCAGCTCACTCCAGTTTGCATCGGCAGACTTGATTGTTACCGCTGGGCTCAGCGCAACTATCTTGCTCACCGAACTGCCACCCAACGCCGCACTCGACCAACAGCCACCGGCAAAGTGTCAGCTACGTCAATAGTGAACCGGTACTCACGGGCACCACGCGTAGAGCGAACTGGATCCTTGAAACGAAGTATTATGTCCCAGCAGTTGCCACCGACCCGACTAAACGGGCTGTACTCCGAGCTGTAGGTCTGATACTGCAGCCCATCATTTAAAGCATCCAAGAATGCCGTCGCGATCTGGTACCCATTGGTTGCCGCAAGATTCAAGGCTCGTTCAACGGAAACGGATGGGTCCTGTGGAGCCCGGAAGTAGATCTCCTCTAAGAAATCTTGGACCGCTAACTGAACGTCACGTGATGGTGCAACCTGCAGGCGAGTCCAGATGTCGCTTGCAATGTCATCGATTCCGAAAACCTCATCATCGACACCTGCCGCAATAGATTCAGCTCTGGCTTGCGCTGCCACTCCTTGCTCGTGACCCTTTAACGCATCGGCGTGAACCGCGGCCAGGCACTGATGCGCCAAATTTTCCGGATGCCATCCGTATATCCCGCGCAGGCCATTGCGATGCAACTTTCGGACAACGGTGCCATCGAGCAAGGTCGCGGTTCCGGGTTCAGCGCTACCTGGAATTGACGCGATCGAAATACTTCCGTTCGCTTGGCCTTGAAAAAGTGCAGCGAGCATGTCATAGACATCCGCGGCATACGGACCAACAGGTGTAATTGCAAACCGTGGCTCACCATTTATTGACAGCACCCAGATCAAACGGCGAGCTTCCGCCGGAAAATCGTCTAAGTAATCAACCATCGCCTGCGGGTCATAAACGATGCCGCTTCCTGCTCCGTACCCACCACCCATGGCTTCTGTAAAAGAGTCCCGAGTGATTTCGTCACCAAAGTCGTAACTAATCTGGCCAATCGCAAAAGTGCGCGCAGGATATTTGATCGACGGCTCAACCTTGGCTGGAACTACCACATCACCTCTACGCTCCTCGCGCTTGTATGCCTCACGGGGCAATGGTGGTTCGCCGGTGTGGTGAGTTGCTGACGAATGTGGTGGCAGTTGATATTGACTGGCTGGACTCGGTGGCTCTGATAGCGCCGAAGGCGCATCAGGGGCCGGTTGCAAAGCCAAGATTCGTGCATTGTCGGCAGCGAATGAGGCAATCGCCACCCCGTCGAAAAGTACTTCAAGGGCTCGGTCAACGGCAACTTCACCGCCAATACACCGCCCAGCCCCCGCCCCAGTGCATGGACGTGCCGTTGCAATTAAGACATTACGAACCAACTGTGGGTTTGGTGGGCGGCCAGCTTGCACCAAAGCCGATGTAATCGCGGTGATCAAACCGGTAAGTACCGGCGCCGCTACACTCGTGCCTTTTTCATTGAGGACATCACCATCAGGCTTGGCTCCTAAGACGTTCTCGCCCGGGCCCATGATGGAATGCCCGTCATATCGGGAGCCAAAGTTTGTGAAATGCATGGGAGCACCGTCATCAGCCAGCGCCCCAACCGCGAGCACAGTTGGCATAGCCGCTGGTGAGCACCAGTTCTCGCCGTAGTCGTTGCCGGCTGGCGCCACGATAATCGCGCCGGCTTCTTCGGCTTTGCGCACTGCATCTGTGAGCCAAGACTGGGTTTGTCCAGTTTGACTTGGGTGACAAAAAGCGCAATGGATGATCTGGGCTCCTTGCGAAAGCGCGTACTCAATCGCGCGCGCAATCCCGATCTCGGATTCGGCGCTGTCATCATCAACTCCGGATGCGATGAAAAGTCCACGTGCCCGCGGGGCTAACCCCGGTACTTCACTTCCGGGTTGGCCAAAAATGACACTCGTAATATGTGTTGCGTGAGCAGTACTGCCTTGTGAATCTTCGCGGTCACCAAGCCAGTACCCGCGGACCGCTGTTACGTCAGCACCCTGGAACGCTGGGTGTGAGATAACGGGACTACCGTCGATGACAGCAGTGAGTACGCGCGGGTCCCCTTGAGTGAGCGCCCGCAAACGGAGCACCCCCGGCAGGCTATTGAGATCAGGCATTACTTACCCTAACGATGGGTGAGGCCGCGAAGAAAACTGGTGGAATCTTTTACTGCGCCTTCAACGACCGAAACGCCACGCTCCTCTAAGTACTTGGCCCAATGGGCAAGTGCGTAGATCCCAGATCCGTTTTCATTTATATCCGCCCATGGTTGATAAATATGAGCCAAGATGCGTATTTCTTCATCGGGGTTGTGACCACTCGGATGCACATTATGACCGGGGTGCAGATTATGTGAAGTGGGGCTAACCGTGGCGCTAATTCGGTTCACCGACCTTCCAGTCGGTGAACCTGTCAATGTTTGCGACACTGATTTCGCTGACTCAGGCTTCTTTGGTAGTGCCGCCTGTGGTGGTGGATTCTCACCACCTGCAGATTTCTTTGCCGCACTCATCTTGACCTATTTCTGGGAGCGAATGCGGCGTTACTCCATGGGGATGGGTCGTCGTAATTAGCCCCATGGGTGAGGTGCATATACACCTCAACTAGATGCTTAAGCGAGCCCGAAGTCACATCTACCGTCGTGGACGGATTGACGATTTCAGGCCGCTGAACAGGCGGTGCCAAAATAGGGAACATGTCCGCCAACTATCAGACGGCCGTGGTCCAACTGCGGACCTCACCCAAAGTAACCGGCATCATTTCACTGACATCAACAGTAAATCGATACACGCGTCGAGCACGGCGAGTGTTCTCTGGGTCGAAGAACTTCATCTTGACATCCCAAGCATCGGCATCGGCACGAGCAAATGGCGACATTTCAGTCTCGATGGTTTCAAGTTGCATGCCACCACCTAAGGCCTCTGAGAACACCATCGCGGCCTGAAAGGCATTCGTCGCGGCGAAGTTGACCGCACGGTCGCTGGACAGAACTCCGAGGTTGCGCAGGTCGTAGTAAACCCGGTCAAGGAAGCCCCGCAAGTTATTTTGGATCGTTAGTAGATCGGCAGTCGATGATGTTCGCCCACTTACAGCCTCAGCAGCCTGTGAAATGAGCCCATTATGCTTCCAGCCGTACATGCCACGGGGATTTTCTAGCTGCAGCACTGGCACCACTTGACCCGAGAACAAGCGAACGGTGTTGCCCGTTAGTCGCCCAGGGATGCTCACTCGCTGAATGTGATCCTCATCGCCTTCACCAAGAATCTCGCCTGCCAGGATTTCGACGAGTCGGCTATAAAGATCTGCGCCGAAAGCGCCGGTTGGCTCCAAAGCGTAAACAGGGGTCAGTTCAACATTCAAAGTCCATGTGAGCGCCCTGGCCTCAGAAAGATTCTGGCCGAGATAGGAGACAAGTTGCCGGGCATCATATGGATTCGGCGGCACTACATCGCCATTAACTTCAACAGGTGGCATCAATTGCTTGAATGAATCGCGGCGGGCTTCCGTGCCGAAATCATAAGACAAGTTTCCGAGCGCATACACCATATTTTGGCCCTCGGGTGCATCCGCCATTGATGGACGAACCGATGCTGAAACACCAGACTCGGCGTTAGCGTCCTGGGGTGAACCACCACAACCACAACCGCCTGCTGGGGAGACACCCGAAGTCCCTACCGCCATTGCTTCACTCATTGCCGCCACTGCTCCTTCAACATCGATAGTTCCTGACAGCAGGCGCTGACAGATATCTAAGTCGTTACTACCACATGGCGCAGAGCCACGAAGGATGAATTCACGAATCATCAAAGAACTGGGGACTACCCCCGAAACACTTTCGCGGCCCTGAGACAGCAGCAGCGCAGCCACCCCGGCCACTATTGGGGTGGCAAACGAAGTGCCACTGAGCCTTGAAACTCCCCCGCCGGGAACGGCTCCTAAAATATCGGCCCCGGGCGCAGTTATCCCATTGCAGGAATAGCCATGGCCCCAGTTACTAAAGTCCATTGGCTCACCCCAGGAATTGATCGCTCCGACCGCCAGTGCAGTAGCGGCAGCAGCCGGTACATGTAGGCATTCGCACCCGTCGTTGCCCGCTGCGGCGATCAAGAGGACACCAGCCTCGGCGCATCTAGCCACCGCATCGGAGAGCCACTGATCAGCTACCCCTGTATCTGAATATTGGCCGCCGGAGAAATTGATGATGTCGGCGCCTTCTTCAATGGCTAATTCAATTGCTCTAGCAACCTCCAGCTGGGGTGCACTACGTGTTACCGCGTCGTATACGGGGATGATGATCCCTCGTACTCCAGGGCAGATGCCCTCAACTTCTGTGCCAGGCTGGCCAAAGAGAATACTCGCCACGTGCGTGCCATGTTCCGCCATGCTGTTACCCGCCTCGGCAGACATTGCGTTTGCTCCCAAAGCAAATCTCAGATCTGCTCCCGCGAAAACCCCATGAGTGAAGTCAACCGGGCCGTCAATCACCGCGACGGTAACTCTAGAAGACCCTCCACCAGTCACCTCGTGCAGCTCGCGCAACCCTTTCAACAGGTCCAAATTGGAAGCGGGATTCAACTTGCTTTTGCTCAGTGCCACCGCCGGCCGGGTGGCCTCGGGCTGCGATCGGTTAATTTCAGGCACTAGCGAACAGTAGCCGCCGACCGCAGATCGGACTACCCCCCTCGCACGGATTGGGCGCCAAGCAGGTGCCTGGAAATATGATTTCAAGAATTCTTGGGGGTTGGTATTCAGACGAACCACCACCATCAAATGGTGTTATTCCTCATAGCCCTCAAAGCACACACACAGAGGGGCTGCGCCACCGCACCATGCAGCGGGGTTTAGGGTGCCGCCGATACCGGCCACCCCGGGCCGCACCCAACCAACACCGAGTGCGAGCCGATCAGTTGGCGCTGAACTTGCTGGCGAAGTGACGTCAATACTTGGCATCTGGTGCTCCATTCGGTTAAGTGGTAAATACCCAAGTGGGGAACTACTTCAATGGTAGGCAACAAGTCATAAATTACCTAAGTTTTGTCTAAATCTTCTGCGCTAGGCCCACAAACAACTGGCCCTCAACCACAAGCGGTCAAGGGCCAGTAATAGCGATGAACATCCTACCTAGAGTTAGGGGAAGGGTGCCTACTCTTCTAGGACTTTGCGATTAGGCGGTCACTAACTCGATCGTAGCTACGTCAAAGTTGAAGAGTTTGGCAGCGTTATCGCGAAAGACTTTACGTGCGTCATCGGCACTGATATCCCTGGCCAATCTCTGCACGACTTCACGTGAATGCGGATACGTGCCCTCTAAATGCGGGTAGTCCGATCCCCAGATCAGCGAATCCGCTCCAGTCATGGCCAGAACACCACTTTGTTCACCAAGGTGATTGACGGGGCTATTCCCAACTCACTCTTGGGCATGTTCAGGCCCACACGGCCACAGATTGACTCTTTTGCGCCCTTTCGCGGCTTATTTATATAACGAAATGGTAACGATTATTTGGCTAACTTCTAGTCCTCGCCAACGCGCTCTCATAGTTGTTCAATAGCCACTGCGAATTGCGGATGGCGTCATCAACGGAGGATTAAGTGATTTCTAGCCGACATCCGCGCCGATCGACAGTTTTTGCTGTCGGTGCCAGCGCGTCTTTACTTGTAGCCCTTGCGGCCAATAGCGCCGTTGCTGCGCCAACCCCAGCCCCAACCAAAGCCACGGCGACATCAAACGCCGCGTGTCCAGTAACACCTGGTGTCACACCTGCTGGCATCACGCTTGGCTGGATCGGATCAAAGACCGGCGCAGCATCAACTACCTACCTAGGATCCTCTGAAGCCGCGCAACTGCGCGTTGATCAGGAAAATGCCAAGGGTGGCATCAATGGTCGTAAGCTCACGTTGCGGGTTTACGACGATGCAAGCAACTCAACCACGCAAATCTCTCAGGCCCAGAAAGCCATTGCTGACGGCGTCTTTGGACTCAATGCCAATGCGAGCACAGTGTCCATGTGGCCAACTCTTAAAGAAGCCAATATCCCTGTTACCGGATTCTCTAACCCGGGTTTTGGTACCGACCGCAATGCCTTTGGTGTCACTGGTGCATCGACCTCATCAAACCCGGCAATCTCGTCAACCGGGCTATTGGAAAAATTGAAGTCGATGGGAGCAACCAAAATTGCGTTGGTCAACCACATCAGCGCTGGTTCGGTTTCAACATTCAACGCTCTTCAAAACTTGATTCAGTACGTACCCGGCATGAGCTTGGCACTGCGAATTCCCGACTCACCTCAAGGTGCGCATGACGCAACTTCTGAGGCACTGCGCATCAAGAACTCCGGCGCTGACAGCGTTGCATACTCGGGCTTCATCGATGGCGGCATCTCACTAGCTCAAGCACTCAAGCAACAGGGTGTGACTCTTAAGGCGATGAACATCGTCGGACTATCCGATCCTGCAATTCTGCGCACTTCCGGTGGAGCACTTGAAGGTGCACTCGGTACCACCTACGGTGCTCTTCCTGTCGGAGTGAACGTTCGCGCCATGAAGACTTATGCCTCGGCAATGAAGGCAGCTGGTCTGAACTCGTACTCCCCAGCAGCACCGCTCGGCTACATTGGCGCCGACCTGTTGATCAAGGGCCTGAAAGTCGCTGGCAAGTGCCCAACTCGCCAATCATTCATCGACAATCTGCGTCAAGTCACTAATTACGACGGCGCAGGAATGATTCCAGAAAAGGTGTCATTCCTGCCAGGCATTTTCCCTAACGGCAACCCTCCGAGGTGCACCTGGTACTCCATCGCCAAGGGCACTGAACTTACCCCTGACGCCCAGGTCACCTGTGGCGCAAGGTACATCGACACCTCGACTGGCAAGGTCATTCTTGGTTAGTAGCACGTCGGTACATGACTGTGGCGGGTGTCCTTGGACACCCGCCACAGTCATGTCATTGCACGCTTGCAAGTTGAAGTAGGAGCCGCGATTACCAGAATCGCTCGAACACTGAATACTCATACCCACGTTCTGCCAGCGCTGGCATGTAACTCACCACATAGACCAGTCGATTCACACAAATTCTCTAACGCATACACCTATCTCGCATCGGCATTGAGTTCCGAGACGATGCCACTCATGACTTTGGGTGCCTAAGAGATTTCCATCGATGCGCTGCCGTCATCTCCGAAAGACCATATGGTGAGTTTGTAGCTGTCATCGCCATCCTTGGTGTTCTCCTGGTCAACATGCAGCTGCCCCGTTTCAGAAACACCAAGCGAAAGGATGAACTCGTGGAGGTCACGGACGTTTCAAAAGTCACTTTGCCAGCTGAAGAACAGCCGCACGACGTCGCAGGACAACCTGTAGTGATCGGTGCAGACCTACCTGCAGAGATCTTTTTGCCGAGTCGAGTCGACGGAGCACCCGCCATCGTGATGTGTGCCGAAGCGTATGGACCAAACCACGCAACACGAACGGTCGCAGCCGCACTTGCAGAGCGTGGATTCGTGGTGATCCTTCCCGACTACTACCGGGGCGAAGGGCCAAAGGACCGCGAAAACTACGTCGATTTCACTGAAGTCGGATCAGTGATTAGCAAGTTCAACTTCCGCCGGGGCTTTCTCGACATCGCGATGTGCATTGACTACATGAGGTCGTATCCCCAGGTTAACCCGGATCGGGTCGGAGTCTGGGGCTACTGCACAGGTGCGACGCTGGCACTCGCAGCTGCCTGCATCCATCGAGAGGTTGCCGCGGCAGTCGCGTTTTTTCCGAGCCAGCCGCGCTTTGTCGCACATGATGATGCACATCCGCTTGATGTCATCGACATGATGTGGACACTGCAGTGCCCCCTGCTTATCGAGTACGGCGACGAGGACGCTATTTGGCCTCTTGAACTGCGAACTGAGGTAGAGCGGCGCTCGAAGGCATGGGAACTAGATGCCGAGTTTGTTCTTCATCCCGGTGCTGGCCATGCCTTCAATGCACCTGTGCCACCTTTGCGCAACGATTCGGCCGACCGATTGGGTTGGACAACGGCACTCGAATTCATCCAGAAGCGCCTGAACAGCTAAGGCCGCGACGCTACTTCAGGGTGACTTGTGTTCCAACTCATTTTCAGGCACCTTGCCAACAATTATGAAATTAGACTTGTTCAATACGAGCATTAGTTAGCCAGCTTCGGTTACATCTTGAGCACTGGCGAGCATTTTCGTCTTTCAGAATGCCAACATTTAATTTGTTCCAGCGCCAAAAATTTCGATTGGCACGAATTGAGGATGTGGCATGAATCAGAAGTTTGTACGAGCGCTTGCTTTGAGTGGAATTCTCATTCTCGGGGTTCCTGTCCTGAGTTCTTGCGGCCAGTCAGTGGAATCGATAGCAGAGAAAGCCCTCGAGTCAGGTACCGGAGCCGATGTAGATATTGCTGACGGCGGTGTCACCGTCAAATCAACTGATGGCACCACGACGGCGATTGGCGAAGGTATCGCACTGCCAAGCGACTGGCCCTCAGACGTTCCGACCATTGACGGCACGCTCGTCACAGTTTCTGTTTCCGGAACCAAAGGCGAAGCCAATGCCATGTGGAAAGTCGCTGGAGACGTCACCACAGTTGCCGGTGCCTACAAGAGCGAGTTACAGAAAGCTGGCTACACGATTGTTAATGAGACAACAATCGCGCAGACCACTCTCATCGGCGCAGAAGGCAACGGAAAGAACGTGTCAGCATCAGTAACCGACGCTGATGGAGAGACATTAGTGACCATCACGTCCGCTCCTATCTCGTAAAGAATACAAGAGATGCGTGCATCGAGAGGTAGATGTCATCCACTTAGCTGAACTGACACGAAGCCTTTGCGGAAGTTTTCGCCAACACTATGAATTCAGCGCTGACTTCCCACCCCACTGGTAACCACTGCGCAATCCACCGTGCATCGTTCCAAACACCACAGTGTTCATCGCTTGGTCGAGTTCTTCAGGATCCCACTGACGATCAGCAACACTCACCACACCATTTGGTGTCCACGGAGCGAAGTGAGTAACACGAGATCCCTGCGAAAAGAAAGCTTGACCATTGACATGACGTGACAGGTCAGATGCAAGCCAAACAGCTAAAGGTGCGACGTTGCCAGGATCTCTTGGATCGTATTCGGTGTACTGATCAGGCTCAGCAATCTCGTTGATGTCGGTGCCGCGTGTGATGCCAATGAGTCGCGTTGTTCCAGACGGCGCAATGGTGTTGGACCGAACCCCATAACGCATCATGTCTTGCGCAAGCGCGACGGAGAACATAGCGATGCCACCCTTAGCAGCCGAGTAGTTTGTTTGACCCGTATTGCCGAGCAACCCAACTGATGAAGAAGTGCAAATCACTGAGGCGTTAACTTTGCCACCAATTTGCCGACTCTTCTCGCGCCAGTAAGCAGTCGCGTGGCGCGCAGGTGCGAAATGGCCCTTGAGGTGGACCTTGACTACAGCATCCCAGTCACTCTCATCCATGTTGAAAATCATTTTGTCGCGCAAGATCCCCGCGTTGAGTACCAAAGAGTCCAGCCCGCCGAAACTATCGATGGCTTGATCCACCATTTCTTTGGCAGCGTCGAAATCAGATACGTCCGCGTAGTTAGCAACCGCTTCGCCACCGCGACTCTTAATGATCTCCACTACTTCATCAGCAGCGCGCTGATCAGAACCACCACCGGTGGGTGCGCCACCGAGATCATTCACGAGCACCTTCGCTCCGTGCTCAGCCATGAGGAGGGCGTAGCCACGGCCAACGCCGTGCCCTGCGCCAGTGATGATGACGGACTTTCCTTCGAGAAGTTTCATGCCCAGATCTTAAGGAATAGAAGGCGGGACGTGGGCGTAAATCGAAATCTAGGCGCCGTGATTTCACGGGGGCTAGACCAGCAATCACCTGCGAATGCCCCGGCTGAACGTCTAGCCTCAATTGACAAGCGCTCACATCTTTGGATGCGAGCAAACCCATGGGAGTTGATGGCCGTGTTCAAAGACAAGGTTGTAGTGGTAACTGGCTCGAGCCGTGGCATCGGCCAGGCAACAGCGATCGAGTTCGCACGCCTTGGGGCAAAAGTTGTGAGCGTTGCTCGTGGCGTACCGCACCACATCTTTCCCGGCACACTCGCGGAGACCGAACAAGTGATCCGAGGGTTCGGTGGCGAAGTCGTGAGTGTGGAAGCCGATCTCATGGACGAGGACGCGATTCAGAAGATTTACGGCGAGACCATGAGCGCTTTTGGGCAGTGCGATGTTCTCGTGAACAACGCCGCAGCGTCATTCCTAGGCTCGTTCCAGGACTTGTCGCTCAAGCGGCTCGACATTATTTGGAAGGTCAACGTTCGGGCAGCCTGGCAGCTATCCCAGTTGTTTCTGCCGCAGATGATCGAACGTGGCTCTGGCCGCATCGTCAACGTAAGTTCTGGTGGCGGTCACGTGAATTATGAAGGTGCCCGCTGGGAAGATCTGGTTTCACCGGCCTCGGGCGAAGTGCGTCGCATGGGAGTCGGACAGTCCGGCCTCGGCGCCATTGCCTATGGCACTTCAAAGGCCGCACTGGATCGGTTCACCCAAGGACTAGCCGGTGAAGTTGCCGGACAGGGCATTGCAGTCAACGCATTAGGCGTTGAAGCACGAACCCCACCGAACGTACATTTCATCACCGACGAGGAGTCACCCGAAGGTGAACTCCCTGAGGCACCCGCTCAGCTGATCACTTGGCTCGCAGCC
Organism: Actinomycetota bacterium; assembly: GCA_009699705.1. Taxonomy (GTDB): domain Bacteria; phylum Actinomycetota; class Actinomycetes; order S36-B12; family S36-B12; genus UBA11398. The sequence continues at coordinate 3,497 of WLNQ01000015.1, read as the reverse complement.
CAGCCAATAGCAGTCACCGGACTGATTCTCAATCAGCACGAACTGCTCGGCCCCCTGCGCGAGCTCGGGCTGCTGCGACCAGCGGCCAAGCCTGGGGACAACCCCGACCTGCCATCTGGTTCATCTGGGATTCTGCCGAAAAGCTGATGACGATAGATCCGACTTGGTGTCACCGCTTGGTCCCATTTAATTCGCGGTGAATGGGAACTGCTGCATCGTGCCATCAGCCCAAGGCTGCATGACCGGAGTTAACCGCTTCGCAGTCTTCTCAACTTGAAGCAACTTCGCCATCACTGCTTGTGTAGTGGCATACGTTGCGTTCCCGTACAGGTTCGTTATTTCAGCAGGGTCAGTTTCAGCGTTGTATAACTCGAACTGATCAGCAGGTGGAGCAATCTGACCCGCCGTCGGCTTAAGTGCCTTCACAACAGTAGTAGCCGTTTTGGCGCCTGGCTGATTGACCTTGCCCGACACAACTGTTTGTACGTCTTGCACATTTGGCGAAGTCCAGAGCTGTGGGTTGTCCCAGTAACGCGAATATTTCCAGCGCTGCTTTGCGCCGGCTGGACCAGTCGGCAAATAGGCGATCACCGTTTCAACACAGTTCGGTTGTTGAACTGGCAGAAACGGCATGCCTGTCACCGAGATTGCATTCATGCCTTTGAACGGTTGATCGTCAGTCATGAAATAAATCGGCTTATCTATACGTTGAGCCGGGTCGGTCTCCCCCAGCAAATGCGGTGATAGGTCATTGCCTACGAGACGTCGCACCTGCGTATGAGTCTTATGCAATTGCTTTGCAAGTACCTGCTCATCCAGGCCTGCAAGTCCCAGCATTGTTGGTAGCAAATCAGCATGGCTGGTGAGAACGTCGCTGCTGGTATGTCCAGAAAAAAGTTCTTCGTTGTGGAAGATGAATGGCACGCGCAGCATTTCGTCGTATGCAGAGTGCCACTTTTGGAACATGCCACCGTGAGAGCCAAGCATTTCGCCGTGATCTGACATATAGATCACGATGGTGTCTCGGTACTGCTGCTTATTTGCCGCTAACGCACTGACGACCTTGCCGATTTGCTCATCAACATTCTTCTGCAGTTGGTAATAGAACCGGTGATATTCCGGGCCATTAATCAAAGGTTGGAACGCCGATGGGTACTGGGCTACGAAACTGCCCTGCGCCGTTGGCTTCTTGCTCAAATCTTCGTTTGCGGAAGCTGCATAAGCCGGGCCAAAGAGATCCTTAGGAACGTTCGATCCGATCAACTGCTCAGTTAACGAGAATGAGCCAGGCTGATTGCTGAGATCAGCAGCAACGCTCATCGCACCCCATAACGAGATGTCATGCGGATTCACGAACGACGTGACCATCAACCAAGGATCCTTGGCGTTACGCAGCTTCTGAAGTTGCTCGACACCGAGTTCGGCGTAGACCTCATCGCGCCCACGCGCACCCGGACCAGATGAACCAGAGTTCAACGGGTTACTTCCATGCGGCTCAGGGCCGATGAAGCCGGTAAATCCGTACTGTTCCAGTCGCTGCGACTCGAGATAAATCTCTTCAAGGAAGGGGTCTCTGCCACCAACATTGTTGTAGGACGGCATCGTGTTGTAGGAGCCTGGCTGGTAAAGGTCGGCATCAGAGATATGCCATTTACCTTTCCAATACGTGTCATACCCAGCTGCTCTAAACCACGAACCCAACGTCGGCACCGTGGCCGGTTCGAGCCAATACATATCTTGCTCAATAGCGGTTTTTGCCGCACCCGAAGTCTGGGAAACACCATGCAACGACGGATACTGGCCGGTGTAGATCGAGGCGCGACTTGGTTGGCATGCCACCGACATCACATGGTGGTGAGTGAACTCGAAACTGTTGCGTCGAATGAAGTTTTGAGTAGGAAGATTCGCCAAGCGCCAAGCTTGCAACTCCGGTGATTCATAGAAAGGAGCAGAGCGCTGCTCATCCATCATGACGATCAAGAAGTTTGGGCGTCGCTTTAATCGGCCACGCGGCTTGAACTTGGGCATCGGCGCAGCATCAGCTGCAGCTGTTCCCATTGCTGCAAGACCCACTGCGGCCCCGGCAACACCAGCGGCCTGTAACAAGTTACGGCGGCTTAGACCACCAGTTGCAGAATCCTTTGTCATGATGATGCGACCTTTCCGGCTGTAGGAGCAGGTGTTGCCACGAATATTTTCCCGACTGACGCGTCATAAGTAACGGTGTGATCAAAGAAGATTGCGTTTCCGGTGTTGATGCTTTCTTTCCCACGAGCAATCACCTGGGTGAGGTTTTGTGATCCGGTTGTTCCGGCCACAAAATAAACCCCATAAGAAGCACTGCTTCCAGCAGCAACACTTATTGGTGTTCCAGATTTCAGCACACCCTTAGAGTTTGTTGGTAAATTCGCGAACCGGTGCCCAACAATCGTCATCTTGGTGAATCCAGAGTCCAGCCAAGTCGGCATGCATCGTTCTGGTGTCACACCAAACTTCCAGCACCCATTCGCTGCATGGTCATTCCAAAGTTTTGCACCATTGATGTCCACACCTGCAGGCGGTAACTGCAACCGCATGGCGGAATCTGACGCGGGTTGCGCACCCAAAACCAATGCCCCCGCAGTTTGCTTATTGTTCGTGCCAAGCCGCCCGATATGCACACTCCAACGCAGACCTAACGTGCCCGGCAGTGCAACGAGCGGGTTGGTCAAATCTCCAACACCAACCCCAATGCCCAAGATGCCTGCAACGCCGATCTTCTTCCAGCCTTGGATCCAGGTGTTGGAACTGTTAATCAGTTGGAAGGGAACCGCTACAGCCGTGGTGACGCCACCAATGGTTACGCGCGCTGAACCGACGAATCCCGGAATCTGCTTGCCACCAAGCCGCGTGCTGATTGGAGTGGAGCCCACCGTGGAACCCGAAGGTTTGTTTCCCCAAATTCGCAAGCCGACGGAACCTGTATCAAGCATGACTGGGATCGATGGGGCACTGCCGACTTTCAATTCAATAATGCCGTTCTGGCCCGATCCACCCGACGCGACAACTGTTTTCATCGGCACGGATACCGCAACAACTGCCCGCGAGGCCTGGGTCTGAATTGCAACCTCATCAGGAGATAAACCAGCAATCGCAGCTACACCAGCACCACTTCCAGAATCGGGCGCGGCATGGGCGCTAGCCGCCGGGAACCCTATGAGAATCAAGGAAACAGTGGTGATGACAAGACGGATGTTCGAGCGCATTGAGTATTATCCCTTTAATTACCCCGCAAGTATTCCTGAATTTCGCTTCAGCAACGCCCAATCCTATTACTCCTTCATGAAGGCCAGTCCCCACGCTTGGGTGCTCCTGGCTAAATCGAGGGTCCGTGGCAATCATCCCTGTCCCAAAATTGAAGATCTTGCATATGTGGCATTGGAAGTAGGAATGGCATTTCAGGCTACAGAGACCACCGGGCAAGCTCGCGCTTTCCGACGCACCGTGCTTCGCCCCGC
>WLNQ01000149.1 GCA_009699705.1 Actinomycetota bacterium | reverse complement strand
TGACTTCATCAATCCCCAGATGATGACCGATCTTGCTGCGAGCCCTGAGATGCGCGCTATCGCTGAACAGGTAGCCGTGAAACTCAATGCTGCCTTGGCGGCACTGTAAGAAAATCGTGCTCGAGGATTTAAGAAATTCTTGCTCGACCAATAAAATCAACTAGCGCGGACATACCTCGATGTCCGTCGCCCTCATCCACTTCTTGGTCATACTCGCGTAATTCAAGTCTTTCAAGCGACTCGAACGCAGCAGCAAGAAGGTCAATGTCATATAACTGATCAAGTGCTGTTGGGCCACCCGTTCCATATTCTGGTTGACGCAGGTGATACCCCTCGAGCAGTAATACCCCATCAGGCTTCAATGCTTGGATCATCTTGCCGAACATGGCTTCGCGTGCAGCAGGCTTCGTGAATTGAATGAATATTCCCACCACGGCATCAAAGGCTTGCGTCGGCCAGACCCAAGCATCGGTATCAGCGCACTCATGAAAAATGGAACCAGGTACGAGCGCATCTGCCGAATACACCGCTGAAACACCTCGCTCTTTTGCCAGCGCCATTGATTTGGCGACTGCAACCTTTGATCCATCAACGGCATGAACGGCAAACCCCTGCTGTGCAAGCCAGACGCCATTGCGGCCTTCACCATCAGCAACCGCCAACACACGCCCGCCAGCTTGCAGATGGCTCGCTGAACGCACAAGGAAGGCATTGGGCTCGGTGCCGAAGATGTATGCATCCTGCGCGAAACGGGTGTTCCAAGCCTGCAGATCAGGAGTAGCCATGTTTTCCGCCAATTTTGATTATGTGAGTTTTAGTGTAAAGATGCAGCATACCCCTTAGGGGTATAAATTGTGTCGTGCTCAACTTTTGAATTGAGGAATGTATGTGTCGTCAGGCAACCTGTAAAAACTGTGGCAAGGCATCATGGGCTGGTTGCGGTCAGCACGTTGATCAAGTTATGCGCGGCATCCCTAAGACCCAACGATGCACATGCACTGCAGCTGAGAAGGCATCCTCAAAGAAGCAAGGTGGATTCTTCGCCAAGCTCTTTGGCTGAGCCGCTAGCCTTGCGCAGTGTCGATGTCATGCGCTTCTGGAAGCAAGCCACTCGTGGCCATCGTCACGTGCGCTGCGTTCAGAGAACTCGACCCTGATGATCAGTTGCTGCTGCCTGCACTTTGGGCACACGGCTTATCCTCGCGAATCGTGGTCTGGGATGACCCGACCGTGCAGTGGGAGTTATTTGATCTCGTTCTCATTCGTTCAACCTGGGATTACAGCCCACAGAGGGGTGCCTTCCTTGACTGGGCGCACGACGTGAGTGCGAAAACTCAAATCATCAATCCCCCAGAAGTCGTGCAGTGGAGTTCGGACAAGCACTATCTGCTTGAACTTGCCACCGCTGGCGTGCCCACGGTGCCCACCACTTTCATCGAGATCGGCCAGACTTTCGAACTTCCCCAGCACCAATTCGTAGTGAAACCTGCAATCTCAGCCGGTTCACGCGACACCTACCGCCTGAGTGCCGAGAGAACTGACGAAGCCATCAAAGCGATCCACGAGATTCATGCCGGTGGGCGCAGCGTCATGATCCAGCCGTATCTGACATCAGTGGATTCCGACGCGGAGACTGCACTCATTTTCATCGCAGGATCCTTCTCCCATGCAATCCGCAAAGGCCCGCTACTGGAGCTCGATAACGCAGCTCAGGAATTTCATGGCGGTCTTTTCATCAAGGAAGACATCACTCCAAGAGTGGCCACAGAAATTCAGCGCAAGGTCGCTCAACAAGCATTACGTTTGGTGCCGCCCGGTTGGCTCTATGCCCGCGTAGACCTCATCAATGACAATGACGGAAACCCTGTAGTGCTCGAACTCGAAATGGTGGAGCCATCGCTTTTCTTTGCAGTTGATCCAGACCCCATCACGGGAGCTCCGGGACGACTAGCCAAAGCGCTTGCCGACTTTCTGAAAGTCTGAACGCTCCGTAAAAGACGTGTGGGCCTTCCCTCGGCACCAAAGTGACGAGCGAAGACCCACGCAGCAGTCTTGTTGAATTTAGAGAATATGCAACATTTCCTGATAGGTAGGAAGTGGCCACAGGTCGTCTGCAACGACACCTTCAAGTGTGTCTGCAGCAGCGCGAGTTTGGCTCATTGCAGGAAGCAACACATCTCTGGCATATATGGCCTCATCCATCAGATCGTGACCCATATCTGCGTTGAGCGCCGCCCTAAGAGCTGCGATTGCGGCACTGAGTTCACTCACTGTCGTAGAAATTGACTTCAGCGTTGAGATGTCTGCATCGATTCCTGCAGCCTTAAGCGCCACAGCATTTCCAGCCAATTCAGTCTGGTAGCGAATCGCGGCAGGCAGCACCATCGTGGTACCCATTTCCAGGGTGATCTTTGCTTCAACTGCGATGCTATTGACGTACTGCTCAAGAGCTACTTCGTAACGGCTATGCATTTCCCGTGAACTAAATACTCCGTACTTCTCAAACAATTCAATTGCCTCAGGAGTAATCAACTGCGGAAGTGCATCGATCGTTGTGCGTAGGTTGAGCAATCCACGCTCGGCTGCTTCAACTTGCCACTCATCTGAGTAGCCATTGCCGTTGAATACAACTGCACCATGCTCGTTCATGATCGTTGCAAGAACTGCTTGCACGGCATTATTGAACTCAACTCCCTTGGCCAGTGAAGCCTCAAGGTCGTTAGCGATGAAATCCAATGCTTCTGCGAGCATCGCATTGATGGTGGTCATTGGGCCGGCCACAGACTGCATCGAACCTGGCGCACGGAATTCAAAGCGGTTTCCCGTGAATGCGAATGGACTCGTGCGGTTGCGATCGCCTGGATCGGCTGGCAAATCAGGCAAGGTGTCGACACCTACACGCAAAGTTCCCTTGCGCTTTGAACTCGTTGCGCCGCCATCGGCAATCTGCTGGAAGACATCGGCAAGTTGGTCACCCAAGAAAATCGAGATGATGGCTGGCGGTGCTTCGTTGGCACCTAGACGATGATCGTTACTAGCCGAAGCCACCGAAACGCGAAGCAGGCCGCCGTACTTGTGCACAGCGCGAATAACTGCTGCACAGAACACGAGGAACTGAGCATTGTCGTGTGGCGTATCGCCAGGATTGAGCAAGTTACCTTGACGGCCATTGCCCATCGAGAAGTTCACGTGCTTTCCAGAACCGTTGATCCCAGCAAAAGGCTTCTCGTGGAACAAGCAAGCCATGCCATGGCGCTTGGCAACGCTGGTGAGTGTGGTCATGAGCAACTGCTGATGATCCGACGCGATGTTTGCGCGCTCGAAAACTGGTGCAATTTCGAACTGGCCAGGGGCTACTTCGTTGTGACGAGTCTTCGCTGGAATGCCCAGCTTAAAGAGTTCACGCTCGGCGTCCATCATCATGCCAAGTACGCGCTCTGGAATCGCACCGAAGTAGTGGTCATCAAATTCTTGACCCTTAGGTGGCTTATGGCCAAACAAACTGCGTCCGGCATTGAGCAAGTCAGGGCGAGCGAGGAAGAAGTGGCGATCGATTAGGAAGTATTCCTGTTCTGGTCCGCAGTACGAAACCACATGGTCAGGATCATTGCCGAAGAGTCGAAGTACTCGCTCTGCCTGTTCTGACATTGCCTGCTGCGCACGCAGGAGTGGAGTCTTGAGGTCGAGGGCATCGCCCGTCATCGACAAGAACACCGTAGGAATACACAGAGTGTTTCCGTTTGGACTTTCAAGAATGTATGCCGGGCTGGTGACATCCCAGCCGGTGTACCCACGAGCTTCGAAGGTTGCGCGCAATCCACCATTTGGGAAACTTGATGCATCAGGCTCGCCTTGAATCAAGGTCTTGCCAGCAAACTCAGCAAGGGTGGTTCCGTCGCCTACTGGCTCAAAGAAACTGTCATGCTTTTCTGCTGTGAAACCAGTCAATGGGTAAAACACGTGAGCGTAGTGCGTTGCACCTTTTTCAAGGGCCCAGTCGCGCATCGCTGCAGCAACGGCATCCGCCACTGTGGGATCAAGCTTCGTGCCATTTTCAATGGTGTCTGAAACTGACTTGTACACATTCTTTGGC
>WLNQ01000148.1 GCA_009699705.1 Actinomycetota bacterium | reverse complement strand
GCTATCACGGCATGGCTCCGCTGATCTCTCATATTTATGAAGAGGGAATGTTGGAAGCAGTTGCTGTGCCACAGACCGAGTGCTTCCAAGCTGCAGTGCTCTTTGCGCGCACCGAAGGCATCGTGCCGGCTCCAGAGCCAACACATGCAATCGCGCTAGCAATCCGCGAAGCGCTCAAGGCAAAGGAAACCGGCGAAGAAACAATCATTCTCACGGCGCTGTGCGGCCACGGTCACTTCGATCTTGCGGCTTATGACACGTACCTTCGCGGTTCAATGGTTGACGAGAACTTCGATGAAGCTCGCTTGCAAGCAGCACTCGACACCATTCCGGTGGTTGCGGGCTAAATCTTCAATACATAAGTGATGGGCCTGACCAACCGCGATGAAGGGGAAGGTCAGGCCCATCACTTTTTGATTGACCAAGTTTGGCCCTGTCATGTTCTGTGGTGTTTATGCATACGAATATGTATACTTAATTGTATGCAGACAACCTCGGTGCGCATCGATCGGGCAACTCATCTAGAACTGAAGCGCCTCGCTTCAGAATTAGAAGTCTCTGTTGGCGAGGCGGTGCGCATCGCGGTTCGACGAGCCACCCAGGAGCGCATTGGTGCGCAGCTGGCTGCAGAACTCGCCTCCGAAGACAACGCGTGGCTTGATGCTGACCTCGGGTGATGTCATTGACGTTGATCTTGGCATTCCAATAGGAAGCGAAGCAGGATTCCCACGACCGGTCGTGGTCGTGACGGCCCAATTGATCCTTGATCAACAACCCACCTTGATTCAGGTGGTCCCGCTGACCTCAACGATTCGAAACTTCCGTTCCGAAGTCGTAATTGAGCCACAGCAGTCGGGTCTGGCCCACATATCTGCAGCGCAATGCCAACACATCCGAGCTATTTCAACTGCGCGCATCAGTCAGCCTCGAGGCAATGTGGGAGCAGTCAAGCTGCGCAGCATGAGAGAAGTTCTTGCCTTGCTGATGGATCTGGATTGAAGGAACATCGACGTCTTACATCTATTGTGTGACGGTGACTGAACCGCGTTCCGCGCTGGCCAAGGGCCTGATCTTCGTAGGCGTGGCAACACTGGTGGGCAATGGGGCGGCTTATGCGCTGTCAATGTTCGCGGCGCGAGTGCTGGATCCGGAAGATTTCGGTGCCTTCGGTGCGCTCATGGGTGTGCTCATCATCGTTTCAACTCTTTCGATCGCGCTGCAAACAATGACAGCTCGCCGCGTTGCGGTAGCGGGAGCAGATCGCACTGATGTTGAAGGCCAAGCAGTTCGCCTTGCTCTGTATCTAGCCGTGGCAATCGCTGCCGTTGGCGTTCTCGCGGCCTGGCCCCTTGGCGAGATCCTCGCCATTCCTTATCTTGCAATTCTGCTCGGCTTCTTCTCCTTATCTTTCGTGGTGCTGGGCACTGCATCACTTGGCATTGGTCAGGGTCGCGAAGAGCACATGCGTTTCAGTGCCGGCTTTATTGCCAACGGCATGGGCCGGGCTTTTGCTGGCATCGCTTTCTTATTGGTGTTCAAAACAATTGAAGGTGCAGCCCTTGGCATTTTGATTGGCTGCGCAGTAGGCGCATTCGTGAGTTACCGAATCATTTGTCCAGGGGCATGGGCTAAGTCGTTAACCAAGGGATCAGTGCCGGAGTTCGGCCATGTTGCGCACGCGCTCGTAGTGCTGTTCACTCTCACGAACATTGATGTTCTTCTTGCTCGAGTCTTTTTGTCAGAGGCTGATTCCGGTGAATATTCAGTAGGCGTGTTACTGGCAAAGATCGCTTTCTTCCTACCGAATGCAATCATCATCGTGTTGTTCCCGAAGATGACTTCTGGCGACAACCGACGTGCAGTGTTTATTGCAACAGGGCTCACAGCTTGCATGGGTCTGGGCATCACATTATTCAGTTTGCTCTTCGGTTCATTCGTCATTCGAATTCTTGGTGGCTCGCAATACATTGACTTAGGTCTTGGTTCCAGCGCTTGGCGCTTCGCGCTTGAAGGATCAGCGTTCGCGCTTGTGCAGGTATTGCTTTACGCCCGACTCGCTGCGCAAGATCGACGTGCCGTGGTGTTGGTATGGGCGGGGCTTATCGCGCTTGTCACGAGCGTTTCACTGTGGTTCCACAATTCGGTTGAAGAAATCGTCACCACAGTGGTCGTTATTTCACTCGTACTCACAGTGATTGGTTTGCTCCTCGATCGTCGTTCATCAATTTCAGGAACAGTTATGGAACCAATTGAAATAGCGGAGTAATTCAGATTCGCTATCGAGCATTGCTACAGGAGAAATTCTCGGACCCAAAGTCCCAAATGTTCTGAGCAGTCATCGACTGATTCTTTCCAAGTTTTTCCTGCAGGTTCATTAGCTGTGTCGCTCACACGCTTGACCAGACGAACGGGAACACCGGCAACCTGAGCCGCCTTGGCCACCGCGTAGCCCTCCATGTCAACCAGATGAGCATGCTGAGCTAACTCTTCGCGCTTAGCTTGGTCTGCAATAAACGAGTCACCGGTGGTGAGGGTTAAACCGGCACCCCCGAGATTGATGGACTCCCCAAAATGCAAACCGACCAGATCAAAGATCGCTTCATCGTCCAAGTCATGTTGGGTGACCAAACTGATCACGTGAGTGCCCACAAAGTCGTCGTGAAGTGAGCCGGCAGTGCCAAGATTCACAATTTCTTTGGGGGAATGCGCGCCCAAGATGGTGGCTACGGCAATAGCCGCATTAACCTTGCCCACCCCCGTCACCAAAATCGGCAACTCGGTGATGTGTAAATGAGCGGCTTCTTCCTCAAGGGCAACCACGAGGAGGGGAAGGTCACTTGAAATCGTTCGGTGCAGGCGCATGGGCGACACTCTAAAGTGAGCACTTCATAACGAGAGGAGCACCATGGCATTGCCTGAGCTGAGAATGACCTCAGTGGTGCGAGCCGCGTTCGGACTCGCTGGTGGCTTCCTCATTTTGATTGCTCTTGCCGTATTGATGGCTGGTGTGAGATCGCAGGACCCAGCGCAGATCCCCGTGGGAGGAAACCAGACGATTGCAGCATCTCCGGCGCCGTCCGCGACCGCCCTGATTCCAACCGCTCTGGATCCAACCGTTTCGGCTATTCAACAAAGTGATGTGAGATCTCAAGAATTTCTTGCAGCAAAAGACCTTTCAAATGTGAAGTCCACGGCGATTGGGTATCGGGTATCAGCTGGTGGGGTCAAGCCCATTGAACTTGCTGCTGTTATTGCTCAACAATTTGGTGTTACCGGAAAGCCGATCAAGGGTGACAACAATTCTTATGTAGTTTCCGGGCAAGCTCAGGGCCCTGAAGTCACGGTCTATTCAGATCCACTCGTGCGGTGGCATTACACAGATCAGCGGTTGATTGCAGGCGAGCCGGTGAATCAAGACACGGCGAAGAAAATTGCCACGACCTTGTTAGCGCCGTTGGGTGTGCCGGTCTCGTCTGCTGAATGGCAGATCACCACAGATCAAAATCGGGTGGTCGTTCGGGCCTGGCTCGTTTTGAAAGGGCTACGCACCGAGTTGGGTTGGACCGTAGTGGTTGCTCCTGATGGCGAAGTCGTGTGGGCCGATGGGTTTGCAGCGGCACTCGTTGCCGTTCCGGGCTATCCGGTGCTTGGGGCAGTCGATGCGCTTGATCGGGCGTTAGAGCCCGGCTGGGCATTTGCTGGCCCAACGCCTTGGACTGGCTCAGGGTCAACGGTGCTGCTTGCAGTTCCTGGACCCGTGCCGACCGTAAAAGGTCGACCGGTACTGGTGGCTGGGGTGCAGCAACTGTTGGTCAATAAAGCTGAATTGGGCTTGGCTCAATTTTGGCAGCCAGACGGCAGCTTATTGATCCTTCCCTCCTACATCGTGAACACCGATGACGACCGAAAATGGTCGCTCTTGGCTGTTGGTGACGCCTATGTGACCACTCGAGATCTCGTGCCCGCAGCCGATGCGCCTAACCCCGCAAACATCGCGCGCTAGGAACAGGTAGCCTTCTCTTCGCATTCATTACGAATGTATGGCGAGGTGGCGGAGCGGCCGATCGCAGCCGCCTTGAAAGCGGCCGTGGGGAAACTCACCGGGGGTTCAAATCCCTCCCTCGCCGCAATTGAACGGAGATGGCGATGAGCGACACTTTGTGGCTCATCGC
>WLNQ01000147.1 GCA_009699705.1 Actinomycetota bacterium | reverse complement strand
GCAGCTCGCGATCACTTCACCCCTCGTGGTCTTTCCTACTTTGAAAAGATGTGGGACGAACTGAACAGCGTGCATCCGGGTCGACTTACCTTGCATGTTGCTCGATACGAAGACCATGTCGCTGCTGCAACGTTGATGGTTCGGGTTGGAACGCATGCTTGGTATGCCTACGGCGCATCAACCACTGCCGACCGAGATGTGCGCCCGTCCAACGCCTTGCAATGGGACATGATTCAACTCGCCCATTCATCGGGTTGCCAGATTTACGACTTGCGCGGTATCGCCGACACCTTGAATCCAGATGATCATTTGTTTGGTCTTGTGCAATTCAAGGTCGGAACGGGAGGCTATGCCCAGGAGTACCTTGGTGAATGGGATTACATCCTGCGCAGTACTTGGTCTAAGGCTTACGGTCTTTATCAGTCACGACGCGGTTAGGAGTATCAATGTCATTTGTCTTGAGTGTTGAAACTGATCGCTGGCGGACTCATCTGCATTCCACAGCTGCCACAATCGAGTCCGTCACCGGATTTCCTGTCGTTCCCGTCATCAAAGGAAATGGTTACGGTCTTGGACAAGCGCGCCTAGCTCGCGAAGCCGAGAGTCTTGCTGGGACTGTCGTGGCAGTTGGCACGGTCTTTGAACTTGAAGAAGTTCTGACACATTCGCTTTCTGATGTCATTGTGCTTGAACCCTTTGACCCTCGCAATGCAGCGAGTTCAAGTGCTTGGTGGGACGCCGGGCACCGCTGGGATAGCAAGCGCATCATCCGCACCATCTCGTCAATGGCAGGCCTTGAGTCACTACTTGACGGCTCGGGCACAGTGCGAGTCATTCTTGAAGGTCGCACTTCAATGCATCGTTTCGGTTTTTCCGAAACCGAATTACTCCGAGCTCTTGCTGACCCCACCGTGCGTGATGCAATTTCTGCTGGTCGCATCCAAGTACTTGGGCTCGCACTGCACTTGCCACTTGAACAACCCGCGAACGAACCTGCCGGAGGTGGAACCCCGCGTTTGCGTGAGGTGCTGCGCTGGAACGGTATCTGGCAAGCCGAACTTGCAACAACTGAACTTCCAATAGATCCAACGTTGTGGCTGTCGCATCTCACTGACTCTGAATACTCAGATATTCGTCGGTTCGCCGGCGAAGTTCTTGTTCGAGCCCGGGTCGGTACTCGGTTGTGGCTCGGGGACCGCACGGCACTCACTGCTCAAGGCTGCGTACTCGCGGTGCACCCACTTCCCGATGGCGTACACGTGGGCTATCGACAACGCTCCGGACCAAACGGCGGCACCTTGATCGTTGTCGGTGGCGGCACCACTCACGGCATTGGTTTGTCGGCACCTTCTCCGGCCGCTTCCCTTCGCCAACGGGTTGTGACGGTAGGCACGGGAGCCCTTGATGCCGCGGGCCGAGCGCTGTCTCCTTTTACCTGGGATGGCAAGCAACGCTGGTTCGCGGAAACCCCACATCAACATCACAGCATGATTTGGTTACCTCGTGGAGTTGTGGTGCCACAAATTGGTGATGTCCTGCCGGCAGAGGTGCGATTTACTACCTCGCGCTTTGATGCAGTTCTTGGCTTGGACTAACTTCGAACGAGTCATAGTGTTGTGGCGCATTGATGTCTTGAATGACTCGATATGCAAAGTACAACGTTCCGGCAATGTGAATAACTGTTGCAACGGCATACCACTGGGGAGTTAACCCTTTGGCGCCGTCAACGTTATAGCCCGCTAGGAACCACCAGACTGCGACGAAGTACACCACTTGGCACGCCTGCCAAATAAGAAAGTCGCGCCAACGAGGTCGAGCAAGTACTGCCAGCGGGATTAGCCAGAGTCCGAACTGCGGTGAATAACCCTTGGCGACTAACGCAAACGCTGCAACTACAAGAAACACGATTGATGCGGTTCGCGGTGGCACGGGTGCTTGAAGGGTGATTGCCAGAATGCCGATGACTGCAGCAGCGAAAAGTAAAAGCGACGCGAAATTCAGCAAAGTGGTGTTCACTGATGGACCACCGATTTGTGTGATTGCGTACCAAACGGAACCAAGCTCTGAACCTGATGTCAGAATTTTCTTGTAGATGACAATCCAGCCATCAAAGTGCATGATGGCAAAAGGAAGATTAATTACCAGCCAGACGATCACTGCTGTCACCGAAATCTTGAGCGTGGCATTCCAGTCCCGGGAGCGAAGAGCCAAAATTATAAGCGCAATGAAAATCGCAATCGGGTAGTGCGCGCTAGCTAACGCGAGACCTAGGAAGATTCCGGTCGTAAGCAGTTTGCCTTTGCGGTGGTTCAAGAAAGCTAGCGAAACACACGCGATCGCGAGCAAGTCCCAACTAATGGTTGCCGCAAGAATCATCATGGGAGCCAGGGCAATCATTGCCGCATCCCATGGCCGGCTCTTCACGGTTTTCAGGGTTGCAATCACCGTAACGAGCAGGGCGATGAAGAGCAGCATCACGGTGATGTCGTAATACAAAATGCCGGCATCCTCTTGAGGCCAAATACCGCTAAAGAATGTTGTGATCGTCGCAGCTACTTGCATGAATAACCCCACGAGCACTGGAGCATCAACCATTTGATCAGGAGTGGCATTTCCTAGGTAAGGAAAGATTCCTTCGGCAAATCCTTTGAGCGTGTAAAAGGGATGAATATCCGTGTAACACAGATGCTCATAACGTTGCGGGGAAATCCAGCTCGAATTGCGACACGAAGAATCCAACCAAACACCGATCGCGTAACTCATTGTGGTGAGCACAATGATCACTCGAAGTGGCGACCACCAAGACCGACTCACCCGTTGATACTTGCCTGCGGGACCGCCAATGAGTTCCGCGTTTTTCTCGATAAGTGGATCGTCCTGCGTTGGGAAAATGTGGGTCATCGAGTTCTACCCTGCTCGGCCAGGAGCCCCGTCGCCACCACTTTGTGTTGGTGTCTTGGTGCCCTTGGTTTTTGTAGGAGTAGGCGTGGGCGTCGAAACCACAGTTGGCAGTTTTGAAGCCTTACTTGGTTTGTTTATCGTCGGCGCACCGTCGCCAATATTTGGAATGACCGTGGTTGAACCCGGAATCGTGATTCCATCCGGATTACCCGCCTCGCCAATACCGCCGGGTGCAAATTCCATCGACGCAGCTCCTGGGCACCCAAGCGGTGGCGTGCCGCCGTTGCTCGCTGAAAGATCGGCGCAATTCCACCGATCGTTAATCGAATCAGGTGCCGGTGGGAACGCAGTTACGGGTGTGCCTGCCAACGCACCCTTCATATAGGCCGTCCACATCGCAGCCGGGAAAGACCCGCCCGTCACAGTTTTTAGGCCGCCGGTGCCCGACATAGAAACTGGTAAGCCCTTGATTTCTTTGGCCATCAACACTGCCGTGGAAAGTTCAGGCGTGTAACCCACTAACCATGCACTTTTGTTTCCATCAGTCGTTCCTGTTTTCGCAGCAGCTGGGCGACCAAGCGCACGAGCCGCAAAGGCTGTTCCCTTATCAACATTTTGTTCCAGCGCATAAGAAACGGTATTTGCTATTCGGGAATCAAAGGCCGCAGTCAGGGTTGGCGAGTATTCATATAGCAGGCCACCATTTTGCCCGATAACTTGTTTCACAATTGATGTGCTGGACCGCATACCTTGGTTTGCAAAGGTTGCGTATGCATTTGCCATGTCTAGGCCCGATGGAGACGCAGTACCAAGCACAAATGTGAGATCAAGCGCATCCAGATTCAAACCCGGAGTGCTCGACGGGATACCTGCACGAAGTGCTGCATCAGCAACTTTATCAACGCCAACCACTGATTCAAGTTGCACATAAGCACAGTTAATCGAATGCAAAGTGGCCTTAAGTAGGGATGAGAGTCCGAAAGATCTGTCTCCATAATTTGTCAAGGTGTATCCATTGACTGTGCACGGTGAATTCGCATTCCACATCGTGTGCAGGTTGAAATCCTGCTCTGTCGCAGCCGCGAGAGCGAAAGGCTTGAACGTTGATCCGGCTTGAGCAAAGTGCCTGGTGGCATTGTTGATCTGATTGGTGATGAAATCCTCGCCGCCATAAATTGCAACAATTTCACCAGTGCTAGGTCGTACGGATGCCAGACCAATACGCAAGCCCTTTGTGTTTGATTTAGGACCCTGACTTTCAACAGCCGAGATT
>WLNQ01000146.1 GCA_009699705.1 Actinomycetota bacterium | reverse complement strand
TAAACACAATGGTGGCGGATCCCCGAAGGGATCCGCCACCATTGTTATGTCAGGCTAGGACTAGCTGTAGATGACCTTGCCAGTTGTGGTGTCAATGATCTTTCCACCACATGTGGTTTTTGCATCAGGGGTAAGTTCTGTTCCCTTTGCAGCTGTGAACCAGTTACAGATGATTGGGTTGCCGTTTGGCATGATGCCCTTTGGTACGAACGAAACCTTGCCTGGCAACATGCCAGCACCGTCGTAGCTCGAAACCTTGCGCAATTCAGAGATGAATGAAGCGCGAGTTGGGCACTTGCCTGCAACCTTGAGTCCCTTGATGAACAGGTCAGCACCGACATAGCCAAGTGGTGCAGCTGGTGAGTAAGGGTTCAAGCCAGCGGCCTTCATTGCTGAAGCGAAGGTCTTGACTGCGCGAACATTCACACCTACTGGTGCGGTGCCGTAGGTCTGGCCAAGTGCACCATCAAGTGCACCGTTTGCTGTCTTAAGCACTGCTGGGTCAGAAAGACCAGCAACTGCGAATGACTTCAAGGTGATGCCTTGCTGCTTAATTGCCTGAGCCAACGAGATGGCTCCGTCGATGTAACCGGAGTAGTTGACTGAGTCAGCACCGGCGTTCTTGATGCGAAGTGCTTCTGAAGTTGCATCGTGAGCGCCTGCTGGTGAGTCAGCAATGCGAAGTACGGTTGTCATACCGCCGAGAACTGGCACGAGGTTTGCAAGTGCGTTCTGTGATGCTGCAGCACTTGCAGTTGCGTGGTTAATGATTGCAATCTTGGTAGCGCCCTGCTGCTTCTGCTTCTCGAGTACGAGAGTCGTTGCGAAGGTTGGGGTCGCACTAGTTGTTGCGCCAGCATCGCCGAAGGCGTTGATGTCGGTACCGAATGCTGGGTTTGAGAAACCGGTGACTGGGATTCCGGCTTCCTTCAGCGTTGGGTACATCGACACAGTGCTCGTGGTTGAAGTCAAACCGAAGATGTTGTCTCCGATTGCCTTTTGAACCTGTGAGATCTGCTGAGTTGGGTTGGTGCCATCGTCATAAATGTTGAGCTTGATCTTGCGACCGTTGACGCCACCCTTAGCGTTTTCCTGGTCAACGCGGAGCTGCGCGCCCTGGGATGCGCCAAGGAATGTGGTGGCTGCTGGGCCGGACTTTGAGCCGATCCAACCAATAGTGATGTCAGTTGGGGTAACTCCTGGAGTAGCCGGGCAAGCGACTGCTGTTGGCTTTGGAGTTGGCTTTGGTGCTGGTGCGGCCATAGCGCTGCTGGCCATGACGCTGAGCAGCACCGAAGCGCTGGCACCCGTAGCAAGAGCAGCCGAACGGCGCGTCTTGTTCGAGAAGTTGAACATGAATCCTCCTAGAAACACCCAAACCATCTGCTTAGGTACAAATAGGATTTATAACGTATAAATCGCATTTAAGGAATTTATGGGAGCAAAAATTCTAAATCGTTATAAAAAGGACGCATTTAGGCGATATTTCGGTGGCCCCGGGCAGAATCGAACTGCCGACAAAAGGTTTAGGAAACCTCCCAACCCATGAGGAGGGGGACGATTCATAAGGGCAATCACCCGGACTGACGAGCACCCAGTCCCTCCCAGCCACTCGGTTTTGTACCGAGAAAAGTGACTGAGAAGTGACTGTAAGAAACCGCCAGGCTTGACACCGCGCATCGAATTCGGGGGGAGAAAGGCAGAGAACGATTAAGGCAATCACTGTCCACCACTACGACAGCCTTCAGGTAGACGCTCAGGACGCCCTGCAGGGCTCCCTCTCATGCTCACAGCATGGATGGAATGAGTCATAGATCGCTTACCCGCTCATGGCCGAACTGGACCTGCTGTTCATTGACCGCGAACTGCTCCCTTTCGAACACCGACTAGGTGGCATGGAAGCTGACGTACCAGGCGAGACCTTGGAAATGCATGGGTGCCGGAAACGTGCGCGAAGCAATAGTTTTGCAAGCCTCCTAGGGATACAACGACATGCCTCCAGATTTCCAGAAAGAGGCGCCTATTGGTCGCGTCGGTATCGAAGCACAAATTGAAAACGCCTTAGGCCTGACGAATGTCAATGCGATAGCGGCGGCGTCGCCTCGTCTTGAAACTGTCATTTTTGGGCCAGCAGACTTCATGGCTTCGATCAACATGAAATCACTCGTTGTGGGTGAGCAGCCCCAGGGATACGACGTCGGCGATGCCTACCACTACATATTGATGAGTATCTTGATGGCTGCTCGCGCCAACAACAAGATGGCTATAGATGGTCCTTACCTAGCAATCCGCGATGTTGATGGTTTTCGTCGAGTAGCCTCACGATCGGCAGCCCTTGGGTTTGATGGTAAATGGGTGCTTCATCCGGACCAGATTGCTGAAGCGAACGAAGTATTTGCACCTCGACAAGATGATTACGACCATGCAGAGCTCATTCTTGATGCCTACGACCATTACACCTCTGCTGCTGGTGGATCACGCGGTGCGGTGATGCTTGGCGACGAAATGATCGATGAAGCATCACGGAAGATGGCACTGGTGATTTCATCCAAGGGCAGGGCCGCTGGATTGGTGCGCACCTCTACTTTTCAAATTCCTGACTGACCGCGTCCCACCAAACCTCAACCAAAACATCATGAGCCAAGCCGATCTCCTGAGGCAGGCGGATTTGCGTGAAGGCGCACCCCCACAGTGTCCTGTTTGCTTCGTATAGTTTGCAGAGAGGCCATAGGCTCCTGCTCGTGGCTGATGAGGTGAATAATCTGACTGAAGCGTCCCCTGAACTTGGGCCGGCAGAGCGACTGCGTGAGCGCATTCTTAGCACAAGAGGTCGGCTCGCGATCATCGCTGGCGCTTTTGTTATCTGGATTATGGACGTTGTTTTTTCGCGGTTCCTCATCATTCGGGGAACGATCAGCGGAGTTGATGCCGATCATGCACGTCTCGTGGAAAACATCGGCACAGCCATATTTGTAGTGACGATTATCGTTCTCATTATTGCGGTGGTGCGTGGCTCTCGTGAAGCGATGTTTCGCATCATCGCTGTGTATTTAACTTTCTCTGTCATTCAGGTGATCTTCAGCGTGATCACGATGGTCTCTTCGGTCACGGCAAGAAAAGGCTTCGGTTTGGGAAGCTTGTGGGATGTGGCGGCGATGTATGCGTTAAGTGTCACGGTATTTACATTTGTATATGTATATCTCGACGTCGTAACTCCTAAGGGCGCATTTATCTGGCCGGCACGCGAGGGTGAGACACCTCCGACCCCAAACATCGCTGATTACATTTTCATCTCGCTGAATGTCAACTCAACTTACGGACCAACTTCAGAGGTTGTGATGTCTAGGCCAACCAAACTGATCATGGGCTTGCAAGTCCTGCTCTCGATCCTGATGCTGACGGTGCTTATCGCACGTGCTGTGAGCGCGACGTCGTAGTGATTGTTCCAAATGATGGGCCTGTTTCAATTGAATAAAAGTGAAGGCTAAAAAGTAAGTTGTTCCCCACTTCCTTGTGCATGTAGTTGGTGGAGAGATATGGCAAGAAAACTTCAGATAATGTAAGAAAACCCTAGTTTGAAGCGGACATATGGGCACTTAGGTGTCAATGAAGTATTGCTCTTTGGAATCCTCACCTTGTGGTCCGGAGTTTGGATAATATTGAACGCATGAGATTCGCAGTTAAATGTCGTACCTCTTAGCCTTAGTAGCGAGTCTCTCCTATGGGCTTGCTGACTTCTCTGCAGGTGTCTTGAGTAAGCGTTTGACTGTCTACGCAGTGTTTGGTGGATCTGCAGTTGTCGCAGCTCTGGCATTCTTGACACTCGGTGTGTTCACCAAGACCATGAGTTTTGACGAAGTGGACTTGGTTGCAGGATCAGTTGCGGGAATTCTCTTCCTGGTCGGAAATCTTACGTATTTCACGGCATTAACTCGAGGAAGCATGGGGGTTGTTAGCGGCACTCTTACGCTATTGGTCCTAGTGCCGTTCATCGCAGCTGTGCGTCAAGGCCAGATGCCCTCGCCACTAAACCTTCTTGGGATTGCAGTGACCATAGGCGGCGTCATCATGTTGGGAATTCCTGAGATGAAGGGAAGCAAGGCAATGGGCCCGATCCTTCTTGCCCTTATCGCTGCGCTCTTCATTGGAGCCTCACAGGTCTTTTTAGATTTAGGTAGCAAAGAGAATGTAGT
>WLNQ01000145.1 GCA_009699705.1 Actinomycetota bacterium | reverse complement strand
TGCTGGCGCGCGCATCGCGCTGGTGAGCGTGTGGTGGTTGCTACGAACGCAGTGCTGCATCACCGAGAAGCCTCGGCGCATGCGCGACGTGTTACCGATCTAGCGCCACATCCACATCGCGCTGATCGTGAAGCTGCAGTGCATGTCTTGCTGGCGCAAAGCAGCCTGATTGCGAGTCCTTTCATTGCGATTCGCTTATTGCTCGGTAGTGCACTTCGCGCGCTTATGTTCCTATTAGGAAAAGACTTCAACGCATCAGGCGATGAAGTCAAAGCAGTGCTGAGCGTTGCTCTCCATCCAAAAAGGCTTGCCGAATCCCGTCATCGAATTCATCAGACGTCAACTGAACCCGTTTCTGTCGTGAATAGCTTGCGGCCACGTTTGGCCTGGCAGTTAAGGCAAACGTTTGAAGCGTTGATTGGTATTGCGTCAACGAGCGAATCCGCAGCCACTCTGTCAGTGAGCGCGGGTGAGACCGGTCCAACTGATGGTGAATCTGACTATCTCGATGTTTCGAGTTCAGGTTTGCTCAAGCGGATCCTGTGGCGTCCAAGCGTGATCATGGTGTTGTCACTCATGGTGTTTGCCATCATCGCCACACACGCCCTTTGGTGGGGCGATGGTGTGTTGCAAGGCGGGGTGCTATTACCAACGCCAGACGGCGCAACAGATCTTTGGGATATGTACACCCAAGGCTGGCACGACGTCGGTCCTGGATCAAGCACGCCCGCGCCCCCATATTTATTGACGCTGTTTGCGGCTTCAGCTGCTTTCCTTGGTAAGAGTGCGCTTGTCGTGCAAATCGTTATGTTGCTCGGACTTGCGTTTGCGGGATGGGCCGCGTACTTCACCTTGCGCGGTGTGATCGTAAGCAAGCCTGTGCGCGTGTGGGCTGCAGTCATGTATGCGGTGCTTCCATCTGTCACGGGCGCAATGACAGCCGGGCGTTTAGGCACAGTCATCGCTGCGATCGCGTTCCCATTCGCAGTTCGATCTTGTGTTCGATTGGCAACCAGTACTGCATCGGTTCGTCGCGCAGCAGGTACCGCGTTATTGCTTTCAATTTTGATCGCCGCAATCCCGCTGTTTTGGTTGATCGCCTTGATCTTCGCTCTCGCCTTGGGCATCACAAGTTGGCGCCGCGACGCTCAGGGGTCCAAGCGACTGCTGAAGCGTCTGGCGATTGCGATCATCGGGCCAGTAATTTTGCTCGCACCGTGGAGCCTGCAGTGGTTTGTTCAGCCGGTGCGTTGCTTGATCGGCTCTGCTGAACACAATTTGAGCGATCCAGATCTCTCACCGATCTCTGTGTTCCTCGTGCATCCCGGTGGCCCAGGCATGACACCTGTCTGGATCACCGCTGGCTTAGTTGTGGCTGGATTACTCGCATTGCTTCGTCGCGATCGCTCAATGCAAATCGCTCTTGCTGTGGGCTTGAGCATCGTTGGCTTAATGTTTGCGATCTTGCAGACCATCGTGATGGTGACGCCTCCTGGAGCCACCGATGCGATTCGACCTTGGCCTGGGCCGGCCACATTGGTGTGGGGCGCTGGCTTGATCTTGGCTGCAGCGTTAGGCGCCGATGGGCTGCGCCAAACCATGGGAGGGGCAAGTTTCAGTTTGGAACAGCCGCTCGCCGTGGTCGTGACAGTCATTGCTGTACTGACTCCGCTTGGTTCCGCCGTGTTGTGGCTGCCCACAGCTGCCGATGAACTTCAAAAAGCTCCCGCAAGCGCAGTGCCAGCCTTTGTTGCGGCTGACTCTGTTGGTCCGCAAGCCCCACGCACGTTGATGTTGCGACAGGCCGGAGCAGGGCAAGTGCTCTACACCTTGCTTAATGGACCAGGTGCGGTGCTTGGCGATGCAGATATGGCGCCTCCCGGTGACGTTTGGCTGCCTCTTGATGCTGATGTCGCGGCACTGGCATCGGGGCGAGGTGGCTCTGAGATTGCTCACTTAAGTGGTTACGGGGTGCGATACATCTCGCTCGTGCGTGGTACTTCAACGGATTTGATCCCCATCCTTGATGGAGAACCAGGTTTACGACGGTTGTCTAGCGAGGCAGGCGAAGTGTTGTGGGGCATTGACGGCGTGACATCACGAGCTCGCTTAATTACCGATGGCGTTGCAACTGAACTTGATGTGGTCGGCGGCACTCCGGAGTTCATGGCTGCCGTTGGTGTGGGCACTACGCCGTATCTGGATCAGAAAATCGCAGCCGCAACCACTGAGCGTCAACTCGTTGTCGGTGAACTTGCAAATAGTAAGTGGAATGCAGTGGCGATTGATCAAGCCACAGGAGAAGAGACTTCGTTAGAGCCAGTAACGCTTCAGGGTGCATTGAATTGGTCGCAAGCCTTTGTCGTACCCAAAGATGCTGTTCATGTTCGAGTGACTTTCAGTCAGACCATGCGCTCACTATGGATGTGGCTCCAGCTCATTGTTTTCATCGTGCTTGTCGTTCTCGCTCTTCCTGCGCGTCGGGTTGATGAGATAGATCCAGACGTTGAGGGTTCAGGATTTCCTGCCGAGGCGGTGCGACATGAGTGAAGAATTCATGACTGATCCGACGAACAATGAAACAGCAGAAGTGCAATCTTCAGTTGCAACCACCTCGACTTTCTACCTTCGTATTGCTCTCATCAGTGTCGCGCTGATCGTTGGTTTGGGAGTGATCGGGCAGTACGGCATTAATGCTGCCAGTGACTCAACGGCGCAAATCGAACCGATTGCTTCGGCAGTGTTGTTATGCCCAGAACCTGGGATCGGTGCGCAAGCAGGTTCCCGCATGACTGCAGTTGTCGTGCCAGGACAACCGGGCCAAGACCAAGGTGACGGCAACGTCAGCATCACCACCCTTGCTGGCAAGGTAAAAGTTCAAGCCAAACTGACCTCACCCGGTGCTCAAACGGAAATTGCAGGTGGCGGTCGACGATTGCCTGCGATCAGTGTCATCGGCACCGGTTCACTCGCGCCAGGTTTGATCGCGAATCAATGGAGCCGCGATCCGCGTGGCCAAGGACGAGGTATGGCGAGTACGCCATGTGACTCAGCCGGATCAGATTTCTGGTTCGTAGGTGGTGGCGCAGTCGCTGGCCGTCAGACTCGTGTGGTTCTGGTGAATCCTGATTCCTTTGCTGCATCAATTGACTTGGTTATTTACGGGCCTAACGGCGTTGTCGATGCGCCGGCCGGACGTGGTCTCGTTGTAAGCCCAAAGCAACGAATGTATGTGCGAATGGATGCACTGGCGCCAGGTATCACCACAACAGCGATCCACGTGATTGCTCGCACCGGTCGCATTGGCGCGTCGGTTGATGACGATCAAATGTCGGGACTGCGTTCCGTGGGAACTGAGTGGGTGCCACGGGCAGCAGCGCCAGCAAAAACGGTGTACGTACCAGGTGTATTCCCGGGCAACGGCGTGCGCGTGTTGGCGATTGCGGCTCCAGGAGGTGCGGATGCTCAAGTCTCGATTCGAGTCATAACGAAAGATGGAGCTTTCCAGCCAGCCGAACGCGATCGTGTAACCGTGCCTAACGATTCAGTTGTCAGCCTGGATATGTCTTCGGTAACACAGGGGCAACCAGCAACCCTCGAACTCACATCAGATACGCCGATCGTTGCGGGAATGCGTCAGTTCTTCGGTACCAAGCGTCAACAAAATGACACGGCGTACGCAACTGGTGCTCAACCTCTTACGACCACTGCCGCAGTCAGCGGACTTCCAGTGCAGGGTGCAACTCGGGTTCGGGTGGCTCTCACTGCACCAAAGGGTGAAGCCAAAGTCCAAGTTAGTTTGCTGCCCTACCTTGGCAAGGACCAAGTAAGCACTCCGGTTCAAGTGCAAGACGTCACGATCCCGGCCGGAACGGTTGTCTGGCTACCACTGCGCCTTCGTCAAAGTGCGGCTTGGTTCACGGTGGTTGTTACTCCTCAAAATTCTGCCCCATTCTTAGTTGCCCATGAGGTGCTGGAATCTTCAAGTTTCGGAGACCTCGTCACGGGATATCCATGGCAGCCGCTGCGAACAGAGGTCCGAGTACCAGCCGCGCATGAGGATCCAGGGCTGTCGGTTCGTAAGTAGCGGCGCGTCCTGCGCTCGGTTGTCGCGTTGTGGCATTAGCGTTCCGATGTGGCTCGCCGTCGTTGTTCTAAGCCTTCATGCCAAGGGTATGCAGTCTCAACTTTGACGTACGTCTA
>WLNQ01000144.1 GCA_009699705.1 Actinomycetota bacterium | reverse complement strand
CTGACTTCAACCGTGCCTAGCCAGATCGAAACCTGGGGCAAGGCGCCATTGCAGGTCATCGCGCACCTGCATGCACTTACCGCTACCGGTTTTGAAAACGCTGCGACATTGGGCCGGCCGCGTTCTGGCAATGAAACTGACGACCCTTTGAAGATTGGTTCGCTGCCTGAAGTTTCAGCACTGGCTCCTGGACTCATGGCTTTGTCGAGTTTGGTTACGCGCCAAACTGATTTACCAGGCCTTCTCATTGCGGCCCTTGTACATAACGAAATTCTTTGGCTTCGTCCCTTTACTTGGGGATCGGGTCTGATCGGAAGAGCGCTTGTTCGAGTAGTTCTCGCTGAGCGTGGCCTAGATCCATCACCGTTCACCATTCCTGAGCACGGATTCGCTGAATCGGGCCGACCGGCATACGTGCAGGCCATCCGGAATTACGGTTCGGGCACCCTCGATGGTGTTGCGCAATCAGTGATTTGGTTCTCGGCTTCGTGCGCAATTGGCGCGGCTGCTGTCAATGTCTAACTCAAGTCCTGCGATTCTGCAGCCAAGTGTGATGAGGTACGACCATGAATGATGCCCTGGAAAATCTGCTGAGCGAAGATCGACTCTTCCCACCTTCACCCGAGTTCGCGGCACAGGCCAATGCCCAGCCCGGAATCTTTGAAGCAGCCGGCGCTGATCGTTTGGGCTTTTGGGATGAACAAGCCCAACACCTGTCCTGGGAAACTCCCTATTCGGAAGTGCTCGACTGGTCAGGTGCTCCTTTTGCCAAATGGTTTGTTGGTGGCAAACTCAACGTCGCCTATAACTGTGTTGATCGCCATGTTGAAGCAGGATTTGGCGAGCAAGTAGCTCTTCGCTTTGAAGGCGAACCTGGGGATCGGCGCGACATCACCTACGCCGAGTTGCAGCGCGAGGTCAGTAAGACTGCGAATGCGTTGATCGAACTCGGTATTAACACCGGCGATCGCGTGATGATTTACCTGCCGATGATTCCTGAGGCAGTCATCTCGATGCTTGCTTGTGCACGCATCGGTGCGCCGCACTCAGTTGTCTTCGCAGGTTTCTCTGCAACGGCACTCACTAATCGCATTGAAGACGCACAGGCTGCGCTCGTCATCACTTCTGATGGCCAATACCGACGCGGTAGTGCCATGCCATTGAAGCCGGCAGTAGATGAAGCCCTCCTGGGTGACACTCCTGTGCGCAACGTGCTCGTTGTTAAGCGCACCGGGGCAGATGTCGCTTGGCAGGAGGGGCGCGATTTGTGGTGGCACGATGTTGTTGATCGTCAATCAGATGTTCATACGCCAGAAGCCTTTGACAGCGAACATCCACTTTTCATTTTGTACACATCAGGAACTACCGGGCAGCCAAAAGGAATTTTGCACACGAGCGGCGGCTACCTCGTGCAGACTTCCTACACGCATCGCGTAATTTTCGATCTCAAGCCTGAAACCGATGTGTACTGGTGCACCGCTGACATTGGCTGGATTACTGGACACTCATATGTCACCTATGGACCGCTTGCCAACCGAGTAACCCAAGTAATTTACGAGGGCACTCCGGATACCCCGCAGCGTGATCGCTGGTGGGACATCATCGAACGTCACCGCGTTTCCATTCTTTACACCGCACCAACCGCGATTCGCACCTGTATGACGTGGGGGGACGAACTGCCAAAGAGTAAAGACTTATCGTCGTTGCGGCTCTTGGGTTCGGTCGGTGAACCAATCAATCCGGAAGCCTGGATGTGGTACCGCGAAGTGATCGGCAATAACGACTGTCCCATCGTTGACACCTGGTGGCAGACCGAAACTGGCGGCATCATGATTTCGCCTGTTCCGGGAATCACCTCGTGCAAACCAGGATCTGCCATGCGAGCCATCCCTGGCATCACCGCAGTTGTCGTCGACGACGAGGGAACACCCGTCCAACCTGGCTCAGGTGGCTACTTAGTTATTACTGAGCCTTGGCCAGCCATGCTGCGCGGTATTTGGGGCGATGACCAGCGGTATATCGATACCTATTGGTCACGCTGGCCAAACGTGTACTTCGCTGGGGATGGATCCAAGCTTGATTCCGACGGAGCGATTTGGGTTCTTGGCCGAGTTGACGATGTGATGAACGTTTCTGGTCACCGCCTGTCAACAACCGAGGTCGAGTCCGCACTCGTTTCCCATCCAAAGGTTGCCGAAGCTGCGGTGGTTGGCGCCAGTGATGAGCGAACTGGCCAAGGCATCGTCGCCTTCGTCATCTTGCGAGCGGGCGCCCAAAACGGTCCTGACTTAGTGAAGGAACTTCGCGATCATGTCGCCCACGAGATCGGTCCCATTGCGAAGCCTCGCCAGATCCTGGTCGTCGCCGAGCTGCCGAAAACTCGTTCCGGAAAAATCATGCGTCGCTTACTTCGCGATGTTGCCGAAAATCGGGACATTGGCGATGCCACCACACTGGCTGACCCAGCCGTCATGAAACTCATCGCCTCAGGCTTATCCCAAGGATCGAGTGCGGATTGAGCAAACTTCAGCCGACGGAGTTTTTAAGTCGGTTATCGCTACCTGAACGCGGGTACATTCGCGAACGTCTGCGCGATGAAACTGTTGGTGGCGTACTGCTGCTCATTGCGGCGCTGATCGCGTTGATCTGGGCGAACTCGCCCTGGGGCGATAGCTACACATCCTTTGTAAATTATGAATTTGGTCCCGACTTCTTGCACCAGCATTTGTCCATTGGTGCATGGGCAGCCGATTTATTGTTGGCGATCTTTTTCTTTGTTATTGGGCTCGAACTGAAACATGAATTAGTTCTTGGCTCACTTTCCAAGTTCCGGCAGGCGGCAGTTCCAATTTCAGCAGCGCTCGGCGGCATGCTGGTACCTGCTTTGATTTTTGTCGTCATCAACATGACTACTCCAGAGGGCAAGCCTGGCGGCTGGGGCATTCCTATGGCCACAGATATCGCTTTTGCGCTCGCAGTGCTGGCTGTGGTGGGCAAGCACTTACCCATCGCACTTCGCGCTTTCTTGTTGACTCTCGCTGTAGTTGATGATCTAGGCGCGATCTTGGTCATCGCGATCTTTTACACCGACTCAATCTCCTTTTGGTCGCTCGCACTATCGGTTCTCGCCTGTCTGGCTTACGCGTGGGCGCAGCAAAGACGGATCCGCACTGCCTTTTTGTATGTACCTCTTGGTCTGATGGCTTGGGTCTTTATGCAAAACAGCGGCGTTCACGCCACGGTTGCAGGCGTTGTGTTGGGTCTGCTTACACGTGTGCGCTTAGATCCCGGAGAATCTCAGTCACCTGCTGACCGGATGGCTGACCGCTTTCATCCACTCAGCGCTGCCGTCTGTGTGCCACTGTTTGCTCTCGTCACGGCAGGGGTTGATCTGCGCAGCATAAGCATCTGGTCCGCTGTAACCACACCTGTTGCCATAGGCGTGACCGCTGGTCTCGTACTTGGGAAACCCATCGGTATTTTCGCAACCTCGTGGCTGGTGGCTCGTTTCACCAAGGCGTCCCTGCCGGCCTCACTGCGTTGGCTGGACATCTTTGCCGTGGCAATTCTGGGCGGCATTGGCTTCACCGTCGCGCTACTAATAGCCGAGTTGAGCTACACCGGAGGAGTTCTTGAATCCGCGAAATTGGCGATCCTCGTTGCTTCCGTTCTCGCGGCGGTATTCGCCAGTATCGCCCTTCGCCGCCGGAGCCGGGCCTATGCTCTTTTGGCTGCTGACGATGAAAGTGACGCATAAATAACCGTGCATGACTCCGCTATTTCGGCCCAATAATTGAGGATGACAGGAACGACGCGCTAGCCTCTTGCTATGTCTGACACCCAGCCCAGCATCGTCGAACTCATTTCCAAGACGGTCTCTGATGCCAAGCGACTAGCCTCGGCCCAATTGGCGCTCGCTCAGGCCGAGATGAAGGCCTCCAAGAAAGCTATGACGAGCGCCACCATCTTTGGTCTCGTTGCACTCGTACTCGCACCGCTGGTTGTTGTCTTTTTGCTCTTCACCTTGACCTACGTACTCGTACAACTCGGACTTCAAACGTGGGCTGCTTTTGGCATCATCACCTTGCTGATGATTCTCGTTGCTGGATTTGCGGGTGCTATGGCAAAGTCACAGGCATCAAAGATTAAGGGCCCGACCTTGGCCATGCGTGAGCTGAACAAAACCAGCGAAGCATTTGGTCAAACTGACGTTTCTTAAT
>WLNQ01000143.1 GCA_009699705.1 Actinomycetota bacterium | reverse complement strand
GGGAGTCTTTTTCCTCACGTCCTCTGCAGGAGGCGTCTATGCGGGATCAAGTAATCCACCTTTTTCAACTTTGACTTTGCCGCTCCCATTGAGTCCTTATGGCGAACTCAAACTTGCGCAAGAACACGTCGTCAGCAATCGACTTTTAGGTGTTTGCGATGTAGTTATCGGCCGAGTTGCAAATCTTTACGGACCTGGGCAAAACCTGGAAAAGTTGCAGGGCTTGCTGTCTCGGCTAGCTCTGAGCTCAATAACCAAGACTCCACTTTCGATTTTCGTGTCGCTCGACACCATGCGTGATTACATTTATTCCGACGATGCGGCACGCATCGCTTTGCATTGGATCAGAAAATATTCGGGGATGAAAACAAATACTCCTCAAATTAAGATCATCGCTTCGGGGCAGCCTGTTTCAATCGGCTATCTCATTCATTTGATGCAGGACATCGCGCGAACGAAAACACCAATTTCTTATGGCTCGCATTCGAGCTCTGCTGCACAAGCTAGAGATTTAAGACTTATGCCTTCGGGTCAAGAAGAAGTCGAAGGATTTTTACAAACACCGCTGCCAGCCGGCACGAAATCCATCTACCTTGATATTTTGGACCGTTACCAAACGGCTTGAAAATATGGCTCAGTTTGAATTAATCAAAGCCAGCTCATCAGGCGTTTTGCCTGCAAACTTCGGGTACTTGCTAAGCAAGGCTCCAAGAGTCTCATAGCCGATCACATTGCTGTACTCGTCCAACAAGATCATTGGCTTGTTAAGCACTGACGCTGGCATGGCAGCCAATCCATCATAAACATCTGACCACGCCGGTGTGTTGGTTAACCACTCTCGCCGAAGCCAATCAACCAGCGGTTGCGCCTGAGTGTCTTGACCAGCAAGTCCAGCTAGCAACCGTGTGCATGAATACACACGTTGCGCATCTGAATTACCTGACGCAGGGAGCAGTGCTGAAGGAACCATGGCACCCTGCGGTAAGAAGACGCAGCCCACTGGACTCCCAGCGATCGACTGACGCGCCGTGGCTTTAACGTCTGCTGGCCACCAGTAACTCGCTGAATTGTTATTGGGATTGGGGGGATTCCAATGATCGGGACGCGCCTGGGCTATTCCTCGTGGAATCAACGTATCCACGATCAATAAGAACACCACGGATACCAGCGCGATCCATCTCAATGGAGTCATGCCTGAATTTACCGAGCGGTCAAGGAACATCACCCCAATCGGCAAACACGCCGCCACAAGCACCACCGACGTCATGAAAGTGAATTTCAATGATCCGTAATGCGGTCCGCTGCCTGTAGCCCAAGCGTCAAGTAGGTTAATGAGCAATGCCATGCCTGCAGTCAAGGCGACCGGTATAAATCGAATATAGATGGTTCGATTTCCGGCTGAATTTTGAGAAGCAAGGTATAAGCCAGCTGATACAACGGCCGAGATCGCAACGAGCGCCAGGATCGGACCCGTCTGATCTGTGCCGCCGCCCGCTGCAAACAATGTTGAATCAGCTAAACCTGCAAGCACTCCGGCTCGCACACCTGAACCTGCGCCGATCTCTCCCGAAGCCACGGGCGCTGTGTTCACGACGAATGCAAGCGAGCTGCGAATTGGCTCCCACACGCTGATCGCCACAACAACCCACAGACCAATGGAAAGCAGGTCCCGACTTTCGCGCTGCAACCAACGGCGAATCAATATGACAAGCCAGCCAAGGAGCACAACCACCGCTAGGGCATTGAGCGGGAGCCACACCGTCATCGCTTCAACCATGACAAGAGAGGTCAGCAGTTTTGCGCGCTGCATTTTTATATCGCTCAAGAATGTCGCTGCCCAAAGGGCTCCCACAAGCACGACGAATTGGAAGGTCAGATGTCCGTATCCGATGGCGACGAGGTTAGCCACGGCAATAACTATCGCGCCGACCCAGATCGCTGGACTTGGAACCTTGATCCCAGTTTTTTGACCCGAGAGTCGAGCTTCTACCAAAGGTGCAAGTGCCAATGGCGCACAGATCACCAGGAAGTATTCGGCAAATACGATCGCGTTGGCAGCTACAGCTACTTCATTAAACCCACCGAAGGCCAACTGGGAAATCGCTGCTGCGAACGTCGCCATTAGCGTGACAACAAGTTCGAGTGGACCGCCCAGCGGCACGGCCTGATGGATGCCAGCGCCGCTTGCATATTGTCCTGCGAAGTCCAGCCATTTGGCGTTGTCTTCAGCCTCACTATGGCCGATAAAGAATGAGACCGGGTGCATGAAAGCCGTCTCGGTAACCCAGAAACGGGTAACGATGATGAAGAAGATTAAGAGCAGCAGGGTAGGGAGCAGAATTGAGATGAACTGCCGCTTCAACTCCCAAAGATCAGAGTTCGTGCGTCTAAGCCAAGCCGCAGCCGAGACAACGAGTAGAGCCACCAGCAGAAGAATCTGGAGTTCTTGCCGATTCCAGTCATGACCCGCGGTGATCCCAAGGTTCACTAAACCGCCAGCGATAGAAACACTCGCGACTGTGGAGATCACCCACCAAGCGGTGCTGCGTGCCCAGGTGAAAGCAAGTGCTGCCAAGGCGATATATCCAGCTAAAAAGGCGAAGTCCACGTCTCATCTTCCCTTACTCGTTGGTCAATGCCTTGCAAGCATCCCCAGATTCGCACCAGACTCGTGAAGTCTTGATTTCTGGAGGCGAAATTTGCTTTCAAAGTCGCTTGATTGCGGCACCTTGTAATGATCCGCGTGTATCGAGCACCACTGGAGCCAGCGACTCGAAATCAAGAGCATCAAAGTCGGTGTGGCTTTGTAGCAGCACCACAGCGTCGAACTGCCCGCCTTCGAGTGAACCTTGAATAACACGAGCTATTTGGCTTCCCTGGATCTGCCAATTTGTCACATACGGATCGAGGTAACTGACAATCGCGCCACGGTTTATTAAAATTTCTGCGATTGGAACTGCGGGGCTTTCCCGCTCATCTGGCACATCAGCTTTATAGGTGACTCCGGCTACCAATACCCGCGAGCCTTTGAGCGAAAGCGAGTGTTCATTGAGTTCATCTTGCAGTCGAGTAACGACATAGGAAGGCATGCTTGCGTTGATTTCTTGTGCCAGTTCCACAAATCTAAATGCATATCCAAGTTCGGATCGTACGCGGTATGAAAGATAATTTGGATCGATCGGGATGCAGTGACCGCCAACTCCCGGGCCGGGATAAAACGCTTGAAAGCCAAATGGTTTTGTAGCTGCGCAGCGAATTGCATCATGTAAATCAATGCCTAGTGGATTGCAGAACTTCACCATCTCATTGACTAGCGCAATATTGATGTGCCGATAAGTATTTTCGAGAAGCTTGGAAAGTTCTGCTTCACGCAGTCCCTTTGCCCTGACTACTTCAATTCCGAGTTCTGTGTAAATAGATGCGGCTGCTTCAAGACAACAAGGTTGATACCCGCCCACAACTTTCGGTGTGTTCGTGACCTTAAATTCTGGGTTACCCGGATCAATGCGCTCAGGACTGAACGAAAGGCAGAAATCAATCCCTGCCTTGAGTCCTGAACCTGATTCAAGAATGGGTCGAAGTAATTCATCCGTGGTGCCTGGATATGTCGTGGATTCCAGAACGACCAACGAGCCTGATCGCATTTGCGAAGCAATAAGTGCGCCAGCTTGCTCAATGAAACTGAGGTCGGGGTAGCCGCTTTCGGCAAGGGGGGTTGGTACGCAAATGATGTAGGCACCAAATCCGTGCAGATCTGATCCGGTTGATGTAAAACGCAATCCTGCGCTTATCGATTCGGCTAACTCTGCATCAGAAATATCCTGGATGTGGGAATTTCCCTGGGAAAGGCCATCGATCACTCGCTCGTCCAGATCAAACCCGACAACTTCATTTCCGGCTCGGGCTAACCCCGCAGCTAGCGGAAGGCCGACATAGCCCAGACCAAGGATTGCTATCGGGCTACCAAACACAGTCTTCCTTCCTCAAACCGGAGGTTCCAGCCTAGTCATGGCGCAGCTGGTGTCCGACTAGAACGCGACTAAAGCTAAAACCACTGCCAGAGCGGAGGTTGCAACAAGGAAAACGTTGAGTGCCACGACCGAGCCAGGGACCGACAATCCACGGCGCTGCAACGAATGACTCAGATGGTCACGTCCAGCCGTGAACGGATGGATCCCCTTGGCAAGCCGTCTTGTGACTACATAGATCGTGTCGATAAGCGGCAGGGCTACGAGTAAACAGGCGATGACCACTGCTTGAACAGGTGCCAGATCAGCCGGACGAAGGCGAACAACAACAACTGCAAGCATGAATCCCAAGAAATAGGCACCTGAGTCGCCCATATAGACGTTCGC
>WLNQ01000142.1 GCA_009699705.1 Actinomycetota bacterium | reverse complement strand
TCGCCGTTGGTGCTCCGGCATCTGAATCGCTGTTGCGAGTTGATGCAGCGATGCGCCTGGGTGCATCGCAACAATCTGCCTGGATTGCGGCGAAGGTGGACCCAGAGTTCTTGCGCTTGGCTGCAGCATTTCAACGCTCTGCTTCCTCTGGCGCTCCAATCGCCGAGGTCTTCGCCGGGATCGGTGCTGATGAGCGCCGGCGAAAACGAATGACTGTCGAAGTTGCTGCTCGATCTGCTGGTGTTCGCTCTGTTGCGCCTCTGGCTGCTTGCTATTTACCTGCGTTCATTTTGCTGGGGATCGTTCCGGTCGTGGCATCAATGGCAACAGACATGTTTTCAACGTAGGCGTTATCCCCAACTGAACTTATTGCGGACCTCGTCCACAGTTTGAATCGCACTGATGCGCGCATACCTCTTGATCTAGCACGGTGAGAAATCACCACGAGCGCAAGGCTCTGGGTCGAGAAGGGAAATTCAATGAATCGCTTCATAAGTCGAATGAAGTTTTCTGACAAAGGAATGACCACTGCCGAATACGCAGTTGGAACAGTTGCCGCAGCTGGTCTTGGCGGAGTTCTTATCAAGCTGCTCACAAGTGCGGAGGTGCGCAACTTGATTTGGAAAATTATGAGTTCGGCACTTTCGGTTTTCTTTTAAATGACGTCACTGTTCGGGTCGAGTCGGTTTCTTGCCGACTCGACCCAGCGCGATCGGGGCAGTGCAGTAATCGAAACGGCAATGATGATTCCCGTACTGCTGGCCGTAACGGTAGTTTTCTTGACAACGATTCAATTAGGAATCACTTCAGTACATCTCACCGACACCGCGCATGATCTGGCACGGGCACTGGCTCGAGGCGTAACGCAGAGTCAGATCAACGAACAAGCAAGCGCGGAAGCCCCTGATGCGCAATTACTACTCTCCAACACTGACG
The DNA here is from genome assembly GCA_009699705.1 of Actinomycetota bacterium. GTDB lineage: Bacteria > Actinomycetota > Actinomycetes > S36-B12 > S36-B12 > UBA11398. The sequence goes on along the minus strand of WLNQ01000142.1, from coordinate 3,486 downwards.
CAAGTGTCACGGTTACTTTGCGTCAAGACATTGATGTGCCTATTCCCATTCTCTCGCGCTTTTCGTTTACTTTCGAGCGGTCAGCAACCGCACCAATCGAGCAGGTATGAAACGGTCGTCGAAGGTTGCCTTACATCGCGACCACGAGAAAGGCAGTGGCACGGTTCTTGGTATTGCATTGATCGGGGTGATTTCGATGCTGGGGTTTGTTGCAGTGGCCCAAGCCCAAGCAACTCTGCTGAGTCACTCGGTGCAAGGTGCAGCTGATCTCAGTGCGATTGCTGGAGCTCAATCCTTTTCTGATCCATGTGCACGTGCCGAAAGCATCGCTTCATTAAATCGAGTGAGACTTACTCGCTGTTTTGTTGATGGCGCAGATGTGTCTGTAGAAGTTGAGGCGGCCACGCCCACGCTGGTTTCAAAGCTCTTGAATAGGTTTGGCATGACGGTGAATAACGTTCGAGCAGTCGCAACAGCTGGGCCACCCGATTTCGCGTCAGTCCTCTAATCAGTGGCGTTGCGCAATAATTCGGTAAGTAGACGCACGGCCGCATTCTTGTCGAGCGGGTTGTTGCCATTGCCGCACTTCGGTGATTGCACGCACGACGGGCAACCATCGCGACAGCGGCATTCGCGAATGAGGTCGCGGGTGGCGGTCAACCACTGGCGAGCAATATCAAAACCATGTTGCGCAAAGCCCGCGCCACCGGGATAGCCGTCATAAACAAAGACAGTGGTGATCCCGGTATCGATGTGCCGTGCAGTTGAGACGCCACCGATATCCCATCGGTCACAGGTGGCAAAAAACGGCAGTAAAGCGATTGATGCATGTTCTGCTGCGTGAACAGCACCAGGGATCTCTGAAGGATCTACTCCTGCGCGGGTGCATTGCTCCTCGGAAACCGTCCACCACACAGCAGTAGTGAGCAGTTCTCGCTCCGGAAGCGTCAGACCCTGTTCGCCTAAGTTGTCGCCGGTGATGAGTCGACGTCGTTGAAAACTTGTAACTTGGCTCGTGACTTGAACTTGGCCGATATGAATACTTGCTTCCCCCCAGGGGTGACCTTCGTGCTCTTCGACGATCCGAATGTCACTGATCTCATGTGCGTGAGTTGTGTAATCAACAGGTTCTTCGACAACGGTGGCAACAAGATCTTCGAGGTCGAGAGCAGTAACCACTGAAGTCACGCCCTGATGTGTGTAGACCGCGCCGGGATGCACGGTGCTGTGTGCAGAGGTTTGATCAATTGTTCCTAAAAGGCGACCAGTGTCTTCTTCAACAATGCGAACCGGCGCACCGCCTGTACTGCGCAAGTCGGCGAGGTCGCTTGCGCGATCGCGTCGAGTCCAAAACCAACCAGTTGATCGCTTGCGCAAGAAACCCTGATCTGCGAGATCAGCAAGGAGCGCCAACGAGGTTGGTCCAAACCATCGGATGGCATCGGTGTCGGTTAATGAAATTTCTGCTGCGGCAGCGCAAAGGTGTGGTCCAAGAATGACTGGATTAGTTGGATCGAACACGGATGCTTCCACAGGTGCACCCAGAATCGATGCGGGGTGTTCCACCACAAATGCATCGAGTGGATCTTCGCGGGCGATGAAGATTGCAAGTGCCGGAGCATCTCCACGGCCGGCGCGTCCAAACTGTTGCCAGAGCGAAGCGCGGGTTCCGGGCCAGCCAGCGATCACGACCGCATCTAGACCGCTGATATCGATGCCAAGTTCCAGAGCATTAGTTGTAGCGAGTGCTCGAATGCTGCCATCACGTAATGAACTTTCGATTGCGCGTCGCTCCTCGGGAAGATATCCACCGCGATACGACGAAACGGTGTCAACGAGTTCAGGATCGATCTCGCGAAGTAGATCGCGTGTCATTGCGGCAACACCCTCCGCAGCGCGTCGGCTTCTTACGAATGCAAGTGTCTGCCGACCATCTGCAACAAGATCAGCGAGCAGGTGAGCAGCTTCAGTAGTTGCGGTGCGATGCACGGGTTCGGCGCCATCGATCCCAAGATCCATTGGTTGCCACAAGGCAATTGTTCGTTCCGGTGTTGGCGAGGCATCTTCAGTTATTTCAATGACCGGGTCACCGATGAGTCGCTGGATTGCAATTGCTGGTTCGGCGACGGTGGCCGACGCGGCGATGATGACTGGTGTGCTACCTAGGTGATCGCAGATGCGGCGCAACCGCCGGATAACTGCAGAAACGTGGGCTCCGAAAACACCGCGATAAATGTGAGCTTCGTCGATCACGATGTAGTCGAGACGTTTGAGGAAAGGTGCCCAGCGCATGTGACTGCCCAAGAGTGAGTGGTGCAGCAAGTCCGGATTGGTTAGCACCAAGTTTGCGTGACGCTGGGCCCACTGTCGCTCTTCATAAGAATTGTCGCCATCGACGGTTGCAGCGCGAAGCCACGGCAGTTGGCGCTCTTGCATGGTTCGCAATTGATCGTGAGCCAGTGCTTTTGTCGGCGCGATATACAACGCTGTGGATCCGCGACCGTTAGGAGCGGTACTTCCTAATTCAATTGCGTTCAAGATTGGCAGTGCGTAAGCCAGCGACTTACCGGAGGCTGTGCCAGTTGCCAGCACCACGTGCTCACCTCGATGCGCGGCCTCTGCGGCATCGACTTGATGTTTCCAAGGCTGGGTGACACCAGGAAAGGATTGCCGGACTTCGTCAGAGACCCAGACTGGCCAAGGCGAAAACACCGCTCCACGAGCCGGCCGGACTTCCAAATGGCGCAGTCGATCTTCCCGGCCTTGGGAAAGGCGCGAGAGCACGCCTTCGATGCTGGTATTCATTTCCCCCACGGTAACGCGAGGGATGTGCGATGGTCTCCATATGGAGTTCGGGGTCTCCAGCGAGATCGTTTCAGGGGCATTAGTGGTTTCCGTGCGCGGAGATGTGGATTTGGCCACGGCTAGTCACCTGGATTCGGAGATTCTTACGTCCTGGCAACCACCGCAAGCACTGATTGTTGATGCCAGTGCGGTCCCGTTCATGGATTCGACCGGTTTAGGTGTGCTCATAAAAGCAGCAGAACGTGCGGGCGAGCTTGGGGGAACAGTTGCCATTGTTACGACCACTGACCGAGTGCGAAAGGTAATCACGATCACTGGCCTTGATTCCTTTATTTATGTTGCCCGATCTCTGCCTGAAGCCTTGCGCGCCACGAAATTTACATAAATCGGACAATTCCTTAATTCCACCTGATTTCCCCTTCTTAGTTAATAAACTCCCCTCGATTTGTGAACAACAGTTCACGCCTAGTCAGGAGACCCATGATTGAGCTCAGTGGAGGCAACTTGACGACTGTCGTCGTCGTTGCTGTCATCGCGCTGCTCGCGCTTGTTGTCGCAGCAGTATTGGTACGTGAAGTCCTCGCCGCACCTCAAGGCACCCCAAAGATGCAGGAAATCGCAGGAGCGATTCAAGAAGGCGCTACCGCCTTTTTGAGCCGTCAGTTCAAGACACTCGCAGTT
>WLNQ01000141.1 GCA_009699705.1 Actinomycetota bacterium | reverse complement strand
TTCATCTGCTGAAGCTTGATCGCCTTCGGACTCGGCTAGTTCCAGCAAAATTGGCACGTCATCAAGACGGCGCCGCAGGGCTTCTACCTTGCGCAGTTCACCTTGCTGAAATGAAAGTTTAGAAGTGATGACTTGAGCTTTTGCCTGGTCATCCCACAGATCAGGAGCCGAGGCTTGCTCTTCGAGATCGGCAATGCTGATGCGCATCGCGGGTAGGTCCAACACCGTTTCGATGCTCTTGAGCGTGTTCGCCAATTCTGCAAGGCGCTCATTAGCTTCAATAGGTGTCACAAGGACTAAGACTACGGGGCTACTCCAGCCCACTTGGTCGGTAGTCCAACCGAGCAGTTGACCGGACCTGAATCACATCGGTGCGTAGTGCACCCAGAAATGGCAGATTGATTGGCGAACTGAGATCCACTTGGACGGTTATGCCATCAGTAGTCACCGCATCAATCTGGAATCCTGGGTGCTCCAGCGCAATTGCGTCAGCAAGGAGAAAGGCGCGAGTTCTACGGGCGACAGCGCCGGAATCCAACCTTGTTCCCTCACCTGCCCCATTGGCGTAATAACTGGCCAGATCAATGACTTGAGCACCTGCGAGAGCGGCAGAATCCGCGAGGCTATACAGACTTCGGCGCTGCAGGAAGGCACTGGTGGTGTCGATCACCACAGCCATCGACAACAAGCAAACGCCCACTAAGCCGATGCCAAGAATCAGGACACTCCCCTCGTCGCTTCTCGGCTCTTTAATTCGCTGGCCTTCAACTCGCTGTGTATCAGTTCGCACGCCGACGGTTTTCCGAGATTTGGTTTTCGCAGCTCGCATCTCATGCTTCATGAGTCAACTGAATCTCGATAGGTGTCAATCGTGACGTGCTGATCGGCGCTGATGGGATAGCCATCAAGGAAATTCGAAAATGGCGGTGGAAGCCAAGGAAGATCGACCTTCCATGACAGGTTCACATGTAATTGTGATTGCGGAGTGAGGCATTTTTGGGTGCATGTGACTGTTAGTGCATCTTCGCCAACCTGAAATCCTTGATCAGCTAAAGCAAGATTGCTTGCAGTCCTCGCATCACGCATTCCTTGAGTCGCGACATCAGCCATCATGAAGACCCGACTCGCTTCACGCACTGCATGCGTTGAGGCCATGGCTGCAGATTCAACTCGAACAACCATCAACATTGCGTAAAGCATCGGCACCAAGATCAATATCCCCACCACGAGGAATTCAATAATCGCCGATCCAGCATCTAATCGCACCCCGCGGTTTATGCAATCACTGCGAGTCGAGCGACACCCGCGTTTCACACGTGTTCCTGAATCGCGCGGCCATGTACTTCAAGAACAGCGGGACCCAGTAATCCCAAGAGTGGCAAGCGTGCCTTGATCGTGACTTGCGAAAGTACGAGTCCCGCCTCGCGCACTTGTTCCACTCGAACTTCAGCGATAACGCTCGATGCAAAATTTCCGTGCAGTACCTCACTTGTTCGTTGCTCACCCAGAGCCGAACTCGCCCCGGCCATAGCGGCGACTCTGGCACCTTCGCCTGCAGCCGCTGTCAAAGTGGAACGAACGTGTAAGGCGAGCGCAACTTGCAGCACCACGAGGGCAACACCGATGAGTAAGGGTGCAACTAGAGCGAAATCCACTGTCGAATTTCCTCGATCATCAATCTGGAGCGCTCGCATTAGTTTCGAACTGAAACAGAAGTCATAGCCCGATCGAAGACTGAGGTCAAAGCGTCATCTGCGATCAACCAAATTGCTGTCACAAGCCCAGCGGTCATCACTGCTACTAAGACCCAACCAGGAACATCTCCACGATCATTTGCTTTCGAAACAACAACTCTGAGTCGATAAAACAATGACTTAGATAGGACTAACACCGTAGGAACTCTTTTCATCATGACTTGTTCTCCTTTGATTTTCGCGGAAGGTGATTTAAGAAACGATGAGCTTCAATCCCTGAATACCAGGGAAGATGGCAATCAGTACGACCGTTGGCAGGATGAAGAACACAACGGGAATCAACATGGCGACGTCTTTGCGGCCGGCAGATTCAAGGAGTAGTCGACGATCAGCGGCCCGTGCGTCTGCAGCTTGCGCTCTGAGCACTTCTGCAAGCGGTGAGCCTCGCTCAATGGCTAGCAAGATTCCGTCGATGAATCGTTCGATGTCCGCACTGGCAGTGCGTTGCGCAACCTCGCGAAGCGCTTGCTCCACCGATGTCCCGGCGCGGATCTCCGATAGGGCACGGTGAAACTCGTCAGCTAGTTCGCCTGCCATTGAAACACTGACCCGCTCAATTGCTGCAACAGGTGACTCTCCGGCAGCTACTGCAAACGCGAGCAGCTCAGCAACTGCTGGTAATTGCTGAGCGATTCGCTTCTTTCGCAGGTTCCCAAGGTGAGTGAGATGCCGATTCCAAAACACGGCACCAAAACCTGCGCCCAACATCAAGAAGATCAGAATTGAAATTGGCGTTGTTCCCGAAGCGGCTGCCCATAGGCCAGCAACGAGACCAAAACTCGCGCCTATCCCGGTACTGATGGCTTGCTCCAGTCGAAACTGGTCGACTCCGTTGCGTCCAGCATTTGCGAGTCTGTCTTCAATTGGATTTGTCAGTTTTCGATCGCGAATAAGAGGTTGGAGCACTGCGATCAATACCTGAACTGGTCCAGGATCAACACTTGTGCGTGCCAAACTTTCGCGAGTCACAGGCACGAATGGCACTATTCGTTCGAAGAGTGACGGCCTGCGCAAGGCTCCTAATCTCGTGACAATCAGAACAAGACCAAGCGCAAAACTCAGTCCAAGCAGCGCACCGATCCCCGTTGCGGTCATTGCTTGACCAAGCGCGGTTCATCAGGCAAGCGACCGATGTGAATCATCACTCGGTAGGCGACAAACGACAGCGCGAATGCTGCGAATAAAACAGCAGCCCCGGCAGCACTGTTGTACGCACGAACAGCTTCGGGTCTAGTGGAAAGGAGTGCCAGCGTGATCCAAGGAGCAGCAACCGCTAGCCGAGCGGAATTGACGGTCCAACTTTGCCTTGCTTCGATTTCTCCTCGCATTCGAGCGTCTTCTCGCAAGATCGAGCTCAAGGTGCGAAGAACAGAGCCCAGGTCATTTCCGCCAACCTCGCGCGCGATTCGAAGCACTGCGATCACTCGATCGGCGATCGGATCCCCGAGTTGATCGCCAAGGGTCGCGAGTGCTTCGGCGAAGGATCCAGCTGCTCGGTAATTGGCAGCAAAGTCTTCAAATGCCGGCCGCAGCGCCAATGGGCCCTTCACACCCAGTGCGGCGACAGCTTCAGGCAATGACAGCCCCGCTCGCACCGCGCTCAAGAGCGAATCCACGGCATCGGGCCACGCTTTTCGCAGCGCTCTTTGGTGCAACTGCACTCGGCGGCGGATAAGGACCACCGGCACCCCACCACTTGCAAAGAATGCAAGCAGCGCAGCGGTGGGGACCGCGGTGACAAGCAGCGTGAGGACGCCGGTCAGCGCAGCGACAACGATGCAAGCCGCGACAAGACTCGCGCCCGTGACCCGAGGGATTCCAGATTGTTGTGCCAACCGAGCAAAGAATCCAAGAGATGAGCGTGATCTGGTTGAGCCGTGATCACCGAACCAACCAAGAATGACAAGGAGACCACCAACGCCAAAACTCAGTCCTAACAGGGCTCCCACTAGGCAGCCCACCCTTTGGCTGATCCATCAGCTACTCCTAGGAGTTGAGCCAGATCCATGCCGGCAGCCTTGAACCGCTCTGGATGCGGCGGCCAGCCATTTGCCCGTGTGAGACCTTGCCCTGAATCAATAAAGAGTTCAGCCATCTCGATCAAGCCATTTTCAATGCGCCCAGAAAGCGCAAATATCTCTCCGATTCGGCGCACTCCACCGCGGTCAGTGGCGATATGCACCACCACATCAACACACCCTGCGACGGTAGGCACCACAAAGTCACCTGGGATGTTGCTTCCTGCCAGGAGCGGCAACGTACACAATTTTGTTACAGCTTCCCGAGCGCTGTTTGCATGGAGGGTGGCCATTGCCGGCATACCGCTGTTCATTGCGATTAATAGATCCAAGGCTTCACCCTGTCGAACTTCTCCTACAACTAACCTCGTTGGTCGCATGCGCAAGGCTTCACGAATCAGCCGACGCAATGGGATTTCACCGACACCTTCCAAACTTGCATCACGCGTTTGCATCGCAACCCAATCAAGGTGATTGAGTTGCATTTCAAAGACTTCTTCACAACTCACAATGCGTTCATGCGAAGCCACTGAACCTAAGAGCGCGTTTAATAACGTTGTTTTCCCTGCTTGAGTTCCGCCCGCGATTACAATATTTAGGCCACTCACCACCGCTGCTTTCAAGAAGTTAGCAGCTTGCGTAGTGAGGGTGCCC
>WLNQ01000140.1 GCA_009699705.1 Actinomycetota bacterium | reverse complement strand
CTGCCATTTTGCCCAGCCGTGCCAGAAGCTCCCGTTGGGCCCATCGGGCCAACAGAGCCGTTACCCGCAGAAGCATCGGCACTGCCTGGTTCAGCAAGTTTTGCGACAACTCCGCCACCGACGACGCCGCCAAGAAGAGCAAGGCCACCGTTAATGAGCAGGGTTCGTCGCTTGATGAACCAATTGATGCCCCCAGAGGGATTGTTAAAGCTCATTTAGCACCAATTCGGCTCGATGTCCCGGGAAATATGTACGGACAATAGCCGCAGAACTGTGGGAAAGATAGTTAAAAGGGGCGTCACAGATCAGCAAGTTTTATGAACAAGTTCTCCGACGCCACCCCATAAGCACACAGCCACCTTGGCAAGCTGGTCATCCCTGCCATATGACAGGTAAAGGGTGTCATTCAAGAAGGCGGCCCCGGCCACATATTCCAGAGCTAATCCTTCAATGGTCCAAGGCTGGCCGACGTGCACATGATCGCCACAAAAGGTGACAAAACGGTGTAGGTAGGTGCGATGTGGTCGATCGCCTTCAAAGATCGAGGGTCCAACTTCGTGCACCACATAGACCGGCCCGTTAGGAGTCACGAAGACCGGAGTGCTTCCGCGAAGGTCGTGTGTGGCAAGTGCGGTTGCCCGTCCAGCAACAGGAACGACTTGGCGGGTGAGCGCATCAAGGCGAAGCTGCACGAACGGATCCGTGGACCACACCACATCCAGAGAAGAAGGCGACAGGGCAACAGGCACCCAGTTCTTCTCATAGACGCTCGCGCTGTCATCACTAGTAAGAGGTGAGGGCAGGCGCCACGGGTGATCCAGAGTGGGGGAGAGCTTGTCGCGAACTTCAGCGAGCACTTGGCGAATGGCGCCAGAGACAGCAAAGTCGCGGATAGCCCCAAGAATCCACCACTTGCCTTGATGCAAAAACAGGCGCGCGTCCTCAACACCTTCGACAGGAAATAGCGGGTTAGGGGAGAGCGCAGCGCTGTCATCCACCCACTGCCAGCCTGATGCAACACCAAGGGCGTCAACATCAACAATCCCAATGCGCGTACGAATCACTGTGTCTTCATCAGCCATCGAATATTGACTGCCAGTGAGTCGATAATTCACCGCGCGAACGGTCATGCGAAGCGCAGTGCCATCAGAGGCGATGCTGGGATTCATCAGCACCCAATCAGGGGAGGCATCCAAAGGGGGAGCAACAGTCACGATGGATGAAGTAGGCAAGGTCCGCCAAGTAGGAACGCCATCAACTTCGATCAGCGCTGGCGCCCAAGATTCAAAAGAGCTGCGCATGTGCGCAAGGTTGCCTTGAAGGCGGGTATCTGCGGGTTCGAGTGCCACGGCTGCCTGTGCATGCTCAACAGCTAATCCATAGCGCTGCAGGTGGAAGGCCGCATTCGCTGCCATGTCGTTGAGTCGCGAGCCCCAAGCCTGATCTTGTGCGAGATATTCAAGAATCTTGCGGTCAAGCATGAGTGCTGACTCGCAAGTTTCAAGACAATCTTCCCAACGCTTTTCTTCCATATATAGAAAGGCCAAATCAACCCAAGGCTCACGGCGATCGGGTGTGCTCTGGATTGCAAGTTTCAGCCAGTGCTCAGCATTGTCTGGTTCACACTTGGCCAGAAAGCGCATCGACTCGGAACGTTCGGCCTCCCAACGCGCAGTCGGCATCTCAAGGTGACGTTTGAACTCAGCGGCAGCTTCGGCAAAGCGCTCGTGATACATATATTCGCGAGCCAAGTAATGCGCATTACGGTCGTCGTCAAGGTTTTCAGCAACAGCAAGTTCAAGCAACGGCAAGTACTGATCGCGTGACTTATCTTGATCGCGGTGATGATGAATCTGAACCTCAGTCCAGCCTTGAGTTTCTTCACCAAAAGGGATCAGCACTTCATGCACCGGATAGCGCCACGTGTGAGTGTGACGACCATGAATCTTGTCGCCGGCATATTGCAGCCCAGGGTGTCCGTCATCTCGCCACGACCACGTATACAGGTAGCGATAGCGAGTGACCTCTGGAGTAAACGCTGCTTCAAGGGCAGCTCGCCAGCCGGGCACCATGACTTCGTCTAGATCAAGGGAAATACACAGATCAACATCTTCGGGAATTAACGACAAAGCATGGTTGCGAGCAACATCAAAGCGCCAAGGATCAAAAACCTGAGTAACGACGCTGACCCCGGCAGCCAAAGCAAGGGCAGCAGTGTCATCGGTGGAGCCAGTATCAACAAGGATGCGGTAGTCAGCTTCAGCGCATGAATCGGCCCAAGCCTGCACGAAGGCAGACTCGTTCTTTGAAATTCCATAGACCGCGATGCGCATTAGGCGGACTCTTCACCTGCGAACATCGACATAGTGTGGCGCAGGGGGATACAGGTGATCCACTCGCCCTGAAGGTTGCCTGCCCATGTTCGGCGACTCTTGTATGCCGCAAATATTCATAAGACCGGAGCATGGAACTCGACCAATGATTGCAAGAACTATTGGGACAGAATTTCTTCTGGTCGGCGTGCAGTGATTTCCCCCGCGTAGTCGCCAACTATCGATTCAAGAAACGCGGAAATATCCCCACCAAAATTCGCCGCAGCCATACGCAGCACTTCTTCTGCGAGAGTCTTAGCGCCGACCAAGACGAGGGGATATTGATCATCGACTACTTCAACTTGTGCTTGTTTGGAAAACACTCCAGTCGTGACGAAGACTCCTACCCATCCGCGGCGCAGACGAGCAACTACGCGAGCCACCTGATCAGGGCTGATGGAACTTCCTGGTACTACGCACTTAGCTTGGCCAAGAACAACAAGCGGCGTATTCGAGCCGACAGAGCCGATATCCAGTCTCGCAACAAAATCAACACCACCATCGCCGCCACTGCGAGTGAGCCAGCCTGAATGGTAAGTGGCACCAGATCGGCCGAGGATTTCACCAGAGACTTTCGCTGCCAGCAGTTCGAAAGAATGCTTGCGGCCGTCAAAGAATTTGTAAGTTTTCTCAAGGGCCGCGGCTTCTGCAGAATTTGGCTCGGGCATCTGGTCTTCCTTAGTTTTCACCTTGCTTGCTAGTACCCGCCTGCGGATTCGAGAAATTGCCGGTCGACCTTCGGACACCCAACGCTTCCAGGAATCAGGTGCATGTCGCAGTGCCTGCTCACTCGACAACTCAGGATTTCTCCGGTCATCCATCCAACGCAGATCGATTACGTCACCATCTTGTGTGTCGACAATGGCTAGGTCTAAAACAATATTTGGGAAACTGCGTCCGGTTTTTGGATCACGTTGAACTGTGTGCTCAAGGCGCTCGATTAAAGCAACCCCACAAAATTCGACGTACCCCTTATTTATAGTGCGACCTTCAGCCCGGACACTCACTGCACGAAACAGAAACAGTGGTGGAGCGAGCATTCGCTGCGAACTATCTGTTCCCTGGTGAAATTGCCAGGCTTCGAGGAGTGCTCTGTTACCTGCGGTTGCGCCAGGGAGCCCAACCGTCGTGACCTTTTGATCTCCGTAATACCTGACATGTCCATGATCCAGATCGAATTCGTCATGCCATGGGTTGGATTCCCCACCAGCGCTACCTGGGCTGGACCTGATTGCTATTAATGGTCGACGAGGGCCATCCACCGCTTGGATATCAGCGACTCTATTAATCCCAGCTTCGAGCATGACTTTCTTGAATCCGTGTTCAACGGGGCTCGTGAGGTAGTGGTAGTTCAGATAACCATCAAGCTCGATAAGAGAGGGATCGGCACCAGACGCGTACCGGAGGATGTCTTGCATCCCAACTAATCTCTCGCTCATTTGGCCAGCTTATGGCGAATTGCTGAGACGAAAGAGATTTAGGCTGTACATGAAGAGATCTAACTTTTCAAAGGCGCCTGTCCATGGACATCGCTGATTGCAAACCGCTCTTCAGATGCAGACATCTTTTGATTAGCTGCTTGGGAAAGATCGATACCTAATTCATCTGCTAGGCGCAGGAGGTACAGAAACACATCTGAGATTTCCTCGCCAGCGCGCTGCTTCAGTTTTGGATCCGATGCCAAAGCCTGAGCTTGATCAGCGGGCAGCCATTGAAAGAGCTCAGCAAGTTCGCCCACTTCTCCCACAAGCGCAAGGACAAGAGACTTCGGATCATGAAACTGAACCCAGTTTCTGGCCTCGCTGAATTCGCGCATTCTTTTTGTTAACTCTTCGATATCCGACACGCATTGACTATTGCATGACCTAGTGGCTCGTTCACCATCTAAAGTGAAGGTTTCGCGGCCCGACAGGCTTTCCTCTTTGGAATATGCCCCCACCCGCACACGTGTATTCGTGCTGTCTGGGGGCTCGTCTTGGTGCTGTTGCGTCAGTCTGCTGACGGTCTGCGATCTTTATTTGAGTCGCAGAGCGCTGTGGAGCAGATGATGGCCAAGATGCTTGCGACCACAGG
>WLNQ01000014.1 GCA_009699705.1 Actinomycetota bacterium | reverse complement strand
GAGTTCGACAGTGTCGGTGCAGGCGTAACCAAACATCAGGCCTTGGTCACCAGCGCCTTGGCGGTCAAGTGGGTCTACCGAACCTTCAGCGCGTTCTTCATAGGCATCGTCTACGCCCATGGCGATGTCGGGAGACTGCTTGCCGATTGACACCTGGATGCCACAGGATTCGCCGTCGAAGCCTTTGGTCGAGGAGTCATACCCGATTTCAAGTACGGTCTCGCGCACCAAATTCATGACATCAGCAAAACCTGAGGTGGTCACTTCACCAGCAACATGCACCTGGCCGGTAGTGAGCAGTGTTTCCACCGCTACTCGGCTCGTGGGGTCTTGACGAAGGAGGTCATCGAGGATGGCATCACTAATGGCATCAGCCATCTTGTCTGGATGACCTTCAGTGACGGACTCAGAAGTGAACAGTCGCTTGGACACTCGGCGTACTCCCCTACATTTCTCACAAAATTGCTGACGGAAATCCCGTCAATGACGAGTATTTAGTCTATCGGTTGATGACTGAAACCCGTGGAGCCACTAGGTCCCACAAGGCATCAGCTACCGAGGCCTTCGAGCTGCGTTCAATTTGGATGGCCGATCCGTCACTGGCCAAGATCGTCACACAGTTCTCGGGCGAGCCAAAGACCTCTTGCGAACCCACCTCGTTGACCACAAGCAGGTCGCAGCCTTTTCGAGAAAGTTTGGACTTACCCAGTTCGAGCAAGTGGTCATGGTTGTCGGCTGTCTCTGCCGCGAACCCGACAATCAGTGGAGTTGACCCTGAACGCTTCTTCACGAGCGAACTGAGTACATCAACCGTGGTGACAAGTTCAAAGGTAACGTGCTCAGAACTCAAGGTTTCTTTCTTTATTTTCTTTGAGGCTTCGACATCGGGCTTGAAATCAGCAACAGCTGCTGCCATCACGACGACATCTGCATTTTGTTCATGCATGGCGGCATATAAATCATCGGCGGAACTGACGTTGATCAGGGTGACGCCGGCCGGAGGGTCAACGTGTATGTGAGCAGCAACCAAGGTGACGTGGGCTCCTCGAGAAACAGCGGTACGTGCAAGTTCGACACCTTGAAGCCCGCTACTGCGATTGCCTATGTAACGCACTGGATCAATGGACTCTTGAGTGCCACCTGCGCTGATAACTATCTTCACACCAGCAAGGTCATTGGTTGGTTTACGGCGTAGTACATCTTTGACCGCATCAACAATTGCTGACGGATCAGGAAGTCGACCCGGACCAGTGTCTGCGCCTGTGAGTCGCCCGCTAGCTGGTTCCAAAACGATGATTCCGCGTGCACGAAGTTCGGCAACGTTACGTTGCGTTGCTGGATGCACCCACATCTCGGTGTGCATCGCAGGTGCCATCACCACTGGGCAACGAGCGGTCAACAAAGTATTGGTGAGTAGATCATTGGCGATGCCATGTGTGGCTCGAGCTAAGACATCTGCAGTCGCCGGAGCAATCACCACAACATCAGCATTTTGACCCAATCGCACATGCTGAACTTCAGCGCTATTGGTCCACACATCAGTGGCGACTGGCTTACCAGACAGTGCAGACCAAGTCGGTTCACCGACGAACTTCAATGCTGCTTGCGTTGGCACAACCGTGACATCACAACCAGATTCAGCAAGTCCACGCAAGACTTCAACAGCCTTATAGGCCGCGATACCGCCGGCTACCCCCAGCACGACTCGAGGCCGGCCACCCAAATTGGGTGAACCGGCCTCGAATGAAATCGGGGTCAGACTGGCTCCTCGAGAGGCTCTGAGGTGAGCAAGCCTTCATCAATCTCGCGAAGTGCAATAGAGATGGACTTTTCTTGAAGATGAGTCTCAACGAGTGGACCGACGTACTCCAACAGGCCTTCGCCCAACTGGGAGTAATAAGCGTTGATCTGACGTGCCCGCTTTGACGCGTAGCTCACAAGTGAAAACTTGGAGTCGGTTTTTTCGAGAAGTGAGTCAATTGAGGGGTAAACGATGCCCTCACCGCGGGGTGTTGTCATGGAGGAACCCTACCAAGGTTTTAGCGGCGTCGGATACGTCGGTATTGACCACCACGTCATCGAACTCATCTTGAGCCGCAATTTCGACTCGAGCCGCCTCCAGACGACTCGCCACTGCCTGCTCAGATTCGGTGCCTCGGCCTCGAAGTCGGGCCTCTAACACCTCCCAAGACGGTGGTGCCAGAAACACCAATCGAGCTCCAGGATCGGCCTTATGCACCTGACGAGCGCCAACGAGTTCGATCTCCAAGATCACGGGAACACCGTCAGCTCGATGCTCGTCAACTGGTCCTCGCGGGGTGCCATAGCGATTTCCAGCAAATTGGGCCCATTCCAGCAACTGCCCATCGTGGATCAATTGATCGAACTGGGCTGGACTCATAAAGAAGTAATGCTCGCCGTGGACTTCACCTGGACGAGGCGCGCGCGTGGTGGCCGACACCGACAGCCAGACATCAGGAGCCTGTCGCAGGACTTCTTGAACCACCGTACTTTTACCGACTCCCGAAGGGCCAGACACGACAACCAGTGGTGCGGTCACTGGCCGCGCTGGGTTGATGGGAACGGTCATCGAATGATCGCCTGCTCTAGCAGTGCGCGCTGGCGAGCATTGAGTCCGCCAATGCGTCGCGTGGCTGCGATACCCAGATTCTCCATCAGATCCTGCGCCCGAATCGGCCCGATGCCGGGCAAGGACTCAAGCAGCCAGCGCACGCGCAAATTTGCATAACTTGAATCTTGGCCGGTACTCCTGACAATCCCGATGGGATCCTGCTCGCCGCTTTTTAAGCTAACGCGTAAGTCAGCACGAAAGCGACGTGATGCCAAAGCTGCCTGGAGCGCAGTGGCTCGTTGCTCGGGCGTGCGAATTGGCGCGGCCACCTAAGCCTGCAGCGACTGTGCGATGAGCCAAGCAGCTGCAGTGATATCTGGAGCTGCAGTGATTGGACGACCAATAACCAGCAGATCTGCGCCACCAGCCATCGCGTCTTGTGGTGTTGCAACTCGCTTTTGATCATTCACAGCCGCCCCAGCCGGACGAACGCCAGGTGTGATCAAGGTGATGGTTGCCGGCACTGCCGCCCGAATAGCTGCTACTTCAAGTGGCGAACACACGATTGCGCGTGCTCCAGCTTCAACAGCAAGCTTTGCTAGCCGAACAGCCGCATCAATGGTTGGGCCTGCCATCCCGATGCTTGCCAACGTTGCTTCGTCCATAGAAGTCAAGATCGTTACTGCAGTAATGCGAGTGTCAGGGAGCGCATTTACTGCCGCCTCGATCATCGCTGCACCACCACTTGCATGCACGGTAAGGAAAGCTGGCTCAAGCTCTGCAACGGCAAGGGCTGCTCCCGCAACAGTTGCCGGGATGTCATGAAGTTTCAGATCAAGGAATATTTGAATATCAGCGAAGCCAACCTCAGATGCACCCTGTCGCGCAGCCTGCACTGCTGCAGCACCATCGCGGCAGTAGACCTCAAGACCAACTTTTAAGGTCGAAACTACTGGAGCAACTGCGCGCGACCATGCGCGAACTACACCTAAATCAGGTGCATCAAGTGCGACAGCGATCGGGGCCTTATTCACTCCTGCTCCTCTGCAACCTCGTCAAGATCTGGTCCACGATGGGCGTAGCCAATGGCTTCACGCAACGTAGTAAAACCGCGCATTGCCAAGGCGACTTCAAGCTCATTTTGAACCCGCATTGGTGCTGACGGATCATTGAAGGTCACCGTGCCAACAGATACCGCACTTGCGCCAGCGAAAATAAATTGAAGCGCATCGTCACCGTTGCGAATTCCACCCATGCCCAAGATCGGTAAATCAGGTAATGCTTGATGGATTTGCCAAACGCAACGCACTGCCATGGGCCTAATAGCTGGCCCAGAAAGCCCGCCGGTAATTCCTGCAAGTGCCGGTCGCATGGTGTCTAGGTTGATCACCATGCCCAGCGTGGTGTTGATAACAGCAACCGCATCTGCGCCCGCCCGCTCAACTGATTGCGCGATGGTCACGATGTTGGTCACATCTGGCGACAACTTGGCAATAATCGGCACCCGAGTATCCGAGTTTCGCTTCACTGCCTGAATGACCTGTGATGCAGAGTTTGGATCACAAGCGAAGACTTGACCGCGATCTTCCACATTTGGGCACGAAATATTTACTTCAATGGCGCTAATGCCTTCGACGTTACGAAGCTTGGCCGCCAATTTTCCGTATTCTTCGACGCTGCCACCAGCAATGGACACCACCGTGCGAGCGCCACGCTGACGCAACCAAGCTAAATCATTTTCAATGAATGCGTCGATGCCAGGACCTTGCAAGCCAATCGAGTTCAACATGCCACTTGGTGTTTCCGCCATGCGAGGAGTTGCTCGACCTGAACGTGCGTTGAGCATCACGCTCTTGGTGACAATTCCACCAATTTGGGTGATGTCAAAAAATTGATCAAGCTCTTTGCCTGCCGCAGCGCAGCCCGATGCAGTAAACACTGGCATCGGTGTTTCAAAGCTTGCAATCGAAGTAGACATATCAACTGCAGGAAGGTTTAACCCGGATCCCATTGGACCGCTAGTAATCAAAGCGCGAGACATTAGTGACCTTCCGTTGGAGCACCAAGAGCGTCAGTCGGAACAGTGCCTACTTCGCTCCAACGAACGCGATCACCGCGGAAGACTGGGCCTTCAACACATGAACGCACCATGCGAGTGATTCCGTCATCGCCTATGACTGGAAGCACACACGTCATACATACGCCGATGCCACATGCCATCGATTCTTCCACCGAACACTGGGCGTACACGCCCCGTGCAGCAGCCACATTGGCTACAGCTGCCAGCATTCCCATTGGTCCGCAGGCATAAATCACATCTGCCGAAGTCTTGGTGATGATGTCATCGAGCACATCGGTCACGCGACCTTGCACACCCATCGAGCCGTCTTCAGTGGTCACGGTCAAGGTAGAAGCAGCCCGCTTAATTTCTAGCGTTCCGAAAAGTTTTTCTTCGGTGGCAGCCCCTGCAATGACATCGACGCGACAACCGCGCTCGCGCAACTGATCAGCCAGCATGAACAACGGCGCCGTTCCGTAACCACCGCCAACCAAAATGCAGTTAGCTGGATCTTTAGGTAAGGTAAATGGCTTACCCAACGGGCCAACAATGCTCAAGTTATCGTGCCGGCGGCGTTCAACAAGCCACTGAGTTCCCTTGCCGTGCACACCAACCACGATGTCAACGGAACCGCCATAAACACCGCGTGACTGCGCCTGATAAATAGCAAAAGAACGGCGAAGCAACAAGCCAGACTCATCTCCGCCGATACCGATGTTGAGGAAATGACCCGGTTTTGTTCGCTCAGCCAACCCAGGCGCCGTCAGTGAGAGCACCGTGTACATGCCGGCACGACGAACATCGAGCACTTGCCCTGTGAGCTGTAAAGGGGCCACGGTTACGCGTCCTTACCTGAGTCTGACTTGAGTAAAGCCATGAGGCTATCGCGCTGCCCCGCCCGAAGCCGAGCCAGATCTGCCCCATGCTCCTGCAGGGAACGAACAGTCGAGACCTCATGCTGCAAGGAGTCAATACCCTGCACAACAGCACCAAGGCCTTGAACTGTGGTGATCGAAGGGATTCCCTTCATAACTGCCGCAGTGCGAATCTCATAACCATCAAGGCGAGCACCCACTCCATAAGGCGTATTGATGATCAGTTGAATATCGCCATTCATGATCGCGTCAACAGTGGTCGGCTCCCCTGCCGTGCCTGTGCCTTCAAAGGCCTTGCGAATGACTTCACACTTCACACCGTTGCGACGCAACACATCTGCAGTGCCTGAGGTTGCCAAGATATTAAAACCGAGATCCCTTAACCGCATGAGCGGGAAGATAGCTGCGCGCTTATCGCGATCCGCAAGTGACACGAATACAGTTCCCGAAGTTGGAAGCGCACCAGATGCTGCATCTTGGGCTTTCGCAAACGCGACCCCGAAGGTGTCATCCAGGCCCATGACTTCGCCAGTTGAACGCATCTCTGGCCCAAGCACAGTGTCAACACCTTGGAAACGGCCAAAGGGCAGCACCGCTTCTTTAACTGAGACAGCACAACCATCGGGCATCGTGCCGCCATCACCGAGTTCCGGAAGAATTCCCAACTCCCGAAGTTCAGCAATACTTTGACCCATCATGACTCGAGCTGCTGCCTTGGCCACATGCACCGCAGTTGCCTTAGAA
Source organism: Actinomycetota bacterium (assembly GCA_009699705.1). Taxonomy (GTDB): domain Bacteria; phylum Actinomycetota; class Actinomycetes; order S36-B12; family S36-B12; genus UBA11398. The sequence goes on along the minus strand of WLNQ01000014.1, from coordinate 17,026 downwards.
ACAAAAGGCACTGTGCGTGAAGCGCGGGGGTTCGCTTCCAAGACATAGAGCACGTCCGATGCCAGCGCGTACTGAACATTGAGCAAGCCCAACACCCCGACACCCTTGGCAATGGCTTCCGTGGACTTGCGAATTCGATCGATCTGACTGGCGCCTAAAGTTATGGGTGGCAGCGCGCAGGCTGAGTCACCTGAGTGAATGCCGGCTTCTTCAATATGTTCCATGACGCCGGCGAGGAATAATTCCTTGCCGTCGTACAGCGCATCCACATCGATCTCAATTGCGTCATCAAGGAAGCGATCCACTAACACTGGATGGTCTTCATTGATTTCTGTTGAGCGTTCCAAGTAATCGGCCAACATTGCATCGTCATAAACGATTTCCATACCGCGGCCGCCAAGAACATAACTTGGACGAACGAGCACCGGATAGCCAACTTCTTCAGCAATAGCTTGCGCCTGTGGAAATGAAGCCGCCATGCCATGCTTAGGCGCGATTAAGCCAGCTTCAGCAAGTACCCGACCAAAGGCGCCGCGTTCTTCAGCGAGGTGGATTGATTCTGGCGACGTTCCAACAATAGGCACGCCTTCATCTTTTAGCGCTTGGGCTAGGCCCAGAGGTGTCTGTCCACCCAGTTGCACGATTACGCCGGCTAACTTGCCGGCCCCACTTTCAGCATGCACAACTTCCAGAACATCCTCAAGAGTCAGTGGCTCGAAGTACAAACGATCAGAGGTGTCGTAGTCAGTCGAGACTGTTTCAGGGTTGCAATTGACCATGATCGTTTCGTACCCAGCCTCACGCAACGTGAGTGCTGCGTGAACACACGAATAGTCGAATTCAATTCCTTGACCGATTCGGTTAGGACCAGATCCCAAAATGATGACCTTTTCGCGATCACTTGGGATTGCTTCCGTTTCTTCGTCATAAGCCGAGTAGTGGTACGGAGTCTTTGCGGCAAACTCTGCAGCGCAAGTATCAACCGTTTTGAACACCGGACGCAGACCTAATGCATGGCGAAGGCGACGAACTTCGGTTTCAGTCAACGCACGCAACTCGGCAATTTGGTCATCTGAGAAACCGTGACGCTTGGCATAGCGAAGAATGTCGATATCCAACGTGGCGGCAGCACGAACTTCATCGGCTATCTCATTGATCAAACAAATCTGATCCAGGAACCAAGGGTCGATCTTGGTGATGTCGAAGACTTCTACGGGTGAGACACCTGCCCATAGCGCAAGCTGCACCAACGACAAGCGGCCATCATGCGGACGCCCCATCGTGGCCTTGAGCTCTTCAATATCAACTTCAGCCTTGGTTGCCGGCCAAGCAAAGATTGCTTCCTTCTTTTCCAGGGAACGCAAAGCCTTTTGGAGCGCCTCAGTGAAGTTGCGGCCAATGGCCATTGCTTCGCCAACGCTTTTCATTGTGGTGGTCAACGTTGAATCAGCATTCGGAAACTTCTCAAACGCAAAGCGTGGAACCTTCACCACGATGTAGTCAAGGGTCGGTTCAAAGGATGCTGGGGTTTCCCTGGTGATGTCATTCGAAATTTCATCCAAGGTGTAACCAACAGCAAGTCGTGCAGCAATTTTAGCAATCGGGAAGCCAGTTGCCTTTGAAGCCAAAGCCGATGAGCGCGAAACTCGTGGATTCATTTCGATGACGATCAGTCGGCCATCTTCAGGGTTGACGGCAAATTGGATATTGCAACCACCTGTGTCTACGCCGACAGCGCGAATAATCTCGATGCCAACGTCACGCATGTGCTGAAATTCGCGGTCGGTGAGTGTGAGTGCTGGTGCCACAGTGATCGAGTCACCGGTGTGCACGCCCATGGGATCAAGGTTCTCGATCGAACAGACCACTACCACGTTGTCGCGATGGTCACGCATGAGTTCAAGTTCATATTCTTTCCAGCCCAGGATCGACTCTTCGAGAAGGATCTCAGTGGTAGGACTTGCTTGCAGGCCTGCGCCAGCGATGCGGCGTAAATCCTCTTCGTTGTAAGCCATACCGGAACCAGCGCCACCCATAGTGAAGGAAGGGCGCACCACCATTGGGTAGCCAAGCTCTTCAACCGCGTCGAGGCAGTCTTGAAGGGAATGACAGACCACGGAGTTTGCGCTTTCTGCGCCAATCTCGGCAACGATCTTCTTGAACAGTTCCCGGTTTTCACCGCGCTCGATTGCGTCAACATCGGCGCCGATGAGTTCGACTCCATATTTAGCAAGTACGCCATTTTTGTGAAGCGCAATCGCAGTGTTCAATGCCGTTTGCCCGCCAAGGGTTGGTAACAAAGCATCTGGACGTTCTTTAGCGATGATGCGTTCAACGAATTCAGGCGTAATCGGTTCGATGTAGGTGGCATCGGAGAATTCAGGGTCAGTCATGATCGTTGCTGGGTTTGAGTTCACCAGCACGACCCGAATGCCTTCATCGCGCAGCACTCGACAAGCTTGAGTGCCTGAGTAATCGAATTCGCAAGCTTGACCAATGACGATGGGGCCTGACCCGATCACCATGACCGACTTGATGTCGTCACGACGTGGCATTAGGCACGCACCTTTCCTGGTGAGCTCATTAACTCAATGAAATCGTCGAATAGATAAGCAGAATCATGCGGACCGGCTGCAGCTTCTGGGTGGTACTGAACGCTGAATGCGGGCACTTCTAAACAACGCAAGCCTTCAACTACATCGTCGTTTAGACAGATGTGACTCACCTGCGCCTTGCCGTAAGGCGTATCAAAGTTACCTGTGCGTGGAGCGTCCACTGCGAACCCGTGGTTATGTGCAGTGATCTCAACCTTGCGGGTACGTAGATCTTGCACCGGCTGATTGATTCCGCGGTGTCCATAGCGAAGTTTGTAGGTGCCCAGCCCTAGCGCGCGCCCAAGAATTTGGTTGCCAAAGCAAATCCCAAATACTGGCATCTTTCTCTCAAGCATTGCCTTCATCGTTGCAACGGCAGCATCGGCTGTTGCTGGATCGCCTGGACCATTGGAGAAGAACACACCGTCAGGATTCAAAGCGAGAATTTCTTCAACTGAACTCGCAGCGGGCAGCACATGCACTTCGATACCGCGCGCTGCCATCATTTCTGGAGTCATCGACTTAATGCCCAGGTCGATGGCTGCAACAGTGAACTTCTTTTCTCCCACTGCTGAAACGATGTAGGGCTTATCTGTGCTGACTTCATCAGTGAGGTTTGCGCCAGCCATACCGGGACTTGCCTGAACCTGCACGAGCAAATCTTCAACCGATGCTTGTGCGGCCACACCTGAAAAGATGCCGACCCGCATTGCCCCGCGTTCGCGCAAGTGACGAGTAAGCGCGCGAGTGTCTACCCCGCTGATCCCAACGATGCCCTGCTTGTCGAGCGCAACTGCCAAATCTCCAGTTGAGCGCCAGTTTGATGAAACCCGGGACGGATCGCGCACGACATAACCTGCAACCCAAATCTTCGTAGATTCAAAATCTTCCTCATTGACCCCGGTGTTACCAATATGTGGCGCGGTCATCACGACAACCTGACGGTCATAGGAAGGGTCAGTGAGCGTCTCTTGATAGCCCGACATTCCAGTAGAGAAGACAGCTTCACCAAATGTGACACCTACGGCCCCATAGCGCTGTCCGCGCATCACGCGCCCGTCTTCCAAGACGAGTATTGCCTGCTCGCGCGAGGTCATGGCTGCTCCTTTGTTGTTGGATCTACATCGACGTTAAAACCAGCGTTCAGACAAGCCTGCAAGATCATTTCTTGACCATCATCGCCATCAGCGATGAACCCTAAATCGACAGGTGTTGAACCCAGCATGCACGTCAGGACGATCATGTTCTCTTTGGTCCGGGAACCGCGCGATACTTGACGATCGAGGCGAACGCGGGTGACTTCTTGCGCTGGGATGAATAAAGACTTCGCATGGGCTCGTTCGATCCAGATACCAACGTTTCCAACATTGAATGCTGCGCGGCCACGAACCCCAAATCCCTGGGTTGCGATCTGGTCTAGCCAGTTGCCCTCGTTGGAAGCGCCGACATATTCACCTGGAATATCTACTTCGAAGGTTGTGTCATGCGGTGGAAACGGCAGCGGCCTAGAAACATGCGTGTGCCTGCGTTCTTTACTATTCCACTTTCGCACAACGAGGAACAAAATAACTGCGGCCATGAAGACGCCAATAATTACAAGATAGATCACGCGAGCACACCGTCAAGCACCGTTGGGCGACCTGCGTAAAACGTGTGAACCACTGTTCCTGGGAAGGTGCGCTCGGCAAAAGGAGTGTTAGAACTCTTGGATGCCAGTTCATCAGCAACGACGGTCCATCTAGCCTGAGGGTCAACCACAACTATGTTGGCAGATGAGCCAACTTCTATGGGTTGTCCTTGAGTAGCAACTCCCCCGATGCGCGCAGGTTGCACGGACATGCGATCGGCAACCCCACGCCAATCCAATAATCCTGGCTCAACCATGGTTTCCATGACAACACTGAACGCGGTTTGCAAACCAAGCATGCCCATCGCTGCCGCGCCCCACTCGCAATCCTTGTGTTCATGCGGATGTGGTGCGTGATCGGTGGCAAGTGCATCGATCGTGCCGTCGGCAAGTGCTTCACGCAGGGCCATCACATCTTCCTTGCGGCGAAGCGGCGGATTGACCTTGTAGACCGGGTTGTAGGACTCAACGAGATCTTCGGTCAAAATCAAGTGGTGCGGAGTGACTTCGGCAGTGACGTTCACTCCACGGCTCTTAGCCCAACGAATCACTTCTACTGAGCCGGCTGTGGACACATGGCAGGCATGCAGACGCGAATCCACATGTTCAGCTAATAAAACATCGCGAGCGATGATGGCTTCTTCTGCAACAGCTGGCCAGCCAACCATTCCAAGCTTGCCACTGAGCGCGCCTTCATTCATCTGCGCGTTTTCGGTAAGCCGTGGTTCTTGCGCATGCTGGGCTACAACTCCCCCGAAAGCTTTGACATATTCCAAGGCGCGGCGCATCAAGAGTGCGTCATGCACACACTTACCGTCGTCACTGAACACCGTGACACCGGCAGCAGAATTCGCCATCGCGCCAATTTGTGCAAGATGGGTACCTTCAAGATTGACGGTGACTGCTCCGACAGGGCGCACATCAACCAGACCAACCTCGCGCCCAATGTGCCACACCTGTTCGACCACACCGGCTGTGTCAGCCACTGGGTCGGTATTGGCCATCGCATGCACGCAGGTGAAACCACCGAGTGCTGCAGCTTGTGAGCCGGACTCAATCGTTTCGGCATCTTCTCGGCCTGGCTCACGAAGATGAGTGTGTAGATCAACAAACCCTGGGAGCGCGATGAGCCCTTCAGCGTCAATCACTTCACCTTGCCCAGTGCCAGGCGCTGCGAGTTCAGTGATGAACCCGTCGGTGATGACAATGTCTACCGGAGCTTCGCCGTAAGGACGAACACCTCTGAGGACGTATGTGGTCATTCGCTTAACTCCTTTGCCCCGCCGAGTAACAAGTACAGAACTGCCATGCGCACGCTGACACCATTAGCAACTTGCTCAACCATTACGGCGCGATCGCTATCGGCAACTTCAGCAGAAATTTCCATGCCCCGGTTCATCGGTCCGGGGTGCATCACGATTGCGTGGTCGGGCAGCAAACGCATGCGATCCCCATTGAGGCCGTACAAGCTGCTGTATTCGCGCGCCGTTGGGAAATAAGCGGCGTGCATGCGTTCTTGCTGAACGCGCAGCATCATCACCGCGTCAACCTTTGGCAGCACAGCATCGATGTCGTAGGACACTTCACATGGCCAGGTTTCGATACCGATAGGAAGCAACGTTGGCGGCGCAACCAGGGTCACTTCAGCACCCAAAGTTTGCAGCAGGAGCACGTTTGATCGAGCAACACGACTATGCAGAATGTCTCCGACAATTCCTACGCGCACCCCTTCGAGTGCACCTTTGCCATCCCGAAGATGTCGGCGCATTGTGTAGGCATCGAGTAAGGCCTGGGTGGGGTGCTCGTGGGTGCCATCGCCAGCATTGATGACCGAGCCGCCGATCCAGTTTGCGTGCGCCAACCGATGGGGCGCACCTGAATCCCAGTGGCGAATAACTACGGCGTCTGCACCCATTGCTTCGAGAGTGAGCGCGGTGTCTTTCAAGCTTTCGCCTTTAGAAACCGATGAACCTTTAGCAGCGAAGTTGATGACGTCAGCTGACAGCCGCTTTGCTGCGAGCTCGAATGAAATTCGAGTGCGAGTTGAATCTTCAAAGAACAGATTCACCACGGTGCGACCACGCAAGGTAGGCAACTTTTTGACACTTCGGTCAGACAATGCCGCCATCTCAGCAGCCGTATCAAGAATCAGCAGGGCCCGGTCACGATCAAGGTCTGCAGCGGAAAGAAGGTGACGCATCAGTGCTCTCCCTTCGTTGAAATTTCAACGGAGTCAGAACCATCAATTTCAAGGAGATGCACGCGCACCTGTTCGGTTGCTGCGGTGGGAATGTTCTTGCCGACGTAATCGGGTCGGATGGGCAGTTCTCGATGGCCTCGATCAACAAGCACCGCTAATCGCACTGCAGCGGGCCTACCAACATCATTGAGTGCATCCAAGGCAGCGCGAATGGTGCGACCTGAAAACAGCACGTCATCAACGAGCACCACGATCTTGCCGTCAATGCCGCCTTCAGGAATTGAGGTCTCTTCTAGGGCTCGAGCTGGGCGCAGCCGCAGGTCATCTCGATACAACGTGATGTCTAGAGAGCCAACAGGAACCTGGATGCCCTCAATTTCAGAGATCACTGCACCAATGCGGTGGGCCAGAGTGACGCCACGAGTGGGGATTCCAAGGAGAACGAGATCGGAGGCGCCTTTGGCTTTTTCTACGATTTCGTGAGCAATACGTCGACTTGCTCGGGCGATGTCATCGCCGGAAAGCACGGTCCGAAGATCGTGCGTGCGTGCAGAGCCCATCTGGACCCCCTTCTCCGCCTCACAGGACGGACTTAAAGGTTGTCGTGCACCGCAGACTCTATCGGATAGAGCCCCTACTTGAACAAGTCGATCCCTATCCCTGCTCACGCGGCGGCTGGGCACCTGGCGGCACCCACGCCCATTTATCCCTGTCGTCGTGGTTCGCTGAACTCTTGTAAATAGGACGCGACGTATTCAATCTCTCGGTTGTTTCCCGCCGCAATATCAAGAATGAAGTCATAGGCCTGATCGTTAGTCATCGTAAGGCGCCAACCATTCATGCCGAGAAATGCCAGAGTGCCAGCAAATGCAAGCCGCTTATTGCCATCGACTAGCGCACGGTTGGCACACAATGACAGCAAGAGAGCTGCCGCTTTCGTATGCAGGTTTGGGTATGCATCTTCACCGAAGATCGTTGTCTGTGGCCGGGCTAAGGCCGATTCAAGCAAGCCGGCATCTCGAATCTGTACTTCGCCATCAATAGCTCGATCCGCAACGATGAGTAACTCTTCGAGCGTGAGGTAAATCATTGCCCTAACCGCTCCAAGGCCTCGGCGTAACGCGGCAGTTCCTCATCCAAGACTGAACTCAGCAGCTGTGCGCGACTCGTGCGCTCGATGTATTCACGAAGCGCCGTCGCTACGACTTCCTGCTGCGAACGTGATTCGATCTTGGCCTGCAGCGCCAACGCTGCCGCGTCTTGCTCCGTCAATCTCAATGTCATAGCCATGTTTCGATGATACCACTTTTGATACCATCAGCGGAAACTAAATCCCCGAACCGCGCCCTGAACTGCCGATGCGATGCACGCGCATGCCGTTGGTCGTGCCCGGTACGCCAGGAGGTACTCCCGCACAAATCACGACGCGTTCGCCTGCAGTGGCTCGACCGATATCGAGCAAGGCTTTATCAACCTGCATGACCATGTCATCGGTGTGCTCGACCTGTGGCACAAGGAAGGTTTCTACTCCCCAGACCAAGGCCAACTGGCTGCGAACTCGCTGGTTAGGAGTAAAGGCCAGCAACTTGGTTGCACTGCGCCAACGAGCAATCAAACGAGCTGAGGTTCCAGTTTCAGTAAAGGCGATGAGGTAGGTCGCGGCAACCTCACTTGCAACCATGACAGCGGCATGCGTCAGCGCGCGGTTGGTTGAACCAGCGCGAGGTTCTTCAAGAATCGGCATACGATGAAGAGCTTCAGATTCAACATGGGAAATAATTCGTGCCATCGTTTCAATGACCGTGATCGGATGAGCGCCTACGCTGGTTTCACCAGACAACATAAGCGCATCGGCACCATCAAGAACTGCATTTGCCACGTCACTGGCTTCCGCCCGCGTTGGCCGGTTCGCGCTGATCATCGAATCGAGCATTTGCGTTGCAACGATGACCGGCTTGCCTGCCTCGCGACACATGTGAATCGCACGCTTTTGCACTAAAGGAACTTGCTCTAGTGGCAGTTCGACACCGAGGTCACCACGAGCAACCATCACACCGTCGAAGGCATTAATGATCTCTTGAAGATTCTCGACTGCTTGCGGTTTTTCTACCTTTGCCAACACTGGAATGCGTACGCCCTCTTCAGTCATGATTGTGTGCACATCATCGATATCTGCCGCACTGCGCACGAACGAGAGCGCGATCATGTCGCAGCCAATGCGAAGTGCCCAACGAAGATCATCTCGATCTTTGTCGGAAAGCGCCGGAACGCTCATCGCCGCACCGGGCAAGTTGAATCCCTTGTTGTCAGAGACTCTCCCACCTTCTTTGACCACAGTGATCACTCGAGGACCCTCAACTCGCACCACTTCGAGAGCAATACGACCGTCGTCGACCAGCACGAAATCGCCTGGCTTCACGTCTTGTGGTAGATCCTTGTAGGTAGCGCTCACCATTTTGGCATCACCCGGCACATCTTCAGCGGTGACGATGAACTCCTCACCAACATTGAGCAGAACTGGGCCGGAAGCAAACTTGCCTAAGCGAATTTTTGGTCCTTGGAGGTCAGCCAAAATGCCCACTCCGCGCCCAGCCTCATCCGCTGCTTGGCGGATCAGGTGATATTGGGCCGCATGCTGCTCGTGGGTGCCATGAGACAAATTCAGCCGGGCTACGTCCATACCAGCAGCAATGAGGCCCCGCATGACTTCCAGCTCCGCTGTGGCAGGGCCCATCGTGGCAACAATCTTTGCTCTACGCATGACTTTCATCTTACCCCACGAGGGGTGTAAACGGTGTCATCGCGCCATCGGGTCGCTCTCGAAACTTCTAGGCGAGTACTTGGCGAGCCGTAGATTCAATGGGTGCCGGAAGGGTGGTGCTCCCCGTGAGGAATGTATCCACCGCAGCTGCAGCAGCCCTCCCTTCAGCAATCGCCCACACGATAAGTGACTGCCCACGGCCGGCATCGCCGGCCACAAAGACACCCTCAACTTCGGTTGCGTAATGCGCATCCCGATTGAGATTTCCTCGTCCATCAACACTGAGCTCGAACTGTTCGGCGATGGCATCAGCCTCTGGTCCGGTGAAGCCCATAGCCAACATCACGATGTCAGCGGGGATTTCACGCTCCGAACCGGCAACTGGTCTAAACCCACCTTCGAAAGGTTCAACTTCGACCAACGCTAAGGCTCGCACATTGCCATTGCCGTCATCAACAAAGTGAGTGGTGGAGACGGCGAACATTCGCTCGCCACCTTCTTCATGCGCACTCGAAGTGCGGTACGTCATTGGGTAGGTAGGCCAAGGCTGAGAATCTGGACGATCCGAGGGTGGAGTTGGCAAAATCTCGAGTTGAGTTACTGATGCGGCACCTTGGCGATGCGAAGTACCCAAGCAGTCAGCGCCAGTATCGCCGCCACCGATGATCACTACATGCTTGCCGGCAACGTCAAGCGGCGAAGCTTCAAGATCGCCTTCTTGCACGCGGTTTGCCAGAGGTAGTACTTCCATCGCCTGGTAAATGCCATTCAGTTCACGACCAGGTACTGCAAGATCGCGCCACTTGGTTGCTCCAATTGCAATCACGACTGCGTCGTAACGCTTGCGAAGATCTTGACCGGTGATATCGATACCGATATCGACACCGGGACGAAAGCGAACACCTTCTTGCGTCATCTGATCAAGACGACGGTCCAGAATGCTCTTTTCCATCTTGAACTCAGGAATGCCGTAACGCATCAATCCGCCGATGCGATCTGCACGCTCATACACAGCAACCGTGTGACCTGCTCGAGCTAATTGCTGAGCAGCTGCAAGACCAGCAGGCCCTGAGCCCACAACAGCCACGGTACGACCACTGACTCGCTCAGGTACTTGCGGTGAAACCCAGCCTTGTTCGAAAGCCTTTTCGATGATCGAAACCTCAACCTGCTTGATCGCGACAGGCTCTTGATTAATTCCAAGAACGCATGCTGTTTCGCAAGGAGCTGGACAAAGTCGACCAGTGAATTCAGGGAAGTTGTTCGTGGCGTGCAAACGCTCGATCGCCACTTCCCAATCATTGCGATACACCAAGTCATTCCATTCAGGAATGAGATTGCCGAGCGGGCAACCGTTATTGCAAAACGGAATACCGCAGTCCATGCAACGGCTCGCTTGCTTCTCAAGCTTTTCGTCTGCGAAGTCTTCATAGACCTCGCGCCAATCCTGCAATCGAATGTCTACTGGACGACGAGTTGGAGTCTCGCGACTTACGTTGAGGAATCCCTTTGGATCAGCCATTTCAAGCTCCCATTACCGCTGCGATTGGGTCAAGACCTTGCTCAGTTGCCTTCTGCATTACTGCCAGCACTCGCTTGTAATCCTTAGGCATCACCTTTGTGAATCTGCCAAGTGCCGTAATCCAGTCTGCCAACAACAACTTGGCAACGCCGGACTCAGTAGCTTCAAAGTGTTGTTCGATGATTGACGCAAGTTCATCGGCATCCGTCGAAGTCAAAGGATCAAGGTCGATCATCTCTGGATTGACCTTTGTTGGATCAAGATCCAAAACGTAAGCAACACCGCCGGACATTCCCGCACCGAGGTTACGGCCAGTGGAGCCAAGAATGACAACACTGCCGCCTGTCATGTATTCAAGCGCATGATCACCAACGCCTTCAACTACTGCGATGGCACCCGAGTTGCGAACGCAAAACCGTTCACCTGCACGCCCACGTAAGAAAATCTTGCCATTGGTAGCGCCATAGCCAATAACGTTGCCGGCGATGATTTGTTCTTCCGCAACAAAGGTTGCTTCACGATGAGGTCGCACAACAAGATTTCCGCCCGACAAACCTTTGCCCACGTAATCGTTAGCATCGCCTTCAAGCCGCAGCGTCACGCCCTTAGGTAGGAACGCACCAAAAGACTGGCCGGCAGAACCAACGAAGGTTAAATCAATCGTTCCTTCCGGTAATCCTTCGCCACCGTACTTACGCGTGACTTCAGACCCCAACATCGTGCCGACGGTGCGATTGACGTTGCGAATCGTCAGTTGCGCACGAACCGGCTCACCCTTAGTGATGGCTGGCTGGCAAATCGCAATGAGTTCGTTATCTAGAGCAGCGTCAAGCCCGTGATCTTGAGTGATCACTGCGCGACGAGGTGACCCTGCCGCGACACGTGGAACGACCAGGATCGGCGAAAGATCAAGACCCGAAGCCTTCCAATGTGTTACCGCACGCTCAGTGTCAAGCATTTCAACCTGGCCAACAGCCTCTTCCAAGGAATGGAAGCCCAGCAGAGCCAAGTGTTCGCGAACTTCCTCCGCAATATATTCAAAGAAGGTTTCAACAAACTCAGGCTCGCCGCTGAAACGCTCGCGCAAGACTGGATTCTGCGTTGCGATTCCAACAGGGCAGGTATCAAGGTGACACACACGCATCATGACGCAACCCATCACCACAAGCGGTGCCGATGCGAAGCCAAACTCTTCTGCTCCAAGCAGTGCGGCGATGATCACGTCGCGACCAGTCTTCAACTGGCCATCAGCTTGAACGACGATTCGATCGCGAAGCCCGTTAACCATCAGGGTCTGTTGGGTTTCCGCAAGGCCTAGCTCCCACGGGGTGCCGGCGTGCTTAAGGCTAGTCAATGGTGACGCGCCAGTTCCGCCATCAAAACCGGAGATCAAGACCACGTCAGCATGCGCCTTTGAAACACCCGCTGCAACAGTGCCGACGCCAATTTCTGACACGAGCTTCACATGCACTCGGGCATCCTTATTGGCATTTTTCAAGTCGTGGATCAGTTGAGCTAGATCCTCGATTGAATAAATATCGTGGTGAGGTGGTGGGGAGATCAACCCAACTCCCGGAGTTGAGTGGCGAGTCTTCGCCACCCACGGGTACACCTTGTGACCTGGCAGCTGGCCGCCCTCGCCAGGTTTTGCACCTTGCGCCATTTTGATCTGAATATCATCCGCATTTACGAGGTACTCACTTGTCACACCAAAGCGACCTGAAGCGACCTGCTTAATTGCGGAACGCTTTGAATCCCCGTTAGGCATTGGTACGAAACGTTCTGGATCTTCGCCACCTTCGCCAGTGTTGGACTTAGCGCCAATACGGTTCATGGCAATAGCGAGTGTTTCGTGGGCTTCGGCTGAAATAGAGCCGTACGACATCGCTCCGGTGGAGAACCGCTTCACGATCGACTCAACTGATTCAACTTCATCAATGGAGATGGGTTCGCGGACGCCCTCTTTGAAGTTAAACAAACCGCGGATCGTCATTAATCGTTCTGACTGCTCATCCACCGCATTGGTGTATTGCTTGAAAATGTCGTAACGCTTATTACGTGTTGCATGCTGCAACCGGAATACGGTTTCTGGATTGAAAAGGTGCAGTTCGCCTTCACGACGCCATTGATACTCTCCACCAACATTTAGAGTGCGATGCGCTGGCGAAATACCTGAGATCGGGTACGCAACATCGTGACGATCAGAAACTTCCTTGGCGATCACATCAATGCCAACTCCACCGAGCTTTGAACTCGTACCTGCGAAATACGCATTCACGAGTTCTTGACTGAGACCGACAGCCTCGAAGATCTGCGCTCCTCGATAGGAAGCAACCGTTGACACGCCCATCTTGGACATGACCTTCAAGATGCCTTTGCCAAGCGCCTTGATCAAGTTGCGAGTGGCTTGCTCAGGAGCCAGCTCACCGAAGGTGCCCCGGCGAGCCATATCTTCGGCCGTTTCGAGTGCGAGATAAGGGTTCACTGCTGCAGCGCCGTAGCCAACCAACAATGCACAGTGGTGCACTTCGCGCACATCGCCAGCTTCAACAATAAGGGTGGCCATCGTGCGTGCCTTGGTTTTAACTAAATGATGATGCACGGCCGAGGTGAGCAACAAGGTAGGAATCGGTGCGCGATCGGCATCACTGTCGCGATCTGAAAGCACGATGAAACGCTTGCCCGCACGAATGTGTTCGTCTACTTCATGGAAGATTTCCTTCAAGCGAAGTTCAAGCGATTCTCCCCCGCCTGCAACTTCATAGAGGCCTTCAATTTTCGTGGCCGCAAAGCCCGGATGCTCACCGTCATCATTAATATGCAGAATCTTGGCAAGCTCATCATTGTCAATTACGGGAAACGGCAGCGTGACTTGGTTGCAATGCGCAGGGCTAGCCTGAAGCAAGTTTCCTTCAGAACCGATCGTTGAATAGAGGGAAGTAACAATCTCTTCGCGAATTGCATCCAATGGTGGGTTCGTCACCTGAGCGAAAAGCTGATGAAAGTAATCGAACAGCAAACGTGGACGCGCAGACAACACCGCGATAGGTGTATCCGTACCCATCGACCCAATCGCTTCAAGACCTGAACGAGCCATCGGATCAAGAAGAATCTTGAGTTCTTCATCGGTATAACCAAAAGTTTGTTGACGGCGTGCGACTGACCCGGAGGTGTGCACAATGTGCTCACGCTCTGGAAGTTCTTCTAGGTGCACGAGTCCTTCATCAAGCCACTCCTGATACGGAGCTGCGTTAGCAAGTCCGGCCTTGATCTCATCGTCTTCAATAATTCGCCCGGCATCGGTATCAACCAAGAACATCAACCCTGGCTGCAACCTTCCCTTACGCACGATGGTTGCTGGATCAAGGTCGAGCACACCCGCTTCGGAGCCCAAGACGACAAGTCCGTCATTGGTGACCCAGTAACGCCCCGGACGCAAACCATTTCGGTCCAACACTGCACCGATGATGCTGCCGTCGGTAAAGCACACGTTGGCCGGTCCATCCCAAGGCTCCATGAAAGTGGAATGGAAAGCGTAAAAGGCACGACGAGCTGAATCCATCGAAGGATGGTTCTCCCAGGCTTCAGGAATCATCATCAAGATTGAATGAGGCAGTGAACGACCACCAAGGTGAATGAGTTCGAGAACTTCGTCGAAGGAAGCGGAGTCAGAACCGCCGTTGGCACAGATGGGGAACAAGCGAGTCAAGTCACCCGGGATTACGTCGCTCTTCAGCATTGCTTCGCGAGCACGCATCCAGTTGCGGTTTCCTTGCACCGTATTGATCTCACCGTTGTGTGAGATGTAGCGGTAGGGATGAGCAAGTGGCCAAGAAGGGAAAGTGTTCGTCGAGAAGCGCGAATGAACAAGCGCAACTGGCGACTTCATTCGCTCGTCAGAAAGATCGGGGTAGAACGGCTGCAACTGTCCTGTGGTGAGCATGCCCTTATAGACAATGGTGCGAGCTGACAGTGATGGGAAGTAGACGTTCACATCTCGCTCCGCGCGCTTGCGTAATGCAAAAGCAAGTCGATCAAGTGCTATGCCGCTGATCTCTGGGTTGTTGGCTGCAATAAAGAGTTGTTCAAAACTTGGCATCACAGCAAGAGCCGTTGAGCCAATCATTGAATGATCGACGGGTACCGCGCGCCAGCCAAGCACACGCAAACCCTCAGTTACTGCGATTGCTTCAATGGCTACCTTGGATTCCAGCGCTTCTTTGGCATCTTGTGGCAAGTAGGCGGTACCTGCTGCGTAGTGGCCAAAATCTGGAAGATCGAAATCAACGACGGCACGAAAGAACTCATCAGGGACACGGAACAAAATTCCGGCACCATCACCGCTGTCTGGCTCGGCGCCTGTTGCACCACGATGTTCAAGGTTGACCAGCGCAGTGAGTGCCTTTTGAACGATGTCATGGCTAGGAATGCCTGTCAGGGTCGCAACAAAAGCCACGCCACATGCATCGTGCTCATTGGCTGGGTCATAGAGACCAGTTGCTTGAGGAAGGTCAGTACTGAACATGATGCCAATCCATTCGTCGTAGCCGCGCAGGCGCCCAAAGAGAAGCCTGACTCATCGGGACGACGTTGGCCCAACCACAGAAATCTTACCCTGAAGGCACCAGTGCTTCGCGCCCTGGCTTGTGCCGGGCAGATTGGATGAACCAGATCAGTCCCCCAAGACCTACGAGTAGCGCGGTCCAGTTATTGAGGCGCAAGCCCAGAATGTGATGGGCTGAGTCAATTCGTAACGCCTCGATCCAGAACCTACCGACGCAATACAAGACGATGTAGAGGGCAAAAACGCGCCCATGACCCAGGTTGAAGCGCTTATCTGCCCAGACCAAGATCAGAGCCACACCCAGCATCCACAGAGCTTCGTAGAGGAAAGTTGGGTGGAAGGTCGTAAATTCGCCATAGCCGGACGGTCGATGAGCAGCATCGATCTCAAGGCCCCACGGCAAATTCGTCGGTGAACCGAAGAGCTCCTGATTGAAGTAGTTCCCAATACGACCCAAGGCCTGAGCCACCGCGACACCCGGGGCCACCGCATCTGCAACCGGAAGCAGCGAGACGCCTTTGCGCTTGGCCCCGATCCAGGCACCCAGAGTTCCCAGTGCGATGGCGCCCCAAATTCCTAGACCGCCATCCCAAATTTTTAGGGCGCCCATAATTCCCGAACCACCAGGGCCGAAGTACAACTGGTTATCGGTAATGACGTGATAGAGCCGGCCGCCCACGATGCCGAAGGGCACCGCCCAGACTGCAAGATCAGTGATAGTGCCAGGAGTGCCACCACGGGCTACATACCTACGGTTACCTATCCATACCGCAGCGACTATCCCCAGGATGATCGCTAAGGCATAGGCCCTGATGGGAAAAGGACCTAGGTTCCAGACCCCTTGTTCAGGGCTAGGAATCGAGGCAAGAATCAACGTTATTGACCAACGGTAGCTGCAGCAACTGCCGCATCAAGTTTAGTCTTGTCGGCAAGAACTGCGTTTTCTAATGGCTTTCCGTTCAGCAGTGCATAGGGAGTTCCCTGAGCACCTGACTTGTAGAAAGCTTCGGTGCTGTTCGCTGACCAAGACAAATACTTGTGAGCGTCAAAACACGTTTTGAACTTGTCAAGGGCCGCACCTTCAATACCTGCGTCACTAGCAAACCCAAGTAACTTGTCGTTTGTGAAGCCAGCGCCTTCAGTTGCAGGCGGGTTCGCGTAGATCGCGTTGTGATACTGCGGGGTCTTTCCTGCATCGATCGCGCAGCCCCAGGCTGCCGTTGCTCGAGCCGAAGAGTCATTGTTGAGGTTCTTATCCAGGAACGTGGTGGGGCGATAAATCAATTGAACCTTGCCCGCAGTGGCAAGAGCCTGAATGCCAGCACCATTCGCAGTTTCAACGGCTTCACACGATGGGCACTGAAAATCCTCCCAAAGTTCAAGCACGGGCACCTTGGCGGTTCCGGTGCCAAACGGCACGCCGAATGCGTACTTGGAACTCGCGGCAAACACCGAGGTTGGGATTGCTGCATTTGGATCAGCCGTCGGAGTGACCACAGGGGTCTTAGATGAGTTCTTGGCAACCACGGCAATGACGATGATGGCCGCAACCACCACGAGTACGACGGCTGCGCCAACGATGCGCATGACGCGCTCGCGCTTCTTATCGCCGCCTACTGCTGCATTTCGGGCAGCGGCTGCACTTGCGCGGCGATCATTTGCTGAATTACTCATCGCGTCGAACTCCTTGGTTGGTCAGTAGCCCTGCAGTTGGCCAGCAGCACTGCGTACACCGTACGTGACAGTCCTGGTTTAGCG
>WLNQ01000139.1 GCA_009699705.1 Actinomycetota bacterium | reverse complement strand
GGTCTGCGATCTTTATTTGAGTCGCAGAGCGCTGTGGAGCAGATGATGGCCAAGATGCTTGCGACCACAGGTCGGTTTCCCTCAGAGGGGGAGCAGCGGTCCTGGAGAGCGTCGCTTCCTGTCCTGACTAATGACCTGATTGATGCGGGCCTTCGAAATGTTGAAGTATTAGTCGAATACCAACTCCCTCTTACGAGTAAGCGAGTTGATGCGGTGCTTGCGGGTGTGCATCCGCTGACTGGACTTCCTTCTTACGTCATCGTTGAGTTGAAGCAATGGCACGAAGCTGACCTTTTCGAGAGCAATCCTTCACTTGTGCAGATTGCGGCATACGGACCGCGCCCCGTTCAGCATCCTTTGGAGCAAGCAGAGGGTTATCGGCAGTACATGCTGGATTTCCTGCCAGGTCTGCACGATAGGCAGGACTCCATCTGGTCTGTTGCATACCTACATAACGCCACAGAGTTCGGTGTCGCTGATTTGCGGGAGTATCCCGAGCAATCACATCTACGAATGTTCACAGGGGAGAAGCGATCTGAATTTCGGCAGTATTTGCTGACTCTGCTTGATCCTTCTGTTTCTGGAGCTGCTGCAGCGGATGAACTGATGGGACTAGCCCCAGGCCCAAGCAAACAGTTACTTGTCGTGGCTGCCGATGAGATTCAAAATCGCGAACAGTTTGTGTTGCTCGGCGAGCAAAAACTTGCCTTTGATTTAGTTCTGCACGAAGTCAATAAAGCCAGAAGAGCTGACCACAAATCCGTTGTAGTGATCTCAGGCGGTCCAGGTAGTGGAAAGAGTGTCATTGCTCTGTCTCTCATGGGCGAGTTGGCGAGGCAAGGACATTCGGTCTTACATGCGACTGGATCACGATCGTTCACTCAAACACTGCGAATGGTTGCTGGAAAAGGCTCAACCCGAGTGAAGTCAATGTTCAAATACTTCAACTCATTCATGGAAGCAGAACCAAACTCCCTCGACGTCTTGATTCTTGATGAGGCACATCGAATTCGAGAAACATCTGCGAATCGATACACCAAAGCCAGCCTGCGTGTTGGTCGGCCGCAATTAGACGAGCTAATTTCCGCTGCTCGGGTGCCCGTCTTCTTGTTGGACCAACATCAAGTAGTTCGACCTGGCGAACTTGGTTCGGTTGAGGAGATCGAAGCCTTTGCAAAAGGCCGGGGGCTCGAAGTTCATGAAATATCACTCGACGATCAATTTAGATGTGGTGGTAGTGCGGCCTTCATGTACTGGGTCCAATGTCTATTAGGTCTTGAAGGTGATGCTCCTGTTCAGTGGGAAGGTGATGAGCGTTTCACTCTCGACGTCTGCGATTCGCCGGAGGAATTAATGAGCCGTTTGGCGCTGCATCGTGATGCTGGTTTTGGAGCCCGTGCGACTGCCGGGTATTGCTGGCCGTGGTCTGACCCAAACGATGATGGATCGTTGGTCGAAGATGTCAGTATCGGTTCATGGTCGATGCCATGGAATCTGAAAGGTGACCGTGGAATAGGTGGTGCGCCTCCTTCTGCACTGTGGGCCACTGATCCCGCAGGCTTCGGACAAATTGGCTGTGTTTACACGGCTCAAGGGTTCGAATACGACTGGAATGGCGTAATTTTTGGACCGGATCTCGTATGGCGCTCAGATCATTGGGAAATGGTGAGAGGCGCAAACAAGGATCCTGATTTCCGGAGCCTTAAATCAGTTATACCAGAAGAGTTTGATCGGCTTATTAAGAATGTTTACAAGGTTTTACTCACGCGCGGAATGATCGGCACTTACTTGTATTCGGTGGATCCAGAAACTCAACAACTTTTACGCAAGTTGACCGCTTAGCTCGGTCACAGAGTGTTTCAAAGTTTTGACAAGGATTATTCCGTAAATCGACAACACAACCAGCGGCTCATACAACACGCCCATCCACTAGCTGGGTCTGATGCAGGATCAGGTGACCGTTTCGTGTCAGCCGACAGCCCAGCAGATCTTGAACGGCTATCTCACATGCTCGGTCACTATGCAGCTTGCAGGTGGCAGCTTCTACGCCACAACGTTGACTCAGTCAATGGAGTGAAGCAATGAGAGTGGTCTCAGAATCCAAGTGAGAATCAGGCATCAAGGTTCCTGGTTTATGTTGGGTCTTTTCGTCAGGCGAGTTCATTTTGTTTACCCATCTTGAAGCGAAATCTCCTGGATTTCTCGTCCCGGTAAATCTCTGATTGCCTTGATGTCGGTGTGATCGGGTTTATCGCCCTAGAATAGTCTCAATGGGTGAATAAGACAAAATGGACAGCTTTGGTTGTGGCCTTTCTAGTTGTTATTGGCTTGACAGCCTGGATTACTTCCAATCGGACAACTGATGCCACTGCTTCATCTGGGTCTTCTTCCGCCTCTTCGTCAGTACCGAGCTGGCTGTTTAGTTTGTCTTCAGATGCTGGCTCAATGAAGAAGAATGCAGATGGTTCCTACTTATTGACCCTGACTGGCGCAGATGACGCCATCACGGCGTTCACTGATCGTCCTGTTCGTGACACCGCTGTCGTGCCTCTGGGTCGCGCCGTTATTGCATGGCCACAGGTTTTCGCATCCGCGGCACCTAATGCTGTGTTGGTCGAGCACGATCCTTCAGGTGCTAGCGATTCCTTTGTTGTTGTACTCACCGATCCGAAGTTACTCAATGCCTCAACGGTCACTTTCCGTGCTGAACTTGTGCAAAATGATGTGCAGCCAGCAAGCCTGAAGCCGATTGCTAATGCTCAATATGTGGTGCCACCAACAAGCTTTGGCACCGTGAGCTTGTTCATTGACAACGTCACCACCACCACAGTGAACTACCCAGCGATGTCAGTCTGCATATCTTCAACCGGCGGTGAACTCACGCCTCCTGGCAGTGTGACCACCAGTTCAGAGACCGGTAGTTTCGATAATGCCTGCAAGAATGCTGGGGGCACGGTGGAGCAGACTCCAGGCACGCACATCACGATGCCTTCCTGATCTGGCTTAAGTCTTGGCTTCGGTACGCAATCAGCGTTTTCTTCCGGATTCATCTCTAAGATGCGATCGGAACCTGAACTCAATGTTTTGGTGTTTTGTCGCGCTGAGGGAGATCAGATGAAGAAGGCACTCGTTGTTGGTCTGAGCAGTATTTTGCTCGGTAGTCTCTGCGCTGGCTTAAGCCCTGCTCGGGCGGCTACCTCTGCTCCTTCGCCAGTTGCTTCTGCATCTCCAACTTCAACGGCTGGTCCACAAACGTTGATGCGCTTTGTTGTGACGGGTTGTGAAGGATGCACGATTGGTGTTCAAAGAGGCCTTCTGTCCAATCCACCATCTGCATTCTTGCCGGCTACGCCTAACTATTGGCAGGGTCCAACAGCCAAGGTGCGCAGGGGCGTGGCCTCATTTACGCTGCCTACTGCCTGGACGCCTGGATCGTCCTTCACTCTTTCTGCCCCTTGGGAAGGCAACACTGAGGGGATGACCAACATTGTTCTTGGCAGCGGAGGTCCTTCAGGTCAGACCTTGACCACGAAGCAAGCATTAGCGCGAAAGAAAGCAACTGCTTGTTGGCCTGGCACGAAGAAGTCAATCGAAACCTTCAAGGTCAGTGTGGCTCGCAAAACAATGCCCGGGATGGAAAACAAGCCCGTCGTCTTCGCTATTGCCTGGACTTCACCAACCGAAGACACGGTCGGGGCCATGCAACAGACGTCTCACGGCTTGCTGGGTAATCAGGAGATGTACTACTGCTAATTAGGCCCAAGGTGTGGGTAGTGCGTCCTTGGGTGGGATTCATTATTATTAGTCATTATGCGAGCGCTTGTGTGTCCCGTTGAGTTGTATCTGGCTGCTCTTCGGGTAGATGGCTCGGCGCCAACTGTTTGCCGTTATCTATGAGCGTCATTGCAAGCGTTCATAGTGTCTTGGGGGAGCACAGTTACCCGCAGGCCGAGATCACTGCAGCCTTTGCCAACGTTGTTTCTCCCGATGGTTCTTTTCTCAAAGTTATTGAACGCATTCACGAGGCCACTGGCATCCAGACCCGTCATCTTGCGCTGCCACTTGCTGAATACGTCGGTCTTGAGAGTTTTGGCGACGCGAATGACGCCTACATTCGGGTGGCACTAGATCTAGCCGAAGCTGCCGTCGCTGGAGCTCTTGACTCTGCTGGGCTTGCTGCCTCGGATGTCTCAATGATCATGGCGACATCAATCACTGGTATCGCCGTGCCGTCGATTGATGCCCGGCTCGTATCTCGACTTGGCTTGCCGGCCGATGTGAAACGACTGCCCGTATTTGGCTTGGGTTGCGTTGCCGGAGCTGCAGGTATCGCACGCCTACACGACTATCTTGTCGGTCACCCAGATGACGTCGCAGTATTGGTTTCAGTTGAGTTGTGCTCGTTGACTATTCAGCGCGATGACACTTCGATGGCAAACATTGTTGCTAGTGGCCTGTTTGGTGATGGAGCGGCTGCTGTTGTAATGGTTGGTGAACGACGCGCGGCTCAGATGGGTCTTACTGGTCCGCGGGTTATGGCATCGGTTAG
>WLNQ01000138.1 GCA_009699705.1 Actinomycetota bacterium | reverse complement strand
TACGGATGTAGTGCATCCGCATCTTGCCGCTGATGTGTGCAAGAACTTTGTGACCGTTGTCCAACTCCACGCGAAACATTGCATTAGGCAAAGACTCCATGATCGTGCCCTCAAGCTCGATCGCTCCATCTTTTTTGCCCATGCTGTTGCATCGTCCTTCGTCTTGGTGGGTGCTGAAGCCGTTCTTTCCCAGACACACGACATCCACACATACATGGTGACGGGAGTTGGGGAAGCCAACGACAGCCTGCAAAGTCTAGAGGGCCGGGTACCCAATCGCATAATCGGGTCGAAATGTCCGAATAAATCTGATTTCTCAGCGCGCATCCCATACCCCTCGGGGTATATGTTCAAAAGGAGTGAACGAGGCAATTATAGACGAACGTTGTGGGCAGGGAGTACTCGATGGCAAGGACCGTAATTTTGGGCGCTGGGATTGCTGGGCACACCGCGGCCTTGCACCTACGAAGGATGCTCGGAAAAGAGCATGAAGTCGTTGTTGTCGCGCCAAACTCCAAATGGAACTGGATTCCATCAAATATTTGGGTCGGTGTTGGCCAAATGAGCGTGAAGCAAGTGACCTTCCCCCTAGCGCCTATCTATAAGCGCAAGGGCATCGAGTTCCATCAGGCCCTGGGCATCGAGATACACCCAGAGGGCAGCCCCACCGTGAAGCGGCCTCATGTAAGCGTGAAATACACCGATCCCGCAAGGGCCGGGCAGGTCGCCAACCTTGAATACGACTTCTTGATTAACGCCACCGGCCCAAAGTTGAATTTTGGCGCCACCCCTGGACTTGGACCCGACGGACACACGTGGTCGGTGTGCACGGCAGGGCATGCGGTTGAAACCGCGAAAGCCTTTGAAGATGTGGTTGCCAAGCTCAAGGCTGGCCAGCATCAAACGCTGCTCATCGGGATGGGCCACGGCACGTGCACCTGCCAAGGCGCGGCTTTCGAATACACCTTCAACGTGGAACACGAACTCGTGAAAGAAGGTGTCCGCGACAACGCTGACGTCATCTACATCACGAATGAAAATCAGCTCGGTGACTTCGGCATGGACGGAATGAACTTCGGTCATAAGGATCAAATCATTCCGAGCCAAACATTTACTGAATCGCTTTTTCATGAACGCGGAGTCAAGGCGATCCTGTCTGCACATATTGAAAAAGTGGAACCAGGAGTTGCGTTCTACGAACAAGTCGATGGCACAAAGAATTCGCAAGCCTTCGACTTCGCGATGTTACTTCCCCCATTTCGCGGAGTAGATATGAAAGCCTTCGATGCCAACGATAACGACATCACTGCGGAAGTATTTGCACCCAGCGGTTTCATGAAAGTTGATGCTGATTACACCGCGAAACCATATGAAGAATGGAAAGCCAGCGACTGGCCTAAGACGTATCAATCCGTGAAGTACGACAACGTCTGGGCTGCAGGTATCGCCTTCGCTCCCCCACACCAAATGTCACGCCCGCGCACGAGCCCGAACGGCACAGTTATTGCACCGGCTCCACCCCGCACGGGCATGCCTTCAGGTGTCATTGGACGCGCAGTGGCGCAGTCGATCGCTGAGCGAATTAAGCATGGGGCACAGGGCAGAGTCCACACTGCATCCATGGCAGACATGGGTGCAGCATGCATCGCATCTGCAGGCAAGGGCTGGCGCACTGGTCAAGCTGCAGCCATGACGGTCTTCCCGATCATCCCGGATAAAGAGAAATACGGCGAGCTGGGTCGCGATACGAAAGAGACGTATGGCGAGATCGGTTTGAGCGCGCACTGGATGAAAGTCATGCTGCATTACCTGTTTATCTATAAAGCCAAAGCTCGTCCGTTTTGGTATCTGATTCCCGAATAGAAGGTCGAGCAATTCATGTCTGTACTCGAGACATTTCCCGATGCACCGGTTCCCACCGAGAAGGAACTCAAGGCTCGAAAGAACGTCTTGCTTCAGTTCGTACGTTTCGTGGCACTTAATTTAAAGATGGTGGCAATGATCAACAAGGCTCACCACTGACACGATAAAGGGTGTGGGCCAGGATTTGCTCCTGTCCCACACCCTTTATCGTGCAGTGCTTGTCTGGGTTATGAGTTGTAAACCAAATCCCAGCTAGGAATCGTCATCAGGTAGATCTGACCACCCTCGATGGAATCCACCAACTGCTGTGACACAGTCGAGCTTCCAACCAAATCGATCCGAGCCTTATCGGCAGGAACATGGACCTGGGCGTTTAAGAAGTAGTAACTCTTGGTGTCACCAGCTTTGGCGATGAACTTCGTAGCATTGACAACGCCACTATTTTCTTCGTCATTGGTCATGAACTGAGCGCCACCTGGCTTGAAGTACACATCCTTGAACTTCGCAACGGTTGCCATCTTGCCATCTGAGATGCGGTAAGCGATCAACCGCGAAATGGCATCGTTGCCGCCTGGATCCTCTTGGATCAAGATGTTGCCAAGGCCGTCGACTTCAATATTGTCTGGCTTGCTCATGAAGATCGACTCGGAACCGTCAAGCAACATGGTCAGCTTTGCGCCAGCCAATGGGTTCTTCACATCATTGAACTCAAGCTTCCAAAGTGCCCCACCATCGCGGGATGCCTTTGGTAAAGCAGGGTTTACTGCAGTTGCCTTTGGATCCTTATCGGATTCAGTGGTGAGGAAGTAGTACGTATTTGGATTCTTTGGATCAAACGCACCGTCTTCAACGCGAGCCATGACAGTTCCTGACTTCATCGCTTCGTCATTTTGAGCGACACCGTTTTGGTTCCAGTTCAATTCTTTGAAGTTGACTGGGAGTGCCTTGCCCTTGCCAACGCTGTTACGGATCAAGTTGTCATCGTTGTAGCCGTCAACTGCCATCACGTAGTTCTTACCGTTAGTGAGGCCAGCCTTTTCAGTCCAACTTCCGGCAGTTGTCTTTTCTCCGACGTACATCCACAACTGGCTGGCTGTTGCAGCGCCATCTTCGTTGCTCATGACTGCAGTGACCTTGTTACCCGTGGGCACCACGACTGCGGTTTCCTTGCCGCCAAGACCCAGCCGTGGGAGTTGGATCAAGTTTCCGGAGGTATCAGAAATGAATGCACGTGACTCATCGCTGCCCTCTTCAGTGGTGAGGTAAGCCGCGCCAGTGTAACCATAAGTAATGGACTTGCCATCTTTGGTTTCTTTGTAAGACAAACCACCCGGTTGCACAGTGGATGACGAACAAAAGCGGTTCAGCGCGATTGCGTGATTCCCCGTGCCGAAAGCATCTTTTGCAGCTGCGCCGCTTGGAGCTGTTGGCTTGGAACCGTACTGCCCAGTTGCGTAGTCGTACCAAGAAATGTTCTTCAACAATTCAGTGGCTCCGACAATGCCGCCTGTAGCGGTGTCGAAGTTGAGTGCTGAAACGGTCGAAGCTGTTGCTAGCCCGTTGGCGCGCTTAGCAATGCCTGCAACTTTGTCAGCTGCGGAAAGTTCATGGTTCATCAGAATTGTGGCGTTGTTTCCATCTTGCAATACGCCCATGCCGTCAGGCACGCCGAATAAGGTGTAGCCATTAATTTTGTCTCCGGCAGTAGCCAGAACCTTAAGACTGACGCCGCTTGCAACTGGCTCCATGTATGAAAAACCACTGTCTGCGGATGCAACTGAAATGCTCACGACCATCGTGCCAGCAGCAATTGCTGCGACGATTGGATATGCGTAACGCACATTTCCTCCTCTAGTAACCAAATTGGTTTTAGGAGGACACCACGCCGTAGTAAAGAGTTTGTTGCGATTGAGCAACCAATTGAAGATCAGTCGGTAACTAACGCGTTAATACTCGATGCCGCTAGATGTATTGAACTTGTCGGCGAAGTGAATCAAACGGAAACACAAATGGTTACCAGCGCAATTACGATCGCGGAACTACAGTGAAACGCAAGGTCATGCGCACTGGGCTACCCAGAGCTGCATCGCGTGAGCCAACCATGACGCCGGTAGCCTGCGCATTTGAATAGGCGCCCGAACCTTGAAGGTAACTCATCACGCCTCGGAAGTTGGTTTTTGTTCCGGAGGCTACGGGGTACGCAAGTGCTTGACCATCAATGTGGAAAGCAAGCTGTGCGCCATCAGCGCGCGTGATCGTGAAGTAACCGTTGAATGGACCGCTGCCATTCTTGTAGCCAACATCGCCTTGGAATCGGATTGTTGCGGTGGTCGTGCCCCAGTTAGAAACGCCTTTGAGGTCGTTCCAGCCATAGGTGACGTTGCCAATCGTGGTCAGATTGGTGCCGGTGCTCGTCAAAGTCGTCACAAGAACAACCTCCTGCACTGCAGGAGCCGCATGTGCGGGAGTTGCACCCAGGATGGCGAATGCTGCAAAAACTGCTGCAATGAGTTTCTTCATGTCTTGTACTGACCTTCCTAGAGTCGAACTTCATCCAATGCGGTTAATACCCAAGGGCCGTCTTCAGTGATCGCCACGGTGTGTTCCCAGTGCGAGGCCCAAGACCGATCGGCCGTCACTACTGTCCAGCCGTCAATGAGTACCTGAACTTCTGGAGAACCTATGGTC
>WLNQ01000137.1 GCA_009699705.1 Actinomycetota bacterium | reverse complement strand
TGCACCAGATCAACCCGATAGTGACCTTAACGATCTAGTAAAGAACCTGGGTGACAAGCGCTTTGTGCTGGTGCTGGGAAATGATTTCCAACACAAGAATCGCGACTTTGCGATTGCGGTGTGGCAGCAAGTACTGCAAGCAGGTGAAGCATGCGAGTTGGTTCTCGCAGGATTGCACGTGAAGAGCAGTAGCTCGAAACAAGGCGAAGAAGAACTGCTTGCAAAGCACGTGGATCTGCGCGGCTCAGCACACACGATTGGCCATGTCACTCCGGCCTCACGCGAATGGCTGCTAGCAAATGCGCATGCAGTGCTGTACCCATCGAGCGCTGAAGGCTTTGGCTTTGTTCCGTATGAAGCGGCGGCCCTGGGTACCCCAACCACATTTGCAAGTTTTGGGCCGCTCAAGGAAGTCAGCGGCGTGAACACCACACCGAAACTCTGGACGATTGACGCCTTTGCCAAAGATCTCACGGCTTTGCTGAGTGACCCGCAAGCTGCAGATTTACGTATTGCGCATCTGCAAGCGGCAATCGCTCAACACACCTGGGATGGGTTTGCGCGCACACTCATTGATTTCTTTCAACACGTCATTGCCATGCCGACGGTATTTACCAGCACGGTTGCAGGAACTGCTGCCGCAGATTCAGCGCTTGCCTCAATCATGTCGAGCAAGGCTTACAGGGCGACAGAAAAACTTCGGAAGGTGAAGAACAAGTTTTCCAAAGGTTGAGCATTACTTGATTAATGCTCGCAGGTATCCGCCGTAGCCTGATTTCGCAAGTTCATCAGCATGCTTAAGTAGTTGTTCGTCTGTGATCCAGCCATTGCGCCATGCTGTTTCCTCGATGCAACCGATCTTCGTTCCAGTGCGATCTTCAATCACACGAACGAATTCTCCAGCATCTTGAAGCGAGCGGAAGGTGCCAGTATCAAGCCAGGCAGTTCCTCGCTCGAGTACAGAAACAGTGAGGGTGCCAGCTTGCAAGTAGTGATCATTGACTGAAGTGATTTCAAGTTCTCCGCGAGCACTTGGTTTGATGTGCTTGACCACTTCAACAACGGTCTCATCGTAAAAGTACAAACCAGGAACAGCGAAGTTGCTCTTCGGTGATGTTGGCTTTTCTTCAATCGAAATAGCAACACCATCTGAGTTAAATTCAACAACACCGTATTCAGATGGATTCGCTACCTCGTAGGCGAAAACATTTGCGCCAACTTGATTGGTGAGTTGTGAGAGTTTGCGGCCAAGAGACGGCCCATAAAACAAGTTATCGCCAAGAACTAGTGCTGCTTGGTCACCGTCGAGAAAGTCGGCACCAATCAAAAATGCTTGAGCCAAACCGTCTGGCGAGGGTTGCACGGCGTATTGGATATTCATTCCTAGCGAAGTTCCATCGCCCAGCAAACGCGAAAAACTTTCCGAATCGCCAGGAGTCGTAATGATGAGAACATCGCGCAGCCCAGCGCCAATGAGCGTATCGAGTGGGTAATGAATCATCGGCTTGTCATAAACCGGAAGCAATTGCTTGCTGACGCCCTTGGTGATCGGCCATAGCCGACTACCGGTGCCGCCGGCCAAAATGATGCCCTTCACAGGAGCTCCCCTCGATTAGTGCGCAAGATTAACGCTTAGAACCAGGGAGTAAGCCGCGTAGCCCTGCTTTGGCCTTCGCTAAGCGGTCTTCTTCAACCAAAGCAGCCAACGCAACGTTCACTGCGACTCGACGAAGAGTGCGAAACGCGTGAAGTGGAGATTGACGAAATTCAGCTGGAGCCAGCTTGAGGCGATTGCGCACCATGGTGGTGCGGCGGGCGGCACTGTGGCCTGTTGCCAGCATGGTTTTGCCAAAGATCCGAACTTGCCGGGCGTTGCCGAGGTGATGCGTGAGAGAAACGTCAGGGGCCAGCACGACTTTCAGACCCTGCTCGCGAAGTCGGAGACAAGCTGCCGCGTCCACCGCATCAATGCCTAACGACTCATCGAAACCGGCGACTACCTGCATATGTTCAACCGACCAAAGCGAACCGGTCTGGATTACTTCTTCAGTGGTCACCTGACCATCAACCAATCGTGATGGGTAACCAATGGATCCGCTTGCATCGTTGATGTGCTCAGCGGCCACCACGCCCACACCAGAAACAGCCCAAGGCAGCAATGAATCAACGTATCCCGGTGGCAGCGCGGAATCTTGATCAACGGTGAGTAGCCAAGTGGCGCCTGAATCCACAGCGAATCCAAGACCTTCATTGAGCCCGCGGGCGATGCCGTCGTTGCTCTCATGACGAATCACTGTCACACCAAGATCGGCGACAGCGCGCAAGACTGGATCGAAGATTGCCGGCGAGCCATCGTCGGTGACGAGAACAGGATGGCCGGCCGTCTGAAGAGTGGTAATCAAAGCCAGAAGTGCGCCGAGTTCTGGCCTGTACGTTGGAACAACGACTGCCACGGATGACGACACAGGTGGACTCTACGCGATCTGAATGCGCTCGTCGCCGTACTCAACCTCAACCCGCAACGTGCCACCTAGTGCTTCGACGTATTTGCGTAGGGTGTCGACCTGTGCTCGCTCAATATCACCGTGCTCGATACGGGACACCCGGTTTTGGCTCACTTGCAGGCGCGAGGCAAGTTCAATCTGCGTCAGGTTTGCTGCCTCACGCAGTTCACGCAGCCGGTAAGCCCGAACCTCATCGAGTAAGCGCTTTTTGTGCGCATCAACCACCGAGCGATCGACAGGGCGCTCGTGCAGCAGATCATCAAGACTCTTAGCCACGATGCCCCTCCTTCTCTGCGATTAACAATAAAAGTAAACCTTATGCGTTATATACCTCAAGAGTTGTATTATTCGCGGAAGTAGGGTCGAACCTTTACTTGCCTCGGTGCGCGCAAACTTCTGAGACTGACATAAATAGACGCTAGTTACAGGGTCTGACTTCGAGCGTGCATAAAAAGAGCCGGTAGGCTGCACCTACTCAATTTAACCGGGCCGCCTCAAGGCTGTCCGATATTCGGTCGGAGGATGTCTTGACGGAAGCAAAGCGCGCGCTCATTACTGGCGTGACGGGTCAGGACGGCTCTTATATGGCTGCCCAGTTGTTGGAAAAGGGCTACGAGGTGCACGGCATCGTGCGCCGCTCGAGCTCATTTAACCGGGGCCGCATCGATCATTTGCACCACGACGAGCACATTCCAGGCAAGAACTTGCACCTACATTACGGCGATGTCACGGACGCAGCTCGCATGCATCAGCTCGTGCGCGAGATCAGCCCACATGAGGTTTACAACCTTGCTGCTCAGTCACATGTGCGCGTGAGTTTCGATGAGCCGCTCTACACCGCCGAAGCAACGGGTGTGAGCACGCTGAACATGCTTGAAGCCATTCGTAGCCATGACACCAGCATTCGTTTCTACCAAGCCAGCACCAGCGAAATGTTCGGTGCCAGCCCTCCACCTCAGAACGAAGACACACCGTTCTACCCGCGTAGCCCGTATGGCGCTGCAAAGGTCTACAGCTACTGGATCACAAAGAATTACCGCGAGGCCTACGACATGTTTGCCGTTAACGGCCAACTCTTCAACCACGAATCACCACGTCGCGGTGAAACCTTCGTGACCCGCAAGATCACTCTTGCCGTTGCCAACATCCTCAAGGGCAACATGACCGAATTGTGGATGGGCAACCTCGACTCAATTCGCGACTGGGGTTACGCACCGGAATTCACCGATGGCATGTGGCGGATGCTGCAAGCTGATGAGCCAGACGATTTTGTTCTTGCAACAGGCACCGCGTACACAATTCGCGACTTCCTTGATTTCTCCTTCAAGCATGTTGGCTTGAACTGGGAGGATTACGTCAAGTTTGATCCCAAGTTCTTGCGACCAACTGAAGTTGATGAACTCATCGGCGATGCTGGCAAGGCAAAGCGCGTCTTGGGTTGGGAAGCAAAGGTGTTGCCACCTGAACTCGCAAAGATCATGGTGGATGCAGACATTGCTCGCCTTGATGGTGCGCCAGAAGGCAAGTTCTAATTTTATTCTCTGATCAGAAACGAGTACGTGCGTCAGCATGAAGGCACTCATCACTGGAGTAGCAGGGCAAGACGGCACACTGCTGTCACAAATGCTGCTTGCTGACGGCTATGAAGTGGTTGGCATCGTAAAACCGGATCATGATTATTCGCATTACCTGAAATACGCACCCACTGCTGAAGTCCTTGAGTGTGATCTCGGTGATCCAAATGCACTTGAGCAACTGGTGATTGACGTTGCACCTGATGAGATTTACAACTTTGGCGGCATCAGCTCACTCGTTGAAGCTTCAGCGAATCCAGAGTTAACTCACAAGATCAATGTGGTTGCAGTTGAAGCGATCTTGGCTGGAATGAAGACACTTGCGAGTCGAGCTCGCGGAACGACTGCGACAGTGCGGTTTGTGCAGGCTGCGTCTGGCACAGTCTTTGAAGGCACGGAAGTCTCACCGCAAGATGAACGAACTCCACGTTGCCCGGTCACGCCATATGCAGTTGCCAAGGCGCAAACCCTTGAACTCATTGACATCGCTAGAGCGCAGGG
>WLNQ01000136.1 GCA_009699705.1 Actinomycetota bacterium | reverse complement strand
CACGAACAACTACATGAGGTTCTCAAAGAATCCCCCCTTTCTCACCTGCATGTCCAACATTCGCCAGCCCCGCAGTTAGGTAGAGCTGGAGTTGCCATCCTCACCAAATCGCCAGCGAAGCGAATAACCGTTGGGCACGAACAGCTTGACGCACAAGGTCGCTGGGTGGAAGTCGATGTTGATACCGAGCTTGGTCCCATCACTGTGGTGTCGGTCTATGTGAATGCCGGTGAGGTAGAGACGACAAAGCAAACTGAAAAATACACATTCCTAGAAGCTATGGACCAACGCTTGACTACGTTGCAGTCAGCTCGCCGCAAGCGCCCGACGCTTGTCTGTGGAGATTTCAATATCGCGCATCACGAAGTTGATATTAAGAACTGGAAAGGAAATCTCAAGAATTCGGGTTTCCTAAAAGAAGAACGCGTGTATCTCGATCGATGGTTTGAGAAGTCGTGGACAGATCTCGGACGGGCGCTTGGTGGCGAAGGCCCAGGACCGTATACCTGGTGGTCTTGGCGTGGAAAGGGTTTTGACACGGACGGTGGTTGGCGCATTGATTACGTCATTGCCACATCAAAGCTTGCTGAACGTGCGCAGAGCGCGGTGGTCGGCAAAGCGGCAACCTACGCGGAACGGTGGAGTGATCACGCTCCGCTCACTATCGATTTTATGTAGCTACTCGCGAGAGTGAAGCATGATCAACGCGAAAAATTTCCGAAGTGATGCTCCGCGCTTCTAATTCATCGTGCGTCACATGAAGTGCAACTACGTTGCGAGATCGAAGGAGCTCTGCAACTTCGGTGGCTAGACGAGTTCTCAGTTGCGAATCCAAAGCACTGTACGGCTCGTCCAACAAGAGCACCGCTGGCTCGGGTGCTAGAGCCCGCGCAAGGGCGACTCGCTGAGCCTGTCCGCCGCTCAGTTCTTGGACTGATCGTGATTGAAAACCTTGGAGACCTACCCACTCAAGAAGTTCACCAGCTTTCTGCGTAGCTAGGCCTTTGCTCACACCTGCTCGCCGCAGTCCATACATCACGTTTTGAATCACGGTGAGATGTGAAAACAGCAATGGATCCTGAAAAACCATGCCAATACGACGTTCGTGAATTGGGGCTTTCGTGATGTCTACATCGTTAAGCACGAGCGAACCACCGAGCGCTGGAACGCTACCCAAAATGGTTGACAGTAACGTTGATTTTCCGCATCCACTGGGACCAAGAATCACCGTAATTTCATCGCGCAGGTGCATGTTTACGGTGAGCAATGTTGATTCGTAGCCCACACGTAATTCGCGAAGTTCTATTCCCTGATTCATCGAGTTCGCTTCCTATTTCCGAGTGCATCAATGGCCGCCACTAATGCAATTGTTCCCAGCACGAGCACCATCGCAAGCGCGCAAGCTACGCCAAATGATTGCTCTCCTGGTCGTTGGAGTAACCGGATGATCTGAACTGGCACAGTCGGGGCACCAGATCGGGTGAGAAAGGAAGCTGCTCCAAACTCACCCAGTGATACGCAGGCCGCTAATCCAGCGGCGGCGATCATGACGATTCGAAGGATTGGTCCGTAGGCCGTCAGGAATGCTCGAGTAAGACTTGCGCCAAGAGAGCTCGCTGCAATGGCAAACCGGCGATCGGTTGTCAGCAGAGTTGGCAACACGACAGCGATAACAAGGGGAACGGCGACGATGGAGTGGGCGATGGGTAACAGCAAGTCACTACCGCGCAGATCCAAGGGCGGCCGGCCAAACGCGAGCATGAGACCAAGGCCCAACGTTGCGGCAGACACACCCAAAGGGGCTAGAGCAATGAGGGCAACGGCCCGGCCTAATCGATGGGTGAGTACACCCACTGCTGCGCACGCGCCCACTGTTCCTGCGATGACACCCGTGATCAATGCGTATTTAAATGATGTCGCGATTGCCCCGAGAGGCGAACCAAGCCGAGTCGTTCCAGAATCAACGCTCGTCAGCGAACTCCACCACTCCAGTGTCCAGCCCTGGGAACTGTGCAGGGAGCCGTAAGCCAGTGAGAGCAATGGAATAAGCACGATCAGGCAAGCTGTAGTTGCAATGAATAAAACATACCGACGCTGCGAAGGCGAGGCCCATGGAGAGAGGCTTGAAAACCGAAGAATCGCTCCTTTGGCTGTTCGCTTGAGTGATGCTCGGGCACCGAGGAGCAGTACGAAACTGACCATGGCGAGTTGGAGAATTGCGGTGATTGCCGCTGTTGGAAAATCTAGGAGGAGCGAGGTTTCTCGCAGAATTTGCGATTCTAAAGTGCGCGTAGAACTATCACCAAGAACAAGGACCACGCCCAAGGATGTGAAACAGAAGATAAAGACGACTGAGGCTGCACTAGCAAGTGAAGCTCGCAGCTGAGGGAAAGTTACGGTCATGAAAGCCCTGAAGGGTGATGCACCCAAACTTCGTGCCACGATCACTGTTCTGGGATCAAGTTGTTGCCATGTTGCACCGACAATTCGTACGATGACTGCCAAATTGATGTAGGTATGCGCGATGACTACGAGCAAGAGCCCAGGAACTAAAATTGATCCCAAGAGTTCTCGGAAAGCCAGCGCGATAACAACAGTGGGCAACACGAAAGGGACAGTAATAATTGCCTGAGTTAAGGCGCGTCCCTTGAACGAATACGTAGATAGAACGCCAGCTATTGGCAATCCAATACAGACGGCAAGAAAGGTACTCAGGAGTGCTTGTCCAGCGGCTGAAAAAGCGATGCTCAGTTGCGGAGCAATTTCAAATGAGTTACCCACATCAAAAGAACGCTGCAGCACAGTTGTGATTGGCACTCCAAGTAAGGCGACGAGAAAGACGGCAGGTACGACCCACATCCATCTCAACCATGCTGGAGTATTCAGCGGCCCATCACCTGCCCCCACTCGCTGAGCCATTTTTTCAGATTGGCGTTGACGCCAGATGCAGGCAACTGCGAGGGGCGAGGAACCTTCGCGGCAAACTTTGTGAAAACTTCAGGCAGCGGTGTGTTTGTTCGGGCCGGAAAGACAAACATCGACAAAGGCACATCTGCTTGCACACCTTCGGAAAGTAGCCAGTCGACAACCTGTTGCGCCGCTTGCTCATTTTGCGTGCCTCGGAGCACCCCAGCGAATTCAACTTGGCGGTAGCAACCATCGGTAAGAACCGACGTTGTTGGTTTGGTTGGTTTCGGGTTCTCTGCATAAACAATCTCAGCAGGTGGGCTTGTGGCATATGAAACAACAAGCGGATAGGTGCCCCCAGTCGAGCTAAAAGCGCTTTCGTACGCGTCAGTCCAAGAACCTGAAACTTTCACTCCGTTTTGATTGAGCTTGTCCCAATACTTTGTCCACTGATCGCCGTACTTCGCGATGGTTGCGAGCATGAATGCCAGACCCGGTGATGACGTGGCGGGGTCTTCAACAACCAACAGGTCCTTGTATGCGGGATCAACGAGTTGGTCAAGGGATGTCGGTTTGGCAAGTTTATTCTTAGCGAACCAAGCATCATCAATGTTGATGCAGACATCGCCATAATCAATTGGCGTGACGACGCCATCCCCAGTGTCTTTCTGGAGGGCAGGAATCACTGAGTCGAGATTCTTGGATGTGTAAGGGCTGAACACCCGTGCATCAACAGCCTTGGTGAGCAAAGTGTTATCAATGCCGAACATCGCGTCAGCGCTGGGCGCTCCGGATGCAAGTACAGCGCCAGCAACCATTGCGCCGGCATCTCCTGCAGTAGTGATTTTTAGCGTGATTCCAGTTTCGGTTTTTAGCTGGTCAATAAGTGCTTGACTCACCACAAATGAATCATGTGTAAGCAAAGTGACAGTGGCAGGCCCAGCTGCCTGCTGCGAGGACCCGCAGGCAGCAAGAAGCAAACTGCTGCTGACAGCAATGGTTAGGCATATTTTTGACAGAACTGAAGGCATCGAGACCGCTTCCCTAGCGCTGGAATTACCCAGATCAGGTTGTATGGGTCGGTGGATGCGTCCACCCTCTCAGCCCGCCGAATCTGCGAGCTCCCCTTGGTGGGATTGAGTCTATGTCCTACGTATTGCGCGCACGAGGAAGGTGGCAGCGGTTGCTCCGCCAAGCCCCGCAAGGATCAATACAGCAGCCCAGAGGTCAAAGCCGAAAGCGTTCCATCGAACTATCCCGGCCCCAGTGAGCAAGATGGCAGCAAGGGATTGAAGGAAGACAGCGAAGCGCAGTTGGCGGCTAGTGGAAGCTTCATTTTGCACAGGTGCAATCTAGCGAGGTGAGTTCCAGACATTGATCACGTGTTCTTCATGCTCGAAGCCCAAGATAGAGATGGTGGCTGGATCGAGCGCCAGATAACGGCCATCGATAGGTGTCTGGCCCAGCCATCGCGCTGCGAGAATGCGCAATACGTGCCCATGGGCGACGAGTACCGCTGTGCCTCCAGTGTCGATAGTGGGCAGCACTTCGGTGATAACTCGATCGACACGAATTGCGACGTCGCTGAGTTGTTCACCCCCGGGAATGGGGTGATCCCAGATGAGCCAGGTGGGGTCGTCAAGTGCCTGCCTGATTTCGGGAGTGGTTTTCCCTTCCCAGTTGCCATAATCCCATTCCATGAGGTCAGGCTCAGTGCGAGAAACGACAAGGCCAGCAAGT
>WLNQ01000135.1 GCA_009699705.1 Actinomycetota bacterium | reverse complement strand
GGACGCTTTCACGATGTAGGCCGCGAAGTGAGCTCGACTATGCGAATTATCGTCGCTGTGATTGCACCGATTGCCGCGATTCTGTTTGTTCTTGGTGCTGATATCGCGGTCTTGCTCTTTGGCTATGGCGCGGCAACACCTGAGCAGGCTTCAATCATGGGTCAAATTGTTTCGGTGTTCATGATCGGCCTCGTGCCCTTCACTTTGTTCTACGTCATCCTGCGTGGGTTCTACGCCCTCGAAGACACCAGGACACCGTTCTTCATCACTGTTGGCTTTTCTATCGCCTGGATGGTGATGGCGATTCCACTGTTCAATATCGTCAAAGGCGGTGGCCAGCAGGTCGCCTCGCTTGCACTTACCTACGGTCTTTCCTACTGGATCGGGATGGCCATCGCTTGGTGGTTCCTAGCCCGTCGTCTGGGCGGCATGCGATCTGGTGTTACCTCTTGGGCCTTGGCCCGGATCTTCTTTGCCGCGATTCTGGCTTTAGTCGCCATGGTTTTGGCACGCTGGATTCTTGGCACACAGGGGTACAACCCTGGTCTGGCTAGTCGAGGCAACGTGTTGATTGACGTTGCAGTGATGGCGCCAATAGGAATGATCGTTTATGGATTGGCCGCTTATTTCTTACGCGTTCACGAACTCCATGCGGCAATGGCTCTCGTACGTAAGAAGGTGCTTCGAAAAGCATGACTAGCCCACTTGATCGTTATCGCCTCATCGAACATCTCTTTGTTCCAGACAGTGCAACCGCCTACTGGCGTGGATACGACCTCACTTTGGACCGCGAAGTCATCATTCGCACACTAGTTGCCGACGATCCTCGCGCTGCTGCACTTCGAGAGGCAGCACGCTCATCAGCGATGATCGAAGATCGTCGCTTGATTCGAGTCCTAGACGTTATTGAACTACCCGCAAATGACAGCACCCCGGCGATGATCGCCGTGATCAATGAATGGGTTCAAGGACACACCCTTGCCTCGATTATGGAAAGTCGCCGTTGGGAACCACTTGATGTGGACCAAGCGGTTGGCATCGTGTGGGAGGTTGCACAAGCACTCGTACGTGCGCATGCCCTTCGCATTCGTCATGGTCGCTTACTTCCCAGCAGCGTCGTGATGACCGATGCCGCAGAGGTCCGCATTATTGGAATGTCGATCGACGCGGTTTTGTTGGGTGCTCCACACGAGGATCTGATTCGTTCGGACTTGGATGCGCTGGGCGGGTTGCTCTACTTCTTATTGACCGGAAAGTCGCCTTTCTTTGCCACGATGATGCAGTCTGCTTCTAATCCGCTTGCCTTGCCTTCGGCACCGCGGCATGGCTCGCACGTGGAACCCGCTTCACATGTTCGCGCTGACGTTCCACCTGCGCTTGACCTGTTGATCTCTCGTGCCATGATCGAAGCTAAGCGCCCACGCGGCACCGCCAAGTTACGTTCCGTTGAAGATTTCTTGGGAGAATTAACCAAGATCAGAGATCACGTTGATCCTGTTGCCATTGCCCGCGAATCGAAACTTTTTATTTTCTGGGGAACACGAGCAGTGATAGCAATCGCGCTGCTTGCGGGTCTGGTGCTGAGCGTTGTCGCATTTCGTCAACTTTTTATTCGGCCAGACACAAACGTGACAGGTGCGATCAGTTCATCGATGCCAGCTGAGCCCGCTCCCAGCTCTATGCCGGTGGCGTCCAAGGCCCCCGTGCAGATCTTGCCCATTGTTTCCGTGACTTCTTTTGATCCCTTTGGAGATGACAATCTCGACTCGATCAACGATGGTGCCGCTGGCCGCGAGCGAGAATTATTGGCTAAGAATGCAATTGACGCGAGCAAAACTAGTTCTTGGAAGTCACAGTTGTATGCCACAGCAGATGCCGACAGTAAAGGTGGAGTTGGCCTACTACTTGATCTGGGGACATCACATTCACTCGCATCGGTCACGGTGAAGTTTGCCGAAATCGGTTCAGCTGTTCGCGTTAGTGTGGCTAATTCGATTAACAGCGATCCTGCCCAGTGGCAAGTTCTTGCAACCGCACCTGCAGGAAAACCACGAGTCACACTGCGTGCACCTCGTGAAGTTGCTGGACGTTATGTCTTGCTTTGGTTCGCAAAACTTCCGCCATCAGTTCTGCACCCAGATATGCATCAGGTGCGGGTCGCTAATGTCATTGTGCGCGGCAATTCCTAAAGACGTTTCTCTAAAGCAGGAAAATCGAAGGGGTCGGAATTCCCACCCGCGAAGCTGCATGGGTGGTGGACTTCCTACTTCCTTGCCCTTGGTCCAACATTGCGCAGTCACCCCGCTTGGGTTACTCATTTAGGCGCGATGCAGGACTAGGCTCGCCAGTTATGTCTGCCACGCAATCCGATGAGGAATTGCTTGCTGCGCATGTGGCGGGCGACCCCCACGCATTTGCTGAACTCGTCTTTCGCCACCGAGATCGGCTCTGGGCTGTAGCCCAGCGCACAATTGGCGATTCCAGCGAGGCCGAGGACGCGCTCCAGGATGCCCTGATTTCTGCATTTCGGCGAGCTGATCAGTTTCGAGGGGATGCGGCCGTCACCACGTGGTTGCATCGAATCGTGGTCAACGCCTGTCTTGATCGCATCCGTCGACTCAAATCTCGGCCAACTGTGGCCCTACCTGACTACGAATCTGCAGATAACGGACTCCCCGAAGCCCAAGATCTCCTCGATCAGCGTGAAACTGAATTGATCGTGGCCCAAGCTCTTGCTGAACTTCCTAACGATCAACGAGCCGCGATCATGCTCGTCGATATTGAGGGTTATCCCATTGATGAAGCGGCGAGATTGCTCGATTGTCCTCCTGGCACAGTGAAGAGCCGATGTTCACGAGGTCGCTCAAAACTCGCCAAACGTCTCGAATATTTACGGAACCCAAACATTGACGATTCCGTCCAACGTCATGATGGAGGCCAAGGTGAGTGAATACGACGGCGATACCCCATGGGAGGAAAGCATCCCGCTGGGGCCACAAGGCGCTTTCCTGAGCCCTGAACACCCACTCACCTCTCCGGCTATGCCTGATGACGTCTGGGCCAAACTTGAGCGTTCACTCTTCAATGAGCAGATTGCCCGTGAAGCCACCTCCAATGTGGTCAGTCTGGATGCACACCGCCGGTCAAAGCGGAGTTGGGTCGTAGGCACTGCTGCCGCGGGCATGGCCTTACTCGGCGTTGGTGTGGTGGTGCAAAGCATTCAAAGTTCAACTCCCGCAGCGATTGCCGCGGGCAGCCCGATCGCTGCGAATTCCCAAGGGGTTTTCCCGGTCAAACAAGTACTGGCCAGCGGCACCGATTATCAGCCCACCACGTTGACCTCCCAGGTCAGGGATCTGGTTCATGGACTTCCTGGAGTTCAGCAGCTGATGAAGGCAGCGCCAGCTCAAACCATGCCGTCCTTGCCCAATGTTGGCGAAATGACAACCAGTGACGGTATGGCTCTTTGTGTTCATGCACTCACAAAAGATCCCAAGATCGGTGCCCTCGTGGTTGATGTGGCCACCTTCCACGGTTCAGCTGCCGGCATCGTGGTTATCCCTCTGGATTTTGAAAAATCCTCTGCAACAGCGCCTGCAATCTTGCATGTGTGGGTCGTTGGGCCGCATTGCTCCCCCAACCATCCCGATGTGATGGGCGAATTCACGATCGCCTTAACCGCTTCAGGCAGCGGCGCGGAATAACTCGCACCCTAGAATCGTTCCTGTACCCGGGGAGTCTCCCCATCAATTGGCGAGGAAATTCATGAGTGACGTACGTGAACTGATCATCATCGGCTCTGGCCCGGCTGGCTACACCGCTGCCATTTATGCCGCTCGCGCACAACTCAATCCGATTGTCTTTGAAGGTTCCGTTACTGCCGGCGGCGCGTTGATGAACACCACCGAAGTTGAAAACTTTCCCGGCTTCACTGACGGAATCATGGGCCCTGAGCTCATGGAAAATATCCGTGCTCAAGCTGTGCGATTTGGTGCTGAGATCATTACTGACGATGTTGTCAGCGCAGACCTCACCGGCGACATCAAAACTGTTATCGATGGCAATGGCACGGTCTACAAGGCCAAAGCCGTGATTCTCGCAATGGGTTCTGGCTACCGCGAATTAGGTCTCGAAAGTGAAAAACGTCTTTCTGGTCATGGTGTTTCTTGGTGTGCCACCTGCGATGGCTTCTTCTTCCGCGACCAAGACATCGCTGTTGTTGGTGGTGGCGACTCTGCACTTGAAGAAGCAACCTTCCTTACTCGTTTCGCCAAGTCGGTCACCCTCATCGTTCGTCGAGATCAGTTGGTTGCGAGTAAAATCATGCAAGAACGTGCAATGGCGAACGAAAAAATTACCATTGCCTGGAACTCAATCCCACAAGAAATTCTTGGCGATGCCAAGGTCAGCGGCATCGTGTTGAAAGATCGCAACACAAACGAGACTCGCGAACTGGCCATCACTGGATTGTTTGTTGCCATTGGTCACGATCCACGCTCTGAACTCGTCAAGGGTCAAATCGACCTCGATGAGGAAGGCTACGTCCAGGTTCACAACCAGACCACGGCCACAAATATCCCCGGTGTCTTTGCTTGCGGCGATCTTGTTGATCACCACTACCGCCAGGCCATCACCGCAGCAGGCTCAGGATGTTCCGCAGCGCTAGACGCGGAACGCTGGCTCGCAGCAGCGCAGTAAACTACAACTACCGCAGTTTCACTTGCCTATCTTCAAGGAGAACCCCATGGGCGCAACCAAGATTGTGACCGAAGCTAGTTTCGCCG
>WLNQ01000134.1 GCA_009699705.1 Actinomycetota bacterium | reverse complement strand
GTCGCCTGCTCGCAAGAAATAGCAATGCATCGAATGGGGAACGCGTTCTTCGGACACCGTTTGACCAACGGCATATAGCGCTTGGGCTGCCACTTGGCCGCCATAGAGATTCATCGGGTCGTCAAAGAGCTTGCCGGCGTGGAAAACATCGGGCTCGATTTCTTCCAGAATCAAGAGATCCAGCAGGCGAGGAATTGGCGTACTGATGAGACCCTCCGAATTCGGTACGGAGCCTGCTGTGGCTTCCGACGTAGTTGAGATTAGCAAGGCAAAGTTGGACGAACAACCGCAGGTTATTAATCAAGATAGGTCGCCATCGAGTTACTTTTTCGTCATCCGCTCCACTTGAGAGGTGATCCCCTCACGAACCGCAGCGGACCGCCAGGCATTCGCGACCTCTTCATCTCGCCCAGCAGTCACTCCGGAAATCAAAGCCAATGCCGGTTCATGAAGTTGCACCTTAACTAGCGCGTAAGTCGCGAGTGGCACTTCCGCTAAACGCTGCGCTCGGGCCACTGCCACTTGCAGGAGTTGTTCGGATTCAATGATCGAATCAATCATGTTTATTTCAAGTGCAGTTTGCGGATCAATAACTACACCACCGAGTAAGTGCTGCTGCAATCTATGGCCTACGACATGGCGAGCAATTTCGATGAGTGCTGGTGGGAAGGGAACACCCACATGTAATTCCGGCAGACCAATAACACCATGCGACATCAGTCTTTGATCAGCAGCGAGCGCAAGGATTGCGCCACCAGCAATTGCTGGTCCATTCACAGCTGCGATCACTGGGCGGTCATGATTGAAAATCGTCAACGAGGTTCGCACTAATTCGCGAAGGAGCGAATCTGAATAGGTGACTTCTGCAGCAAGCAGCGCCCGCAAATCTAATCCGGCTGAAAATGCTCGATCATTACCCGTAAGTACGACAGCCTGCCTGTGCTCAACTGACTCAAAAGCTTCGCGGAGAGCGATCAGAAGATCAACATCAAGCGCATTAACTTTCCCGTGGTTCATTCGCATGATTGCGACATCGCCACTGCTCTCAATCGTCACGCTGGTGGTCATGCACTCCCCAAAAACTCGTCAATCGGGCCTAGCAGCTTTACCCGGCAATTGGCTCTAACTTTATTGCCTCGGATTTCTCTCATTTCGTCAGGCCGTCAGGCCGTCAGCGCGAAACTTAGAAGCGGATTGCTTTGTACTCAAAAAACTCTTCGAGACCGTGGGAACCGAGCTCGCGCCCAATTCCTGACTTCTTGTATCCGCCAAATGGTGCATCGGCGTAAAAAGCTCCACCGTTGATGGCGACTTGGCCAGTGCGAATCTTGCCCGCCACTGCGACCGCGTGCTCACGGTCTGCTCCCCAAACTGCACCTGACAAGCCGTAATCAGAGTCATTTGCAACGTCGATTGCTTCTTCTTCGGTA
The DNA here is from genome assembly GCA_009699705.1 of Actinomycetota bacterium. GTDB lineage: Bacteria > Actinomycetota > Actinomycetes > S36-B12 > S36-B12 > UBA11398. Next base: position 3,358 of record WLNQ01000134.1, on the reverse strand, counting down.
TCGACGGGGATCACGACAAGAACCGGACCAAATATTTCTTCACGCGCGATCACCATGTCATTGCGCACATTGGTGAAAATAGTGGGTTGGACAAAGTAGCCCTTGCCCGCTGGTCGCTCTGGTCCACCTGCGAGCAAGGTGGCACCTTCGGCGATTCCTTTTTCTATGTAGCCAATCACGACATCTCGCTGATGAGCGGAAACCATCGGGCCTACGCGAATTCCGTTTTCAAAAGGATCGCCAATGACTTGCTTCACAATCGCTGCAGACAGCAATTCTTCAACTTTTTCAAGTTGCGACCGCAAGACAATGAGCCTCGTCAACGCTGAGCACATCTGGCCATTGTTGGTGAAGGCCGCCGACAAGGAAACCGATACTGCTTTTTCTAAGGCTGCGTCTTCCAAAATAATTGTGGCCGATTTGCCCCCGAGTTCAAGTGCGACTTTCTTAATATCCTTAATCGCTATCTCACCTACGCGAGCGCCGGCTCGCGTGCTGCCAGTAAAACTCACCATGTCGACATCTGGGTGCGCAGCTAGCGCCTCACCCACTATAGGTCCACTACCGCAAATCAGATTTACTACGCCCGCAGGCAACCCCACCTCATGGATCACTTCAAATAGGGCAATCGCTGAAAGGGAGGAAAGTTCAGCAGGTTTCACAATAACCGTGCATCCAGCAGCGATTGCGGGCGCAATTTTGGCGACTATCTGATGAAGCGGAAAATTCCAGGGAGTGATGGCAACGACTACTCCAACTGGTTCGCGTACAACGGTGAAACCTTCGTGCTCTTCTGCTACTTCCAGCGCATCCATCGCATCCGCTGTAGTGCGTAGGACGTTTAGAGCCAGTCCCACTTGCACGGCTTTGGAAATCCCAATCGTGGTGCCAACTTCGTGGGTTGCTAGTGCAGCGAATTCATCTGTCCGCGCTTCAATTCCATCTGCTATCGCGCGAAGTGCCTGGGTGCGAACCTCGCGATTCGTTGTGCTCCAAACTGGAAAAGCGAGGGCGGCAGCTCGCGCAGCCTGCCCCGCCTGAGAAACCGAAGCCGGTGAAAACGATCCCAGTACAGATTCGTCTCCCGACGAATACAACTCGATGGCACTCTCATCGGCTCCAGGCAGCCACTCGCCTGCGATATATACACCGTCGCGAATAGTCACGTGACTGCTCCCATGCTCGTATGAAGAGGGACTACGTCAAGCATCCCGCCATTTCGGTCGAGGTCTATTTTACGAGGCTCAGCCTTGTAATGCAGGTGATTTGCTGATCTAGCCAGCCACTTCAGGGGTCAATGGTTCCTATTTCACGACCCTGATGACATCGAAGCCGCTTCCCCGAAGATTTACTGTCGGCGCAGTTGGAAAGAAGCGCGCAGTGATTCGAGTCTTCCCCAGAGGCCAATTTGCTGGTGAGTTCCAGACTGTCGTGAGTGCGCCGTTATTAGGCTTTAGCGCCTTAACTACGGATTTCACCTTGCCACTCTTGTAGGTCACATTCACCACTCCAACCGCAGTCATTGGACTCAAGGAAATGACAATCACCGTGGGCTGACCGCGCTTTACTTTGGCGTTGGCATTGACCGTCACCATTGTTGCAACCGGCTTTGCGCTAGTTGTCGCGGTTGGGCTCGGGGTTACTGAAGGTGTCGGGATTGGTGTAGCAGTTCCACCGACCTGAACAACGTTGGTAACGGACGGCGCGACAGTGCCGTTAAGATTTGTCGCTGCTACTTTCGCGCTAATAAATTTCCCGGAATCAGCAGAAGTCACGAGATAGGTAGCTGCTGTTGCATTTGGGATTGCAGTGCACGCCGTAATCGAGTTCGTTACGCATGACTGCCAGGAATACACATACGTAGTTGGGTCGTATGCCCACACTCCCGTCGATGTCGTCAGCGTGGCACCAACCGACACGGTTGCAGGCGTCAGCGCAGGCGCGGTCACCAGCATCGGAGTTTGCCCACTGAGTACCCGGGCGACTTTGCCTATTCCTGTCTCCGCCACCCACATGTTTCCATCGGACCCCTGAGAGGAAACCGCAGGCTTGGCACCGGTTTCAAGGGCATATGTCGACTGCAATGCACCGGCGGCACTGAGCACGGCTATCTGAGAGCTGCCATTGAGGGACACCCACATTGTCGGCCCAGGTCCTTGAGTCACCCAGATTGGTTGTGAACCAGCAGCCATGCTGATCTCCAGCACGGTGTTGCCTTGTAACTGGGCTACTTTGTTCGTTCCAAATTCTGCGATCCACAGTGTTGATGCAACAGTGGTGATGCCGTAGGGCTTTGATCCTGCCGCAAGCGGAATCTCTGTGATGGCTCCAGAAGATGTGATCTTGCCGATTTTGTCACCTACTGATTCGGTGAAATACATGTCGTTACTGCCGGTGGGTCCAGCAACAATGCCGTAAGGGCCCGAAGCTGCAGTGGGTACTGCGAATTCAGTGATGACACCGGCGGTGGTGATCCGACCAATCTTGTTACCCGCGAGTTCGGTGAACCACAAATTGCCATCAGGTCCAGGTGAGATAACTAGCGGTTCGGCAGCGGCGGTGGGTACTGCGAATTCCGTGATCACGCCAGTAGTGGTAATCCGACCAATCTTGTTACCCGCTTGCTCGGTGAACCACAAATTGCGATCCGACCCGACTGTGATGAATTTTGGATTTGAGGCAGCCGTGGGTACTGGATAGTTAGTTATCGTTCCTCGTGCATCGACCTTGGCAATTGAGTTTCCCGCGCCAGTGGTGATCCAAGTGTTGTTATCTGGTCCAAGCACTGAGCCAAAAGGCGTTGCGCCGGCCGCGAGTGCGAATGACGTGTCATCTCCGGTTGCCGCAAAACTCGGAATGGCAACACTCGCGAAAGCAACGGCGAGTGCAGCAGCGAAAACAACGGGGCGCAATGGCATTTGTGACAACATGCCTTCACAGTAGGAACTTGGACAACCATCCGTCGGGAGCGACACCCCTAACGTGCAGTAAACCCTCCATCAATAACAAATTCGCTTCCCGTGGAAAAAGACGCATCCGTAACCAAAAAAAGCATCATCTTCGCTACTTCTTGAGGCTTACCCCAGCGCGAGATGATTTGGCCCTTGGGCTCGCGATCGCCAGCTGGGCTCATCGGAGTGTCGATTGCACCCGGATGGATGGAAAATACTCGAATGTTGTCTGGGCCAAGGTCCATCGCAGCGGACTTGGTCATTCCGCGGATGCCCCATTTACTTGCTACATAGGCACTAATCCCTGGGGTTCCAACGAGGCCCGCGACGGACGACGTATTCACTATGACGCCTCCGCCTGCGGCTTTCATAGATGCCGCGACCGCTCGCATTCCAAAGAATGTACC
>WLNQ01000133.1 GCA_009699705.1 Actinomycetota bacterium | reverse complement strand
GTAACAGTTGACTTCGACACCCTTGATGATCAGGCAGTCACCGTGCGCGATCGCGACACAATGCAGCAAGAACGTATCGGGCTTGACGCAATTGTTGGCTGGCTAGCAACTCGTTTGCCATCCTGCTAACTCTGAAGTGTGTGGGTTGTTAGCCTGAGGTTTTAGTTGCCAAACGAGGTGGCTCATAACCCTCTGATTCGATTCGAGCAGCGTTACGAGGCAGCGTCAGCGACGTCAGGAAGCCGAGCAATACAAAGGCGCCTGCGACCCATGCCACGAGCGTGATCGCGCTAGCGAAACCTGCAGAGGCGCCTTCAATAAGCACGGCTCCATTGGGCAATTGCGCAAGGCCAGGAATTGCTTGACCAGCCGACCCGGCAACGGCATCGCTGATCTGTTGGGCTTGAGCCTCGGGCACTCCACGGTCTGTGAGTTGGACGGCAACGTTGCCAAGCCCGAGGATCAGCGTGGTGCCGATCATTGCGGTGCCGATTGCTGCTCCGATTTGCCTAGACGTTGACTGCACGGCGCTCGCTTGACCAGAGTCAGCAACAGGGATCTCAGCCAAAATCACGCCAGTGAGTTGTGCGGTAGCAAAGCCCACACCCATGCCGTAGATGAATAGCCACGGTGCCATGCCCCAACCAGTGATCTCTGTTGACAGCACAAAGCCCAAGCCAAAAATGCCGATGGCTTCAAGCAACATGCCCATTTGCAGGACTCGTACGGGTCCCATTCGTTGGGCAAGTGGTGCGCCCAATCCGGAGGCTAAGAATGAACCAGCGGCTAGTGCTAACAAGATCACACCGGTTTGAAGTGCGTTGTAGCCACGAGTTGCCTGCAAGAACAGGGGTATCGCAAAGAGCAATCCGAATTCACCCAAACTCACAACAAGTGCTACTACGTTGCCCAGCGCATAACTGCGGATCTTGAAAAGTCGAAGATCAAGAATAACGATCTTGCCCTGGGCTGCTTTATTGCGTTCAACGAAAAACAGCGCGACAAGGGCCGTGATTCCAAGTGATCCGGCAACCACAACAATTGAAAGATTGTCGAGCGGCCAGGTAAAAGGCCCGGCTTTAAAAGTGTTGATTGGTGTAATCCAGCCGTAGCGCTGTCCTTCAATCAGTCCAAAAACTAGGCCGGCAAGACCCAGAGTGATCAGCAAAGTTCCGGCAAGATCGAAGCCTTTACGTGCGAGCAGATCGCGAGTTTCTGGAACACTGATGAAGACACCAATAAGAACGATGAAGCCGATCGGCACATTGATTAAGAAGGCCCTGTTCCAAGTTGCGTATGTTGTGAGCCAACCGCCGACGATTGGCCCAAGGGCAGCCATGCCACCGATAGTTCCGCCCCAAACAGCGAAGGCAACTGCGCGCGACTTACCGATGAAGACCGCGTTGATGATGGAGAGCGAGCTTGGCAGGATCATGGCTGCACCAACACCCTGCAAAGCGCGAGCGCCGATGATTTCCGATGCGCTAAGGCCGAGAGCTACTAATGCACTGGCCACAACAAAAACGACAATGCCGGTGACGAACATCAGCCGACGGCCGAAACGGTCGCTCATTCGTCCAAACAAGATGAGCAATGAGGCGAAGGTTAGGGAGTATGCGGCATTGATCCACTCGGCATCGTTGGTGGATAAGTCGAGGTCACGGACCATTGTGGGGATAGCCACATTGACCACGGTGGCATCCAAAATAATCATAGAAACGCCCAGAGCTAGGAAGCACAACGCAACCCACTTGCGCTTGCCAACGAGCACTGTTGTCATTTCAGCCATGACTAACCTCCATCGCAATTGGGCTTTATTTTGTCGCACTGGCACACTTATGGCGTGCTTTCAATGGATGACCTGAGTGTCCCGGTTGTTCTAGCGCCAATGGCAGGCATCACCAATCGATCATTTCGCAAACTCTGCCGTGAAGCTGGAGCCGGTTTGTACGTCTCAGAGATGGTGACGTCAAGAGCCCTGGTTGAAGGAAACGCCGAGACTGTCGACATGGTTACGTTCACGGATGATGAAAAACCACGGTCAGTTCAGTTGTATGGAGTGGATCCAAAAGTAATGGCGCGTGCGGTGCGCATCTTGATTGACGAGGATCGTGCGGATCACATCGACATGAATTTTGGCTGTCCTGTTCCAAAGGTGACGCGCAAGGGTGGCGGCAGCGCGCTTCCTTGGAAACGGGATCTCTTTCGCGCAATCGTGAAGGCAGCAGTGCAAGCAGCTGACGGCAAAGTACCGGTGACGGTAAAAATGCGTAAAGGTATTGACGACGATCACCTCACCTATCTTGAAGCCGGTAAGGCAGCGGCAGAAGAAGGCGCGACCTGGGTCGCGTTGCACGCTCGAACAGCGGAGCAGATGTATGCGGGTAAGGCTGATTGGGAAGCGATCGCGCGTTTGAAGGATCATCTCGCGCCGCTCAACACTCCAGTGCTTGGCAATGGAGATATCTGGACCGCGCAAGATGCACTCAACATGATGGCCAAGACGGGTGCAGATGGCGTGGTTGTGGGCCGTGGATGTCTTGGACGCCCATGGCTTTTTGGCCAGTTGGCGGCGGCATTCACGGGCGAACCAATTCCCAGTGATCCCAACTTTGCTGAAGTGCTTGTTCTACTCAAGCGTCACGCTGCCTTGCTTTGTGACGACTACGGCGAGTACAAGGGCATCCGCGATATGCGCAAGCACATGGCTTGGTACCTCAAGGGTTTTAGTGTGAAACAGCAAGTGCGCTTGGCAATGGGAAATGTGGAAAGCCTTGATCAACTGGATCTCCTTGTTGCTGAAATAGATGCCGACCAGGAATTTAATATTGAAGTCGGTTCAGGACCCCGCGGTCGCACATCTGGTGGGCGTCGTCCATCACTACCCGACGGCTGGTTGGATTCTCCAGAACTTGATGACAAAGCGCGTGCAATGTTGAGCCACGCTGAACTCTCAGTCAGCGGCGGTTAATTGGCAGCGTGATGAACCAGTTGAGGCTGTGTCCATCGCGTCAAGAAGTAATAGCGCAGAAGGGCTGCAGTTTCACGGCCAACGTAGTCGCTAGTCATTGCAGTGCCAGGACCTGATTTTGCGGGGGAGAGATGGGCATCGATCCCGAACCCGCTCGCGATAGCTGAAGCACGTGCAGCATTGGGCGGATCGGTCACCAAGGTAGCTGATTCCATGTTCAGATCACCCATCACAGCAGCGATCATTTGCAAGGAACCTAAAGTGTCAACGCTGGTGGTGAAGTTGACGATGTCGCGATTAGGTACGCCCTTGGCGACCAACATCTTGCGCTCGATTGCGGTGGTGCGATCTTGGCCGGTCAACATAATCACGGGTGCGATTTGAGCCTGGTAAAGATCCGCCGCATGATCAATGCGGGATTGGAGCACTGCTGAGTCGTCGCCCCAGAATCGACTCGGATCCATCAGCACGATGGCCTGGGTATGGGTGCGATCATCAAATTGGGCGGTCAGGACGATCTGCATTGCTGCACCGATAGGTATCAGCAGCACAAGCACGACAACCAGAGTAATTCCCGCTGTGAGCCAGCCGCGAGGGGATTTAGGTAGGTCTGGAGGGCGATTTTGGCGCAACGAATCCGCCGACGATGCACTCATTTCACCATGCTCACATCTTCTTGAGGGGATTTGGGTAGGGCGCACCGCGCAGCCGAAATCGACTTCGTCACCTTCACTTAGTGGAGTTTGATAAAGGTATGGTCTGGTGTGCGATTCTGGCTGGATATTGAGCTCGCTGATATGCAATCTGTGCGAGTCAGCAAATTTTGATCGATGGGTTCAACGATGACGACGCAAGCGCCGGCAGTTGTGCGATTGTCGGCACTTAAGTGACTTCGCGCTCAGACGACCGATCTTTGGGCCGTCGTCGGTTTCGTGGTCGCCGCAGAGTAGTAGCGCTCCGGTAGTGGAGCCGCGGTATTAGAGTCAGACAAGTGAGTACTCCTACCGGCTATGACGAAGCGGCAAGTCAACGCTTCGTCGAAGAACCAGTGAAAGAATCCGTTCGCAGCCCATTCGCACGTGATCGGGCCCGCGTTTTGCATTCAGCAGGGTTACGCCGGCTCGCAGCCAAGACCCAGGTTATGACTTCAGGAGTGAACGATTTCCCTCGCACTCGCCTGACTCACACCTTGGAAGTTGCTCAGATTGCCCGTGAACTTGGTGAGGCGCTGGGTTGTGATCCAGATGTTGTTGAAGTTGCCGGCTTGGCCCATGATCTTGGGCACCCACCGTTTGGACACAACGGTGAAATAGAACTGAACCGCATCGCTGAAGACATTGGTGGGTTTGAAGGAAACGCGCAAACCTTACGAATTGTTTCTCGGCTTGAAGCCAAAGTGGTCAAGGCTGATGGGCATAGCGCTGGGCTAAACCTGACTCGCGCAACGTTGGATGCATCGTGCAAATATCCGTGGGCTCGTCAGTCAGATAGTCCAAAGTTTGGTTACTACCAAGACGATGCTGAGATCTTTGGCTGGCTGCGCGAAGGCGCACCTGTTGGGCAGCAATGCATCGAAGAACAGGTGATGAACTGGGCCGACGATGTCGCCTATTCAATCCATGATGTTGAAGATGCCATTCATGCTGGCCTAGTCCGTCTCGAGCAGTTACGCGATCCATCAAATAAGAAGTTTCTCGTTGAGACTGCCCGGGAGCGCTTTGACCCACAACGTGATCCACATGCGCTGGACGAGGCGCTTGATCGCCTCCTTGGTCTTGAATATTGGCCCACAGAATTCGACGGCTCAATGCGGTCGCAGGCGGCACTCAAACACGCAACGAGCTACCTGATTTCTCGCTTCTGTGTCAGCACTCAGGT
>WLNQ01000132.1 GCA_009699705.1 Actinomycetota bacterium | reverse complement strand
TGCTGCCGCAGTCGCGCTGCATTACGGGGCTCGCAGCAGTGGCGGTTTTATTGACGCCTGGCTTATTGATACCCAAGATAGCGAAAGCCTTGGCATTCTTGAGGAATCAGGCATTCGCGCTAAGGCGATTCCACTTATGATGACCGACGTCGATGCAACCGCGGTGATGGCTGCACAAACACTCGACTTCGCCTAAACGTTAAGGAAGTCATGCAAGTTGTTGCAGTGCCGGGCCTACCCCGCATTGATAGTTCCAGCAATCTTGCTCAACTTATTTTCGACGCGTCCATTCATTGGCCTGATGGCACAGCTGGTCTGACTGCTGGCGACATTGTCGTGATCACCAGCAAGGTCGTGTCAAAGGCTGAAGGTAATGTCGTTGCATCCGACAATCGCGACGAACTGATCGATTCACAATCGGTGCGAACCTTGGCGACAAAACATCACCCACGCGGAACCACTCGCATTGTGCAAACCCACCACGGGCTGGTGCTTGCTGCTGCTGGGATCGACGCAAGCAATGTTGAGGCCGGCACAGTTGTGTTGCTTCCCCAAGACCCTGACGCTTCAGCTCGGCGCATTCGCAAAGAACTTGAAACACTCACCGGAAAACAACTCGCCGTGGTCATCACTGACACGATGGGTCGAGCCTGGCGTAACGGACTTACCGATAATGCCATTGGTATTGCTGGGTTATTGGCCCTCGATGACCATACTGGCAAGCAGGACCAGTTCGGCAGAACTTTGGAAATGACCGTGATCGCGATAGCCGACGAAATCGCAAGTGCTGCCGATCTTGTGAAAGGAAAATCTTTTGGAATCCCCGTTGCCATCGTGCGCGGTATGAGTCAATTCGTCACCACTGACGACGGCCCAGGTGCCACTCCACTTATTCGGGCGCAAGAAGAAGACCTCTTCTGGCTCGGAACTGCCGAAGCAATCCAAGAAGGACGCCGATCAGCAGCCGCGCATCGACGAACCATACGAAACTTCACCGAAGCGCCTGTGGGCGACGAAGTGATTCACGAAGCAATCGCTGCCGCATCCACCGCTCCTGCACCGCACCATTCAACTCCTTGGCGATTTCTCATCTTGCGTGATCAACCAGAGCGCACTGCACTGCTTGATGCAATGCGCAATAAGTGGATCGATGACCTTCGATCGCACGGCGACATGACTGATGAGCAAATCAATAAACGTATAGCTCGAGGCGACATCTTGCGGACCGCTCCAGTGGTTGTCATCCCATTTATCGATCTTGCTGCAGGTGCGCACACCTATCCTGACGACGCCCGCAATGCTGCAGAACGTGACATGTTCATGGTTGCAGGAGGAGCAGCGGTAGAAAACATGTTGGTGTCGCTGGCTGCACAAGAAGTCGGATCTGCCTGGATCGGCTCAACGCTCTTTTCTGCAGACACTGCACGAGCAGTCCTGCAGCTTCCAAGCTCGATGCAGCCGCTCGGCGCAATCGCGATTGGTTACTCCTCCCCAAATCAAGTTTCACCCCGAAAGGCCAGACCAATTCACGAATTCATAATTTCGGCAGATTAGCGATCGCTTGAAAAACGAATTGCAGTGTCGCCGAGTTGAGCCCCTGGCCACACCCGTGCGCCATCAGTGAGTTCGTTATGTGCACCAATCACGGCACCATCACCGATGACTGCTCCATCGATAATTGCGTGCGCACCGATCACGGCACCGTCGCCAATAATGCTGTTTGAAATGCGCGCACCTTCGTGAATTACTGCGTTATCGAAAACTACAGAGCCATTCACCACTGCGCCACCTGCAATCGATGCATGACGCCCAACAACTGATCCACCATGCACGTTTGCTGAAGCATCAATGCGCGCACCCTCGAGCGCCAAGAAGTCACCAGTTTTAGGAACTGCCGGCGATGGAGCATGACCGAGTACGAGATCTTTTGAACCTTGCACGAAAGCAAGCGGTGTTCCAAGGTCAAGCCAATAACCTGGATCAACAACACCGGTAACTAATGCACCACCTGCAAGTAGCTGCGGGAAGGTTTCTCGTTCAACCGACACCACTCGACCTGCCGGAATTTGATCAATCACTGAACGCTTGAACACGTAGCAACCTGCGTTGATGTTGTTCGTGACGATCTCTTCGGGTGTTGTTGGCTTCTCCAAGAACGCGGTTACTCGGCCTTCTTGATCAGTGGGTACCAATCCAAAAGCCCGAGGGTCTTCAACGGGAGTCAAATAGATCGTGACGTCACTGTTTGTGCGCTGGTGATGGGCAACGAGACCTTCGATATCTAGGCCAGAAAGAACGTCGCCGTTAAACACCAAAACAGGCTCATCTGACCCGCTGGTCAGGTGCTCGGCAGCAAAGCGAATGGCCCCACCCGTGCCCAGCGCCTCAGGTTCGGTTGCGATAACTACTTCGATGCCCAGATCGCTGGCATCAATGAATTCCTTGAAGACTTCAGCCTTATAACTTGTGCCCAAAATGATTCGTGTGACGCCAGCATCCCTAGCCCTGGTGATTTGGTGCACCGTGAATGGCACACCGGCAACCGGCAACATGGGCTTAGGGGTATTGATCGTGAGGGGCCGAAGGCGGGTGCCTTGGCCACCGACGAGAAGTATGGCTTCAGTCATTCGGTAACTGTGCCACACGCGTGAGCCGTGGATCGTTAACCGCTAGGTTCGCGGCATGGCTAGGGAATTCGACGGCGCGCTCTGGCCGCTCATCAATACACGTGTTCGCGACCATTCTGGTCAACCATTTCTCACATCGATTGATTCACAGGGCTTTCGGACTGAGCTTTCTGGCGTGACCTTGCTGAATGCCGTGGCCAAAAACGCTGGGGCTTTAGTTGACGAAGGTGATCTAGAACCAGGTTCCACGATTGCGATCTATTTGCCTTGGCATTGGCAGCGAGTGACCTGGACGTTGGCTGCTTGGACCATCGGCGCCGTTGTTCTTGCGCAAGCAGATGCAGCAAGCGCGGACTTGGTTTTGACAGATCTGGCCACCGTGGATTCGCTCAAAGATGCAGATGAACCGTGGGTAGTGTCGATGCATCCATTGGGCTTAGTCGAATCGGGGCTTCCAACAAACGTGATCGATGCAACCGGGCTCAGCCGGATGCAACCAGATGCGTTGTTAGTGCCACCTGCTGTCGGCGACGATCGCGCAATCTTTATTGACGATCAATCATTGAGCCGAGTTGCTGCTCTTGACTGGGTGGCTTCGAAGCTTCCTGATACCTCGGCTCGCGTGCTGATCAATCAACCAGATGCCAATGATCTGGCTGCTTGGTTGATTCCGGCGCTGTTCCCACTCTTGGGATCTGGATCAGTGATCATGACGAACACTGCTGATACTTCATCAATTTCGCAGCAAGAAGGTGCAACACATATTTTGTAGCAAGCTGTCGAATTGCTACTTTCGAATTCGCACTAACCCTGAAGCACTAGCAACACCTTCAACACCGTCATTCACCACGATGACTCGATATTCGTATTTCGCTCCAGCCGGTACAGCCTTCTTGATCGTGAAGGAGAATTGACCTGACTGCTTCGTGGTCGTGGTGGCTTTCACCTGCCACACACCATCGACTTTCATTTGGCGCTGCACAGTAACTCCAGCTTTAGCAGGTACAACCTTGCCCCTGAACTTCAAGGGAGAACCAGCCTTCGGCTTCAGCGTGGGACCAATCTTCATGGAGATCGTTGTAGTCGAAGGAGGTACTGCCACCACTGTTGCAGTGGGCACAGGTACCGGCACTGGAGTAGCAGCCGGCACTGGCGTGATCGATGGCGCGCCTGGAACTGCTTGACCGTTGATTGCATTCACATAGGTTGATTTCAATCCGAGCTTTGCTCGCATAACTTCACCAGTGATGGTTCGCGTTGATCCGTCTTGCAACGTTCCCGCCAAGGTGCGCACGCTTCCCGAAGGCAACCGCTCTGCCACTTCAACTTTCCAGACACCTGGCACTCCAAAGGCTGCCGCCATCGAAGCTTGTGGAACGTTGACCGTCCAACTTGCATTGGGATTGTCAGGTGACAGTGACCAGTGATCGTCAACATTCACTGAATATGGAAGGTCACCGCCCCAGACATCTTTCGTGGTGTTCGTGATGCCACCAGATGATGCCGAGTAGAAGGCTGAAATCGGAGCGCCGTTGTAGGTTGCAGCGATACCTGCGGTCTCTGAACCAAACGTGGCATTCACTGCCGCAACCCAAAGGTCGCCCTTGGCACTACTCGCCTTTGCCCAGCCAACGAAAGCCTGATCATTGAATGGGCCATCGCCATCATCAATGTGACAGTTACACGCCTTCTTCTCACCTGCCGCATATTTCACTAACGCATATGAACGAGCCGCAATCACCTGCGCCTGCATCGCTGCATCTGGCCACGAGTTGGAAACTTCAGCAATGCCATAGAGATATTCGTCGTGCAAGCGCAACTGATTCACCACATTGAGACGGGTGCCCGTGGAGTTTGACGCAGCAATCACATCCATTTTGCCGTAGCGGTATCGGTGACCAGGTGTTGTGAAAGATCCATTAGGGCCAATAACGTTCACGGCAGTTGCGGGTCCAGCAGCACTACCGGCATCTCTATTTCCCGCCCACTTCACAGTTGCTTGTGCTGCGGTTCCAAGATCCATCGTTTGCCCACCTGCTGTGCGCTGAACATTGACCGCATTACCCGCAACATTAAATGTGAACACATCATTAGGGCCACCTGTAACAACATTCGCGCCAACAGTCACTTCAATTTGACCACCGCCGGCATCCAGCGCTTCTGCGCGGATCTTGGTTTGCGTTACGCGATAGAACAGATTGACCCGGAGATCCATGTCGTCCTGAACTGGTGCAACCACAGTGTTTGGGTAGTAATGCGAAACAATCGC
>WLNQ01000131.1 GCA_009699705.1 Actinomycetota bacterium | reverse complement strand
GCACTATGGCGTCAACGCCGAGCAGATTTTTGGATCTTCATCACCGCGATGGTCGTGTTGTGCGTTTTAGCCTTTTGGTTAACCTGGACAGTCACTTCTGCATTGGTGTGATGTAACGAGTATGTCGTTCAGTAACAATGACATCCATTCGCGCATCATGTGATTCAACTGGAATGTCGAGAAGATCTTCCCGATCATGCACAACCGCGATCAACAACGGTGGGTCAACAAATTCGGCGAGGGCGCGGTCATAGAAACCCCCGCCTTGTCCGAGACGAAATCCCATCGGATCAATTGCGAGTGCTGGAATCACGATCGCTTGAGCATCTTTGAGTGTTGCTATCTGTTCGCCCTGTACTTCGCGAATACCAAAGGATCCAATCTCCGTCGCTGAGTCCCGAGACGTCTCTATCCATTGAAGTTCGTCATCTTGAACTCGAGGAGTCAACACGCGAATCCCGCGAGCCCATAAAGACTCAAGGAGTTCATCGGTGCTGGGCTCTGTATCGGTGGAGAAGTAGGCAGCCACACAGGTTGGAGGTACTGCATTGAGGACTTCCAGCACGCCTTGCGAAATGGCATGCCCCACTTCGATTCGCTCGAATGGCGCCTGGGCGGCGCGGCCATCGCGGATGCGGCGTCGAATGATCGCTTTGCGATCCGACTCCTGCGTTGAATTCATGCCCACGTAGCCATGGTGCCGTATCGATGCCAGCTAAGGTCGTACCCATGTCCAAAGTGGTGCGCAAAGCAGTAGTACCGGCTGCAGGTCTAGGTACCCGATTCCTGCCCGCAACCAAGGCAACCCCCAAAGAAATGTTGCCCGTCGTCGATAAGCCGGCAATTCAGTATGTGGTCGAAGAAGCGGTCGCTGCCGGCCTTGAAGACGTGCTGTTCATTACCGGACGCAGCAAGCGCCCGCTGGAAGATCACTTCGACCGTAACTTTGAGCTTGAAGAAGCACTCGAACGCAAGGGTGACTCCGAGCGTTTGGGCTTAGTTACCGAACCGACCGAACTGGCCCGTATTCATTACGTCCGCCAAGGCGATCCGCTCGGTTTAGGGCACGCTGTTTTGGTTGCCGAGAACCACGTAGGCAACGAGCCATTTGCTGTACTACTTGGCGACGACCTCATCGATCCACGTGATCCGATCTTGCCCAAGATGATGCAGGTTCGTGAACAACATGGCGGCTCTGTAATCTGCTTGATGGAAGTGCCGCTCGAGTCGATCTCGCTTTATGGCTGTGCGGCAGTTGAACCGACTTCCGAAAACGATGTCGTGCAGGTAACGGATCTTGTTGAAAAACCAGAGGTATCGCAGGCACCAAGTTCACTAGCCGTGATTGGTCGCTACCTGCTAGATCCAGCCGTTTTTGAAGTTCTGCGAAATACCGCCCCTGGTCGTGGGGGAGAGATCCAACTCACCGACGCACTTCGCGTACTCGCTTCCATGCCTGAATCAGAAGGTGGTGGCGTTCGAGGAGTGGTGTTCAGCGGCCGCCGCTATGACACGGGCGATCGACTTTCATACCTACAGGCAAACATCATGCTGGCCTCCGAGCGCGAGGATCTTGGCCCAGATCTGCGCGTCTGGCTGCAAAAGTTCGTCGCAACCCTCACGTGACCTGGCAGGCGAAACTGTTTGAAGGTGAAGTTGGACTTCGCCCGATTCGTCAACGCGACGCCAAAGTCTGGCGGGAAGTGCGATTACGAAACTTGGCTTGGCTGCAGCAGTGGGAAGCCACCGTGCCCGAAGAAGGGCTGCTCTCAGGTGAAGTGCCGGCATCTTTCGGCGTGATGGTGCGTACCCTGCATCGACAAGCTCGGCTTCGTAAAGTGGTGCCTTGGGTCATCACCTATAACGGTGAGCTCGTTGGGCAAGTGACAGTTGGCGGGATTACCTACGGTTCAATGCGTTCGGCCTATATCGGTTATTGGATTGATGAAAAAGTTGCTGGGCGAGGGATCATGCCGACAGCCGTGGCGATGGCCTTGGACTATTGCTTTGAAGAACTTGAACTTCACCGCGTTGAAATTCACATTCGCCCAGAAAACACTGCTTCGCGCCGGGTCGTAGAAAAACTTGGTATTCCAGAAGAAGGTTTGCGACGTTCCTACCTTCATATTGACGGGGATTGGCGCGACCACATTTGCTATGCCATCGTCGCGGGCGAACGACCTCAAGGGGTTTTGTCCAGTTGGCGCGCATCGCAAACTCGATGACGTATACCTAAAATTTCGCGACACGCCAAATGTCACAATCGTCACATCCAACTTGTCCCGTGCTTCGGGGCTTAACGTACGGAACGTGACCGGGCTGATCTATCTAGTGATCATCGCTCTTTGGGCTGCCGTTCTTATTCCGATGTGGCTTCGTCGCCACGATCAGGTGAGCGAAGTTCGGTCAACCACCAGATTCAGCACTGCAATGCGTTCGCTGGGTACTCCGCGAACAGAGGAAGACATGGCGACTCAACGCAATACCCAAACCTCACGTAAAGCCGCTGCTCAAGCCAGTGCCGCTCAGCGTCGAACAATTGTTCTAGGGTCACTCTCCGCGCTACTCGCCGTCACCTTGTTGATGGCCATCGGCTCGATGGCACCAAAGTGGCTGCCAATGTTTATGGCGGTGCTGGTCGCCGGATTCGTCGTAGCCACAGCGATGACTGCGTCGCAGCGCACATCCGTGAAAGTCACGCGTTCGGCCTATGTTGAACCCGTTCGCAATCGCCGCCCACAGTCGGTCCCAGAAGCTCCCGCAGCACCAGTAGTCCCAGCCGTTGAAGATGATTGGGAAAACTGGAACGCTTGGGATGACGAAGATTCGTGGGAAGCGGTACCTTCCATGCTTCCTACTTATGTGAATTCACCGCGTGCCTCAGTTATTCCTCGCCCAATCGACCGCAACCGTCCAAACGAATGGGACGGCATGGCCATGGTGGATGCAGCAAGCAAGATGCGTCGTCACACCGAAGCCGCTCATGCGCCAGAGCCAGTGGGGCATCACGCACAAACGGAAGAGATTCCCATCGTTCGGGTAGCAAACGGCTAACTGCAAGTAGTTGCTCAGCGCTCATTGCTAGTGTTGCCTCGTTCCAGGGGCTGTGGCGCAGTTGGTAGCGCGTCTCGTTCGCAATGAGAAGGCCAGGGGTTCGAATCCCCTCAGCTCCACCACTTCAGTGCGCACAGGAATTTTGGATACCGTTCGAGTGGCGTCCTTGCTTGCGTCGGATAAACGCCGCTAGATCCAGGTCGGCATCCACATGCGCATCTGCCATTGGTTGTATGGGATGGGTTGCCCAGTCCACACTGGATAAAACCACCACGCGGCAGCGATAACGAGTGCAACAAGAATGGTGATGGCGATCATGCCGCGCTTTTTTCGCTCGGCGGTTGCATCTGGGGGACCGAGTAACGCGGCGGCAGACATTGCCAATGCGATCGCAAGAAATGGCACGAAGACAACTGTGTAGAACGTGAAAATTGTGCGGTTCAGGTACATCATCCAGGGCAACCAGCCAGCTGCGATGCCAACTAAGACCGCAGCAGATCGCCAGTCACGCTTACCTATCCAACGCCAGACTTGGTAGATCACCGCAAGAATTCCGGCCCACCAGATAATCGGGTTGCCCAGTGCAAGAACTTCAGATGCGCAGTAGTCGACTTCGCAGCCTTGGCTGCGGTCTTTGATGTCTGCCCATTGGAACGAGGTCGGTCTGGATTGAAAGGGCCACGACCATGGGTTGCTCGCATACGCGTGCTCAGTGGTGAGCCCGACATGGAAATTCCACATTTCAGAGTGGTAGTGCAGGAGTGAACTCAGTGCAGCGATCACTCCGGTGCCAGCCGCCCATGAACGATCCCAACCTTCGTCGCTGAGGAACCAGCCAGTCCAGGTGGCTGTGTAGGTGAGCAGGATGATGACGCCGCTCAGGGCAGCAGTGCTTGGCAACGAGCGGAGAAGCGTTGCGCGCCACGGACGTTTGACGCCGATGGCTTTGCGAGCCGAGACATCCCAAACAAGTGACATCAAGATGAAGGCGATGGCAAAATAAATTCCAGACCACTTCACGCCGCAGGCCAAGCCGAGAGCGATGGCAGCAGCCCAGCGCAGGGGCCGCATCCCAAACTTGGGGCCCCAAGTAGTTGCGTTGGCTTGGATTCCTGCATGTTCGATCAGCGTTGCTAATCGTTTACGCGTGTGATCTCGATCAAGGAGAAACAGGCCAAACGCAACGAGAACGAAGAAGCCAAGAATGATGTCAAGAAGCCCGGTGCGGCTCATGACGAGATGGATGCCATCAAGGGCTACAAAGAGTCCGGCCAATGCACCAACGAGATTTGACCGGGTGAGTCTGCGAGCAATGCGAGCAGTGATTAATACCGAAAGAATACCAATGATTGCAACGCTTAAACGCCAACCCGTTGGTGTTGCCCCCACAGCAAGTTCACCAAGCGCGATGATCCATTTACCAAGTGGTGGATGCGCGACGAATGATCCAGCATCTGTGAATATTTGGAGATTCCAAATATTGCCGTCAGAGGCCAGCAAGATTTTGTCTGCGTCTTTCACTGTGCCGTGTTCGACACCGAAGCGAATTAATGCAAGTGCATCTTTTGGATAGTACGTCTCGTCAAACACCACCTCGTGTGGTCTACCCAGATTCCAAAGGCGCAGGATCGCACCGATAACGGTCACGATGATTGCGCTAGTCCAGCCTGAGGTTCTGGGCATTGGCGGCACAAGTCGCTGGGTTAGCGATGCGGTGTCGCGGGCCACAAGCACTCACCCATCGTAGATGGGTGACAGGATGGAGCGGTGATTGAAGCAGCAGAACCCACAATGGGGCGCATCGTCTTGGCTGCCACTCCATTAGGAAACATGGAAGATGCCACACCGCGACTCGTGCATCTGTTGAAAACTGCAGACATCGTT
>WLNQ01000130.1 GCA_009699705.1 Actinomycetota bacterium | reverse complement strand
GCGCTACTCATCTGGTTGCCCAGGTAGAGACAGATCCTGAACGTGCAGGCACCTGGACCTGGGACGTGCTTTGGGCGGACCTTGCCGAGCAGTGGGATGGCGTGTTGCTTGGTGTGATGTTTGATTCGGCTTTTCGACTGATCACGTTACAAAGCCGCGAACTCGCACGCATCTCAGATCGATTCGTTCTTGTCGATATCTGTATGCCGATGGATGGTGTTTTAAAGAAAGGTCGCACTGAGGTCGGGCCCGTCAATATGCCGATTTCAAACGAAACCCTTGCTGTGATTGATGAGTGCATTCACGGATTACCAAAGATTCACGATGTTTCATTCATCGGTGCGCTTTACCCCTACCGAGTTGAATTACTCGATCAGGTGCGCGCCCACGGAGCAAATGTTGCGGTGAATCCGCATCGAGTTGATGTGGCAACGGATTTTGAATCCAGTCGTACTGCCCAACCCACGTATTTGGATTACATGACAGGCATTGCCCAAAGTCGAATGACTATCAACTTCTCTGAATCAAGTGCAGGACTCGTTCAACAATTGAAAACCCGAATTCTTGAGGCTGCTTGTGTAGGCACCCTTGTTCTTACAGACGACGTTGATCGCACCTCGCGATTTTGGGACGAGTCGGAATACGGATTCTTTGCGTCTCCGCAGGAGCTTCCATCTGTTGTTGAGCGCCTACTAGCTGATCCTGTTGCGCTCGACGCTGCTGCTCTGCGGGGAAGGGCGCGGGCACGCTTAATCAATGTGTCGAGCTTTTGGGGTGGTATCGACTCCGGGCTTGCAGCGCGGAAACTTCGCGGAATCACAACCCTCTGATTACCTGACCGTCGAGGGCACGTTGCACGATCTCCAAATGAGTCCAACCTGGATGAAGCAGCGCACCCTGCCAAACCAAGCACACAGGCACGATGGCAACTGCTGAGAGCAGGAATGCCATAAGCAGGTACCGATGGGCTGTGTCGAATCCCATGGCGCCGCTGAACCAGGAGCCCACGATATTTGATCGAAGTGAGGCGTCTCCTTCAGCCAACAGTGGCGACTGAGAAATATCGAGCCAATGAATCGCGCCGTCCCAGAGACGGTGCCATTCAGGGTGAATGCCAATTCCAGTTTTCAGAATGGTGATGAAGAGCGCTGCAGTAGCAAGAAGCACAGTGCATGCCAGTGGGTGCACGGCGGCAGTTTTTAGGCGTGCAGGTCGGGTTAGTACTTGAGGCTGGACCACGAGGGGTAGCCACTTTCTTTTGCAGGACCCCCCGGTCCAAGCCGGTGGGAACACCGCTGCGCGGAACTTACTTGGTATCCACTCAGCGTGACGTCCAATCCAGAAGAATTTCCCAGCCTGGCACCATTAAGCGGCTTTCTCACAACTCCCAAGTTGTGTTAAACCCTTATATTCATATCCTCGAATCACCTAGGCAATGAGAAGGGTCTCGCTGATGTCGGATTCCTTGGTGAGCATCGTGATCCCGACATTTAATAGGGCCGAGCACCTGAAAAGGGCACTTACTTCGGTTTTGACTCAGACTCTTGTAGAAATCGAAGTTCTCGTTATCGATGATGGTTCAACCGATCACACGCGAGAGGTGTTAGGACAATTCCATGACTCAAGGCTTTCGATTGAATACTTGAACGAAAATTCGGGAGGTCCTGCGGCCCCAAGAAACATTGGAATCTGGAAGGCGAGCGGGAAGTGGATAGCTTTTTTGGATAGCGATGATTGGTGGGAGCCGAATCATCTTGAGAATCAATTGCTGGCTCTAGAGCGGTCTGGGCTTCGAGCTGCGTGTGGGAATGCCTACAATTTTGCCTCGCTAGGTGCTGAGCCAGAAGTTGGGCCGACCGACTTTTCAATGTGCACAACGCACCACGCCGTCTTGCCGGACCAAGTGGATCTGGCTCAACTGCTGCAATGGAATTTGATCGTCACGAGTTCAGTGGTGATGCTTCGAGAAGATGCAATACGGGCTGAGGGCTTCTCGTCACACGTTAAGGGGCCAGTATTTGAGGACTACGCCCTCTGGCTGCGGGTAGCGACCTTGACCAATTTTGTGGTGTCCGACGAGGTCACTGTTCATTACCAAACTGACTCGCCTGATTCACATGGCGATACGAATCAGCACGGAGATGCCATGCGAAACACGTTCTTGGAATTGCAGACATGGCTGCATAAGGTGAAGCTCAGCACCGATGAGTAGTGCCGTTGGGGTGGTTACTTGATCTTGTAGAGTTGCCAACGCCCATCTAGGTCGGTCACCACCGGATCACCAAATAACGTGGTCAACTGAGTCTCGACAGCCTGCGGATCTTCAAAGCCGCGCGTGTCTAAATGAACAGCGCAGAAGCCCTTGTCTTTAAGATCTTGAACTTGAAACCCGCTGATGCCGTTGGTGTAATCAAGTTGCCAGAGGCTGGCATCGGTATCGCGCATGCCACCGTATGACCAACTCTTTTCGTTGTTCAACAACCCAACAGTGAAGTGTTCGTAGTCGTTTAGGTCTGGCGCAGCAATTCCGTTTTCCGGGTAAATCATGATCGGCAGTTGGAAGACGCCGCAGTCTTCTGGGATTGCTTTGTTCACAGCAACCGCGTAATGCTGGGCTTGATCGTGAATGGCTCGGCCACCCTTGGCGACCTCGTCATACAACGGCTTCCAAGGGATGACACTGTCCATGATTGTTATGAAAATAATCAGTGCAGCCACTGGGATAGCGATGATTTCCCGCTTAGTCCATTGCTTACCTGCAATGGTTCCGGCAGCTCCCAGAATGAAAAGCAACAGCATGAGAGGTAAGAGCCGGTTCCAGTCGCGGATTTGGGAGATTACGAAATTCACAAGCAGGAAGTTCAAACTCCACGGTGTGAAGAACAAAGTCATCAAGACCAACAGATACGCGATGAATGTCAAAGGTGGCCGTGGAGTCTTATCAATGTTGGTAGGCACATTCAGGGCACGCTTGCGTGAATACAAGACGAGGCCAACCAAGAAGATAATCAAGCAAGCAATGGTGATCCAGGTGCCGTAGTTCGTGACGAGGTTTTGCTCTTCGGCTGGAGCTTGCGAAAAGATTCCGCCGATCCAGTTGTTATAACCAGACAGCATCGGGTTGTAAGGAGCAGGAATAACGCTAATTGCCAGATCGCCACCGTATTTGACGCTGTCCATCGGGTCTCGCTGGCCAAGGTTGACCACATCTGGATTCGCTGCTCGATTAATCAAACTCGGCAGCAAACCAATGATCGCAAATATCCACACGCCAATAAGTGGCAGTGCTCCAGCGAATATCCGCTTGGGGCGATCACCTTGGGCGATGCGCCAAATCACAGCAGCAACCAGCATCATCCCGGTGAAGAACGCGCAGTAGATCGCACTCCAAGTTGCGGTGATCACCAGAATAATGAGGATGGCGATGTATTTGCGTCGCTGCTTCTTATCCTCCGTTTTCAACCAGCCTTGCATGCGCCCGGATCCCACGAGCAAGGCAAGAATCACACCGGCTACCGCACCGTAGAGCGTTGCGAGGTAGAGATGCCCAAGGGCTCGACCCAAGTGCCACGGGATGAAGGTGAAAGCAATGGCAAGCGCGATGGCGACATAGCCGCGCAATCCCATGAGACGAATAGCTACATAAGCCATCACGGCAACGAGTGGGAAAGAAAGGATCAGTAGCAAGTTGATGCCGATATATGGCTGGCCGGTGATGACAGACACTAAACGCGCGAAAGTGTTTTGTGTGATGTCCAAACCTGGGAAGTAATTCAGGTTCATCCCAAATGGGAAACCCCAATGTGAAGTCACCGAGTATTGGGTCCAGTTCCACGCTTCAGCGTTGACATATGTAGCTGTCATGTCGCCGCCACTCCAAGGAACGTTGATGTTCTTGAGGTTGGGCCAGAACACGATCATCGACATCGCGAAACTAATGACTGCAGTAGCGGTCACTTCAATTGTGGTGATCGTGCGAGAAGTGGCGGTCTTCATGAAGTTCATCAGTTATCCCAAGTCAGTGTGGTCAGGCAGGCGTGCCCTACAGGGATCTGTGGGGTTGGCCAGGTGAAGTCATAACATTGTGGAGCAGTGGGTTGAGTCTGCGGCGGCAGGCCGGTCATAAATGCATCGATGGCGGGCATTGACTGTCCATACATTGCAATCACGTTGGGCTTGATGCTGTTGAGTCGTGCCAGATCATCGGCATTGAGCTCTGGGAATAGACCGATGCGGTTTTCACCCCACAGTTGCATACCGGCAACCACATAGAGCTCGCGATCACCATTGACCCAATCACCTTGAACCCACGTCAGAATTGTGTCGGAGTCTTCGGTGTTTGCTAGTAGCCACTCTTGTGTATTTACAGCTGTGTGAAGCTTCTCTGAAATGGGATTGCTGTTAAAAGCCCAGTTATATGGACTCAAGTAATACAGCCCAAGTGGGCCGCGCGAATTTTGCAGCAGTTGACCACCAGCTACCAGAACGCAAACCGCGGCGAGTGCAGTATGTAGAGCATATTTGGGTCTGCGAGCGAGCACGAGAGCTGCTGCGATAGCGACGAGAATTACGGCAAGCAGTTGGCCTTTATGTAGGCCCACACTTCCTGACCAGTGGCCAACTACCAAGATGATGCCGATTGCGGCTGCGGCTGCGATTATTTGAGTCGCTGACCAGCGGGTGCGAGCCATTGGAATCGTGGCGGTGATGCTGAGTGCCAGACCAATGAGGGCTGGTGGCCAGAGCATGGCCTGATACATCGGAGCCTCAAGCGCGATCCCACCCATGAGTGGGGAAAAGACCAACATGAATCCGATACTGCTGGCGCTGATGGCAAAACCAAGTTGTGCTGCGTGATTCGATTTCTTTGCAAACCAAAGAATTGCAGTGAATACCAGAATGCTTAGGGGCACTAACAGCGAAATATCTTGCAGCCAGACCGGATCCTT
>WLNQ01000013.1 GCA_009699705.1 Actinomycetota bacterium | reverse complement strand
TCCTACGTGGACAAAGGTGGCAAAGTCGTGAAGGTTCCAGCGAGATTCACTTTTGTCTTCGTAGAAAAGGATGGTCGCTGGTCCATCGCCAACCACCATTCGTCAACGCAGCCGTCGAAGGCCACCAGCTAGTTAGTCAGCTAGCTAACCAGGGCTACCTGGATTGCACTCGGTTTGATTCACGCGCCTTGTGTCGTCCAGGTAGCTACTGGTGACAGGCCAACTCGGCACCATTTACCGCCGCTTGCGCCACCGATCAAACACGAAGATCAATACGGTAACGATCGCGGACAAGGGCACGGTCCGCAGGAGGAATCCGGCATCGATACCGTCGCCCAGAATCAACTCGAATAGCAGTTGGAAGAACACGACAAAGATGAAGATGAATGTGTAGTACACGAATAAATTTAAACTCTGCTTGTCGCCCATCCCCGCAACCTACGGGAACCACACAGTCCTCAGGATGCATTGCGTCGTTCATCCCAAACGTGTCTACCCACGAACCCTGACCCTGATTACTGAGTGGATTCAGCAATCAATGTTCGACCATCACACTGTTCTTCGCTGGATGACCTGATGGCCTCTCGACGAGTTCAGCTCGCCTTACGAGTGAAGATCATCTTGATGTACGTGTTCTTCTCAGGACCGACGCTGAACTCCAGTGAGATGACCATGCTGTCGAGGCCATTGGATCCTCTCTTAAAATCCATGTTGTAGGCGCGAGGATCTTTCCGAGCAGTATCTGAGTAGAAGACGATGGTTTTGGTCGGACTGTTGAGAAGATCCAGAACTCCGAAGCTTCCATTGGGGTGCGTCCTCGTCTGGAAAACAGACAGATTCGATCTGTAGCGAGAGTTCTTTGTGAGCTTTAAGTACTCACCACCTTTGCATTCGATGGCCGGAGCCGGCGGGGGAACAGGCAACTTGCCTGGGCAATCAATACTTGTTCCATCAATATTCCACGCTTTGAGCTCCCACGTTCCCACGTAGCCGCGATCGGACTGGGCTGCTGCAGTGGAAATCGGCGCCGAACTTACTGCCAAGGCGATCGCACCGGTTGCGATCACGGCGCGCATTATTGCCTTCTTCATATTTCTCCCAATTGATAATTGTGGGCAGCATATTGAAATAGAGTCCGGCATTACTGAACTTTCCAGTTTCCCCCCCCGGAAGAGATCACAGATGACCCCCCAGCGCGCTCTCTTAATCCCCTCGCTCACCATCACAGCAGTGATAGCTCTCGGGCTGGGGCTTCTGCCTGCCAGCTCCGCTGCATCACCCGCGGTCAATGCGGCGTTCACCCCAAAACTGACGTACGTGACCTGCCCGGTCGATGAGGACCTGCCGCCGCGGACCAAGTGCGCGAAGCTCACCGTCCCACTGGACTGGCAGACTCCAAACGATGGGCGCACGATACAGATTGCAATGAGGGTCACCAGACCACGGAGCGACCCGGGAAAGCTTGGACTGACTTGGAACCCCGGTGGCCCCGGTGGCTCAGCGGTCGACATGCACGCGTGGGTCTACTCCCTCCTGCCCGAGTCAATCCGCGACCGCTTCGACGTGATCTCCTGGGATCCTCGTGGCGTGGCAAAAAGTGAGCCGAATCTAAAAGAGTGCGTCCCGGTGAGCGTGGAGCCACCGGCTACGGGCCCGGTCAACTGGAATGCCCACTGGGAAAAGGCCGCAATCCTCGAGGGTGCGGCGTCGGCGGCCTGCTTCGCGGCCAACCCCAATGCGGCTCCATACCTTGGCACGTGGCAGGTCGTGCGCGACATGGATGCCATGCGCGCCGCCCTGGGCTATCCCCGCTGGAACTACTGGGGCATCAGCTACGGCACCCGCATTGGCAACGCCTACGCACGCACATTCCCTGACAAGGTACGCGCCCTGATCGAAGACGCCAGCTTCATGGCTAACGAAAGCATCGCGCGATTTGGCGCAACCACGTCGGCCGGCAATTACGCCGCCGTTCAGGTCTATAGCTCGCTGGCTGGCAAGGGGCAGACCTACAAGATTCGAGCCATCGATGCATACCTCGATGATTCCGTGATAGAGATCAGTGCCGGGGTGGTCCTCAATCGCTGGAATTTTCTTGGAACACTCAATAGCCTCGCGCGAAAACAGTCCCAATACCCAGTTATGCGAGATCTTGTAAACAACCTGTATGACTATGTAGTGAAATCCGAGCGGCCAAATAATGGGGGTCAGGTGGCGGACCTTGACCTTGACGATTTCGATCCGGATCCCGACGACGATGTTGATATTCCAAACCCCGACAGCGACAGTTTCATCATCAAGTTCGTGACGTGCGCGGACATGGCGGATCGCCCCACGACGGCAGACCTGGCAAGGATGTCGAGGGACGCTGAGCAGAACTACGGCACCTCCTACGGCTATATCGGTCGCGCAGCCATGTGTCTCGGTCTCCCCTCCGGCTATTCGCCTCCGTCCATGCCGGCAGACACCACGATCGCCCTGCCTAATGCGCCGCTCTTCCTGCTGTCCTCCGGGGATGCTGCAACACCGTGGATCTGGGGACGCAGCCTGGCCAACACGTTCGCGGGGTCGCGCACGTTGACCTTTGAGAGCACGACGCACGGGATTCTTGTCGGTCCCTCTGCGTGCATGAATAACGTCGTTGAGAAGTACCTATTGACTCTGCGACTTCCACGCACCGATGTCTTCTGTCCATACGTGCCCGACAAGCCTGCCGCGAAGGTTAAAGAGCCCTCGCAGGGCAAAAAGGCTGCCAAAGAGGAAGCAAGAGCGCAAGCGGGGTGATTTACAACAGAAAGTTCACCTATAAAACAGAAATGATCACTTCACCGGGAAATGGGCAGAATCATGCTGACATGGACATCTGGTCGAATAACCGCGCTCGTGTCGATGGCGGTGCTCGCCTGCGTCTTGTCGGCCTGCGGTTCGGGCGAGCCTGAATCCTCAGGGGCCTCCGCGTCAACGCCGTCGAGCGTGAACAGCGGAGAGGATGCCGCGGAATCTTCGCAAGAAGGGTGCCTTCTGGAGAAAGGCTGCGCCATTGGCGGTATTGGTCCCGGTGGTGGGTTGGTGTTCCTCATCTCTGGTCGCAGAACGTACGAGATGGCACCAAATACATGGAGTGGTGATGGTGGTCAGGACCCATATTTAGTTTGGTGCAACAACTCTAATTCAGACATTGTCGGAGCGACGGGTACCGCGGTCGGGACGGGCGCAGCGAACACGAAACTGATCGCAGCAGCGTGCAAATCAGGTGCGGCGAATGCCGCCCTTGCTTACGCCGGTGGTGGTAAAACTGATTGGTTCTTACCTTCCAAAGATGAGCTCAACGCGATGTGCAACTATTCGCATAACCCAACTTCGCCCGCTGCACCAACCGTGGCTTGCTCCGGCGCTCAAGATGAGACGTTCGAAAATGGCACCTTCGGATTTATCACTGGCGGGCCCAGCTACTGGAGTTCGACTCAGCTCGATGACGAATTCGCGTCGGACCAGTCAATCTACGATGGCCTCCAGGGTGGGTACACGAAGGACTCCAATCCGTTGGTTCGCCCGGTCCGGGTTTATTAACTGTCCAACGACTCATCTTTTTGTCTGGCATTTTTAGGCATTGCTGTCGATCCAATTGACGATGGGATGCGCGCTTGCACCCCATCGCTGATAAACCCGATAGTTAGGCAACTGCCTTGGGCTTGAGTTGAATGCTCAAAGTGGAGTCGAATGCGATCGCGATTCGCTCCAGGATCGGCAGTGTCGGCGTGGTGCCGCCAGCCTCAAAGCGGGCTATGGCCGGCTGGCTCATCCCTGTCAGTGCAGACAGTTCTCGCTGACTCCAGCCGCGCTCCTCGCGCATCGCTCGGACCTGTGCTCCAAGTTCAAAAGCCAGTTGCGCAGCCGCGTATGCCGCCTCGACTGCCGAGTCGCCGCTACGAGCAGCCTTTACGTCATCCCATGATGTCGCCGCCATCACTCCTCCTCCACTATGTGGTTCGCCTCGATACACCTGCGCATCGCAGCGACCGCTCGTACAACTTGTGCTGTTTCCCTGCCTTTGGATTTAGCAAAGACTGTCAACAAAATGATTCGCCGCCCGGGCGCTATCCAGTACGTAAGACGCATAGACGTGCGCCCAAGGTAGAACCGCAACTCGCGCAACTTGCCATCTAGCTGCTTGGTATACGGCTCAGATAGCAGCGCACCTCGCTCAGCTAGCAGATCAAGTTAGAAAGCCACATGACCGAACTCGACGTCCGAAAGGCCCTCAAGCCAGTCCCGGACTTCGCTCTCTAGCTCAATCGAACCCCAGGACATACCAACGATGGTATCAGGTTTCCCTGGAAATAACTAACTAAAAACCAGCCTACGAGGTACCGAGACGACTCACACCGTTGATGATTCAGACGGAAAAAGAAACAACTCAGGGCCTACCCGAAGGCAGACCCTGAGTGAGTTGACGTATCAACTTTCGTAGCGGGGAGAAACTGAGGATGCACGATCTTTGGGTTGCGTGCCCTGCTCGTTGTTCTCATAAATGACCATTTTGCACCCCCCCTCTGCACTCCCCAAGGGGATGCAAGCTGCACCCGCCACGCACACTTTGGCTGCTGCCACAGGCTCCACCCGTGCTCGGTGGCCGTCGCCCAAGGAGCTGAGTCTTGCCGGCTCCTAGCGCTGATTCAATATCGACATGATTCAAACCTCGCCTCTTTCCCGGTAGACGACCGGAGGACTCTTGGCTTGAACTCGTATGCCACTCGATCAGTATGGGTGGAACGCCAGTGTCTAAGGCCAGCTGCAATGAAGCAAGCATTGTTCGCACGACGTCCGCCAAGGAGTGGAGTGACTTGAATTCGTATATGACTTGGTTGATATGCAGAGTGAGGTTGGCTAGCTCAACTCGATGGGGATTGCTTGCCTCATCGGAGACCTCCTTTCACGCGAGTACGTCTGATACGGGGAAAAGAATCATTCAGTCGGCGAAATGGGGTGGTCGCTGCTCCAAGAACGCTCTTGCCGCCTCACCGGCATCTGGATGTCTAAAGGCGTATGAGAGCCGTTCGGCCTCGCGGTCAAGAGCCTCTCCGAGAGATAGCGTCTGAGATTCCCGCAGGTTAGCCTTCATGGCCGCGAGCGCACCTGGGGCCAAGCCCAGCAGACGAGTCGTCCACTGATCGACCACGGACATTAATTCCGCGGCTGGAACCACCCGCGAAACCAGGCCTATTCGCAGCGCGTCATCTGCCCCAAATTTCTCGCCCAGCAGCATCAGCTCAGCCGCGCGCCCGAGACCGACGATGCGAGGCAACAGCCAGCTGATGCCATGATCGCCTCCGACGGCGGCCGATGCAAAGGCAGTGGCAAAGGTGGTGGTGTCAACTGCGATTCGTAAGTCGGCGGCGCATGCCCAGGACAGGCCCGCTCCAGCGCACGGACCGTTAATAGCCGCAATTACCTGCTGGGGCATCGACCGAAAAGTCTGCGAAATGCGCATCACGCGGCGGCTCGCGGCTATCGCGGTCTCGACTCGCCCCGGCCTGCCGCCCGACCCCGTGCCATGCAGATCACCGCCGGCACAGAAACCTCTGCCGGCGCCGGTCAACACCACCACGCGCAGTGTCGTATCGGAAGCAGCCGCATCAAGTATCTCGAGCATCTCCTCGAGCATGTCCGGCACGATGGAATTCAAACTATCCGGTCGGTTTAGCGTGATGGTCAGCCGTGCACCATCCCTGAATGTATTGACAACGCTCATTGTTGGGCCTCCCTGTCTGGAGCCGGAATGGCTTCCAGATCCTCAGCGCATGCGCGCGACTGCAAATCCTTGCTCTGCAAATCGCCTACACCTTTACCAGTAGCTTCGCCCACACGTACATGGATCCGCAGCACGCAATGTACTCATCGATGAAGAACAGTCATTTCCTGAACGAAGTCACTGGCCACACGAACGAGCGTTGAGTTTGCAGGATCGGCGATGGCATCAGTAAGCAGTCCCACGTCCTTTGAAAGCGTTGGATACGCCTGCGACTTCGCCACTGCCTCCACGGATCCGGACCTCGCGAGCATCTCCATCCCAAAACTTCGTCCGGAGCTACTCGCGAGCACGTCGAATAGAACGTCTTGGCTGATTCCGAACTCTTTGCTGATTTCCAACGCAGACGATGCAATTCCCAAGTGGGCGGTCATCAAGGTGTTATTGATGAGCTTGATTTGCTGCCCTGCGCCAACGTCGCCTATTCGGACGATTTTCGTCGCGTGGGCCGCGAGAACATGGCGAACCGCATCGCAGTCTTCAATGCTGCCGCCCAACATGACCGTCATCCCGCCTTGCTCTGCCACGATCCGCCCGCCACTTACCGGTGCATCGATAACTCTCAAACCTCTTGCCGAGCCCAATTCGGCGATTCGCCGCACCTCTGCCGGCGACAGTGTGCTGTGAATCAGCACGCGCGTACCTGGCTTCGCACCATCGGACACGCCGGCTTCTCCAAACAGCACCTGTTCAACATCCTGGGCAGTGAAGACACAGATACATACGATGTCACTGTTGGCTCCAACGTCTGCTGGACTCGTCGCTCTGCGCACCTCAGGCGGCATTACGTCCATCGCCTCCGAGCGTCTTGCCCAAACGGTCAAGGGGAATCCGGCGGCTGCGATCCGTGCTGCAAGGGGTTCACCCTGATTGCCGATTCCGATGAATCCAACTCTTGTCCTGGTCGCGCTCATACCTGCCTTTCAATAGGTTCTGCTCAGTACGTTCGCATCAGGTTTGAGCTACTTGGTGTCTGCGACGCCTGCTGCCACGGTGTCGCGAACCAAGACGCCGTTCGGGAATCCCAAATAGGTTGCTGCTTGGTAGACGATTTCTGCCAATTCGCCTTCGGTTACGCCATTGCGCAGCGCGATGGGTACGTGGGTTCGCAGTGCAGTGTGATTGCCCAAGCCCATCAGCATGCCAAGGGTGACGATGCTGCGCGAACGGCGATCCAGCACATCAGTTCTCGCCCACAGGTCGAAGTAGCAATTCTCCAAGATGATGTAGTCCAGTTCTGGCGCGAATTGGTCGTCTGGAATGGCGTCTTCACTGACGTTGATGAGCGGGTTGCCCGGGTCCATCTCTCGTAGCACTTCGCGGGCGATTCTTCGCTTCTCGCTGCCCGGCACTTCTCGCCTTTCCAGATCCAGCTTTGGAAATTCCGCGTTCTCAAGGAGACCGTGGGTATTGAGGATCTGTCGTGCAGTTTGCCCTGCCCAGGCCGCAGCGGGCGAGCCCACATATGCCCTGGCATGGACCATGATCGCGGCAATCTCGTCCAGTGTGACGCCGTTGTAGTAAGCAGCAGGCACGTGATACTCGAGTTCGAATTGATTGCCGACGTTGCCAACTCCGACCATGAGGCTGACAGTGGCGATGCTGCGCTCGCGAGCGGACAGCACTTCGGTGCGGGTCCACATGTCGCAATAGGAATCCTCCATGCCCATGGCCATGCCGTCCGCGATGAAGCCGCGTTCGGGCAGGACGCCATTGGTGGCGATGTATCCGCTCTGAGGCAGCATGCGTTTGATTGTTTCAAAGCCAATGGCTCGCTTCTGACTCCCAGTCCGCTCGCGCCGAGCGAGGCCAGTGGGTTGTGCGTCTGTTGTCATTGCATTGCTCACTTTCCAAATTGGCTAGTCGCGCATGGCGCGACTCAGATTTCGCGAAGAAGAGGACGAGGGAATAGCGGCTGCGCGGCGCACGCCCGCAACGAGCAGCCGCCAGACGATCAGCGCTGCCCGAATGCCTCAGGATCGCTTTGGATTGCAGCGGGCACTTCGTGACGGTACAACTGTGAGGCATTGCGCCAGGCGATCATGTCGGCTTCGTCCTTGGGCAGATCCTTCAACAGCGAGTCGGCGCGGGTCTGGGTGTCGGGCCAGCTGGTGTCTGCGTGGGGGTAGTCGACCTCAAACATGATCTTGTCCAGGCCGATGCGGTGACGCTGGGGCATGGCTGATGGATCGTTGAGAGTGCAGAACCAAAAGTTGCGACGAAAGACCTCGGCCGGGCGGATGTCGTGATCCCAAATCCTCCGCGTTTCACGACGGCCCTCGGCATGATCAAGGCGGTCGTACACCGCGGCGACCCAGCCAATGCCTCCCTCGGTCATCACGATCTTGAGATTCGGGTACTTGAACGCCATCTCTGCGAAGAGCCATTCAGTGGCAGGGATCATCGAATAGCCGGCGCCGAACTGCGTGGCTACGGCCATGGTGCCCTCTGAGTTCACGGGCAACCCAGCTGAGCCAGTGTGGACTGAGATGACCGTGTCTGTCTCCTCGCAGGCTTTCCAGAATGGATCCCAGGCATCCGAGGCGAGTGGCTCGAAGCCGAGCTTTCCAGGCAGTTCGGGAAAGCTGACCGACTTGAAGCCACGCTCAGCATTACGGTGGATTTCCTCTGCTGCGATCTTGGAGTCGTTGAGCCACGGGATCTGGCATGCGATGAATCGGTCCGGGTACGGACCAACCCACTCTTCAATGTGCCAGTCGTTCCATGCCTTGACCGTGTCAAGGGCGTACTTCTGGTCGGGCAGCGCCTGCAGGCGTACGCCGGCAAAACCAACCAGTGACGGGAAGCACAGCGAGGCATACACACCGTCCAGATCCATGTCCTCCACACGCTTGTGCACGTCATATGCACCTTCGCGGATGTCGGCGAAGTGACGCGGCTCCACGAGGTCTTCGTCTTGCTTCTGGCCAGCAACGGCATTGATTGCAATCACTGACAGCACTTGGCCATCCAGCACCCAGACCTGGCTTCCATCATCCATATCCACCAGCTTTGGTGCGCGATCTCCGTACTTGGCCGAAAGCCGCCCGTCGAACAGATTCGGAGGCTCCACGAGGTGATCGTCAGCCGAGATGATCGTGTACTTGCGCTTCCTGCGCTCAGGCATTTCATTGATCTGCGGAACGTTCCCCCCCTGAAAGGTCGCAATACTCGCGGCCTTCGTGGCCTCTTCGAGCAGGGCGCTGTTGTCTGGCAGAACAGTGGTCATTGAAGTCCTTCTCAGATCGGCAATGGGATGGGGCGTGCCGAAGTCCATGGGAAATCTGACCGGCTCGCCATACAGAGACAATGACGCACATACAGCGTGTATGTCAAGGACAGATTGGAAGGTTGATTCGCGATGTTGCGAAGCGGGATACCGACGATGCCGGAGATGTTGGGCTACCTGGGACGCGAATTATTGCGCTGGCGCTAAGCCATTCAGGAGCATTTTCATACTCGAGATGGCTTCCTCCCGGGCCTTGATCGGGTTTTCTGAAGTGGCGACGTAGCGAGTTGCCTCGTGGCATGCCGCATGGAGCAGATGGGTCATGGCCTCAATCTTCATTGGGACCAAAGTTCCTTCGGCAACACACTGCGTCAGCATCGCGCGCATGACTCCCAGGCCACGCTGCCGGGTGTGGTAACTGCGAGCCTCTAACCCAAGAACCGCTGGGCCATCGATCAGCATGATCTGTTGCACCTCTGGATTTAGCGACGCGTCAAAGAGTCCAATCAGGCCAGCGGTCAGACGGGAGAGTGCATCTCCTTGGGCGTTGACTCGAGAGGCAACATTGACTTCCTCATTCACCTGGTCGTACACAGCAAGGAACACATCTCGCTTGTCTGTGAAGTGGTGGTACAGAGCTCCCCGCGTGCCCACGCCAGCTGCCTGCACAATTTCCTCAGTGCCAGTGGCGAAGTAACCCTTCTCGACAAAAAGTCGTCGAGCAGCCGCAATAATCGATTCGCGTGTCGCCTTCGCTCGCTCCGCAACATCAAGTGAGCGCACGGGTGACTTTGGCGATCGCTGGCTTGAAGACATGGCAAACATTATGGCGTGAACATCGGCTGGACAGGGTCGCTCCAGTCACCTTGCCGGCAAAGACTGAGCGATTCGCATTCAGGCGAATGCCAGTTGTCATGCCACCATCGCAAGTGACATCAGCGCAGCTTCGATTGCCTTTTCGAGGCCATGCGCGGGTGCACGTCGCTAGAAGTTTGTCTCCAGTGTGCTTTGGAAATACACGTGGAATGACACAGCGTGAACTGTTATTCGTTGCTAAGTGTTCCGGCGGGCGAGGATTTACGGGGAGCTGGTGGAGGTCCGGAGAAGCGGAGAAGCACTGAATCTTCTGTGCACATGAAGCGGTATTTCGCATCATTGGGCACCATCACGCCGTCCAGGGGTTGAAGTTCTGCAATCACGACAGAGTCCTTTGCCCAGAAGGTGGCCGCACCTGAAACCAGGAGCCAGATGGAATCTCCTGGGTGGGAGTGCAGGCCGTTCTCGCCGCCGCCGGCTCGATAGCGGGCTGCGTACATGCCAAGTTCGTCTGTTCGGGACAAGGCTGAAGTCTTGGCGTTGAGTTGGCTTCCTCTGAAGACCTGGAAGTTCTCAGAGTCGATTGTGGTTACCTCGGCTAGCGGGAGGTCCCAGGCCACCCGATCGGGAATGTGGCCGTAGTCCTTCTCGGCTTTCTCCGGGGAGTCATTGAGTTCAGGCATTGATCGCCTCCAGTTGGACAGCTGCTTCAAACGCGAGCGCTTTTTTCAGCGGAAGCGTAGCCGCAGTCCGGGTCCGCCAAGACCACCGTGTAACTGCGTGGAGTGTGCAGCTCTCGGAGAGATTATCGGCCACTCCAAGGCTCATTTGACTGAGCGCGGTAATGCTAAGACGTCGGAAATGCAAGGCACGGGCGTTCGGCACCGTTGAACAGGTATGACCTACTCGGACTTTGATTTGGGCGAACTCGACCGATCTTCTCCACAACGACAAAGGGCCCCAATTTCTTAGGGCCTTCGTCGTGCCGAACGTTCATGTAGTGAACGTCCAATCTGTAGCGGGGATAAACGCAGGATGCATGATCATCGGGTTGCGTCCCCTGCAAGATGCCCTCACAAACCCCCTACTGCGTTGCCTGCGCGCCCAAGAACTGCGACGCATTATGTGAAAGTCCGTGCGAATGGTCACCCTGGCCGTACTCGCGCGGGGTTGTGTCGACGTCCCCGGCTTGCGCTCGCAGTGCGCCAACTGTGGATTCTTTTCGGGAGCGATGCAGGAACGGGTCGAACTGATACCACCGAGCCGCATTCTGCCAGGTGACCTTCTCGATCTCGTCGTCAGTGAGTTCGGCACGCTCCAACGACTTCATCAGCACCTCAGGGGCTTCCGGCCAGGTGGAGTCCGAATGCGGGTAGTCGCACTCCCAGGTGATGTTGTCGATTCCGATCACGTCGCGGTTGCGCAGACCGGTGAAGTCGTCGATGAAGCATCCCTGCACGTGCTCACGGAAAACCTGAGACGGCAATTTGCCGCCGAAGTCGGCACCCGTCCAGCGATGATGGTGGTCGTAGACGAAATCCGCCTTCTCGAGGAAGTAGGGCATCCAGCCAATACCGCCCTCAGCCAGTGCCATGCGAACATTCGGGAACTTCCGCATGATCGGCGACCAGAGCAGCTCCGCGGCGAAGATCGCTGTCTGGAAGGGCATCACGTGCGGTATGACGTCGAACGGAGTACGGGGCATGAAGTTCGGGGACCCACCGAAATGGAACACCATGACTGTGCCGGTATCCTCGCACGCCTTCCACGCCGCGTCCCATTCGTCCCCGTGGTAGTCCGGGAAACCCGCCTTGTACGTCTCCGGGTGCAGCGACACCGCGTGGCACCCGCGCTCGGCCATCCGTCGGATCTCACCGGCCATCCAGTCACCGCCGAGCGGGAAGCCCGAGATGGCAATGGGGATAAATCGCCCAGGAGCCTTGTTGCACCACTCGTCGATGTGCCAATCGTTGTACGCGCTGACCATCGCCGCCGCAAACTCCTTGTCGTCACTGGCGACGAAGAACTGTCCCGCAATACCCGGCCAGGAAGGGAAGCAGATCGCCGCGAGCACGCCGTTGACGTCCATATCACGAATACGCTGCGTCAGGTCATACGTGCCAGGGCGGACCTGGTCGAAACTTCCCGGATCCGAACCCCACGACTCTCGCGGGCGCCCCTGCACCGCGTTCAACCCGAAGGTGGCAATCTCCTTGCCTTCGATCAGCCAGGCGTCAGTGCCGTCGTCACGACGGATCACCCGAGGCACCCGAGACTTGAACTTCATTGGGACGTGATCACGGAAGTAATCGCTCAACGATGGCGGCTCAACGGTGTGATCGTCTGTGCTGATCAGCACCATGTCATCAATCTTCATAGGGCACTCCCAGATGTGATTCCTGCACTAGACAGCCTGCCATTTCATCAAACATTCGTCAGTAAAGCAGGCAGTGGGTTGCGCGTCAAGAGGAACTCGACTGTCCTGTTCAAGACCTGGCCGGAATTTGGTGAGCTTCCCGCTTGCGTACTCACCGGTTCGGCGCCAGATCGGAGCAAGGCGGGCACGGCGACTTTGCGGCCTCGAATCTCGCTCATGTTTGGCCGTGCGGTCAGTCGAATTGCTGCTATGCGATTTCACTCCTATCTCGACAGCGCACGCGCGCGGGCGTTAGTTGCCGGTGCTGCGTACGTCCAACGCGGACTGGCATCAGGGAGGAGAACGAACACGGCATTTGCGCCTTGGGTGTGCAGATGGTGCAAAGCGCCCTGGGCTGCATCGGGAGCGGGGGCAGCTGGAGTGGAGGATTGGGTGGATTGCCTCGTGCGCTGGGGGTGCTGACATTGGGGTGCAAGGGGTGCATAGCGCCCATGGAGTGCGCCTACTTATCGCACCTTCCGCCTACTTTGCTTAGGCGAGGGGTGCAGAAAATATTGTCAAAATAGGACAGACCCCCCTCAAAGAGGGGGGTCTGAACCTTTGGAAAGTAGCGGGGAGACAAAATCAGGGCGCGATCTTTGGGTTGCGTGCACAGCGAGTTACCCTCACAAACGGCCACTTTTGCACCCCCTTCTGCATCCCTGGGGGATGCAAGCGTGCACCCCCATCGCACACTTTCAACTCAGCCCTACGCCGGATTTTCGACCCATTCAAATTTGCGTCGCAGGCTCTGACCCCATGCGAAGTCTCTGGTTTCGCGCTGTGCGCGACCAAGAACAATGCTCGGCGCAATACCGATTTCGCCAGCCAGTTCTTTCACTGCGGCGATATCACGCGTTCGAGGCAAGCGATGTTGATACTCACATGGGATGAGCACGTCCGAGGCGTACATGTTGGCCTCATCTTCGGCGGTGCACTTCTCCCCGTTGAGGTAAAGCTCCTGATCTCCGTGTAGAAGGACATGGCCGAGCTCGTGGAAGAGAGTGAACCAGAGTTGATCGTCGCTCTTCCAGAGCAACGAGAGCTGGATAACAGGTGTCCCATTGATCCAGCGAGTTGCACCGTGGATACCGAGACCCGGAACGGGCGGAATGAAGCACAGCACAACGCCGACATCTCGGAGTTTTGCTTTTGTTGCGTGAATCGCGGCCATCGGTTCACCGCTCGTCAGGTGACGCATTTCTGGTATCAGCAGCTCCAAGCCACCGCGATCAAACTCAGGGACGTCACGCAATCCATCGTGATGCCGTTCAGCTAGGGCTAACCACACCGCGAGTGCTGGGGCGTCTTTGTGGCCGACAGCGGACCGACGGTAAGCGACACTTCCTTGAGACCAAGTCGCCCAGAAGGCCTCAAAGTTTGCAACGCCGAGAATGCTAAGCAATTGGCGCACTGTCCCCGCGCGGTCACGCGCGGGGACAGTCACATTTCCGTATTTGCGCAAGTAGGTAAGTGGGAATTCGTTTGCCTGTTCGTATTGGTCTGCAAGATCGTCGTTGGCTGCTTCACGCGCGAGTTCGCTGCGGTAGCCGGACTCGTAGAGGTTCCAAAGACGAGCAGGAACACCGGTCACGCGCTCAAGAGCCAGAGCGAGCGGGTGAGACAGCGGGGCCTTGCCACTTAGAAGTTCGCTCACATGCTTAGGCGTCACACCGAGTCGTCGACCAAGTTCGGCTGCGTTGATGCCTTCGTCCTCCATCCACTCTGCGATGAAGTCACCGGTTGTGACGACGTAGTTAAGTGTCGTGGTCATGGTCTGCTCCTTTCATTTTCTTCAGACTGTATTAGTGGTAATCGATGATCTCGACGACGAGGACAGTCACCTCGTCGCCTTCATCGGGCTGAACGATCAGTCGCCAGTTCCCTGTCAGCCTCGCCGACCACTGGCCAACTCGGTCGGCCTTTAGCGCTTCCCATCTGCCTGACCCCTCAAGAAGATCACGCATCTCACCGACATATGTGAGTTCAGCAATCCGAAGTTTGAGCTTCTTCGCTACGTTTTTTCCCAGATCCTTCTGCATCCGACGTTCGTCAGTGCAGACCCGCTCGAGATCTCTCGTAGCGTAGCGCAACTCCATCCAGATATGTTACCTAAATCGTAACACTCTTGTAAAGAGTTGGGAAAATCGCTTTCGTCTTAGAATGGGCACACAATTGAAAACTTGAACCCCTGGATGGGATTTCGCTGACATTCATTGGCATCGTGGCGTTCCCCTGTGGCCTAGAGTCGAGTCGCCAGACGCGAGCACCATTGTTCTTCCTGGAAGCCCACCTGAAGTCTCCAAAAGCAATACGATCACGGAAACTTCCGACCACATTCACGTGCATCAGGTTCTAACGAATCGATTGAGAGTGAGCATGACAAGTGAGATTGACCTACGCGATTCAGCCGAACTTCAATCGCGGCTTTGCACTGAAAATGGCTCACCAACTTGGGCCACGATTATTGATGCTCTGACGGAGCTGGACTTCAACTCAGGTAATAGCGCCGTTGAACTACTCAAGGCTAATGAACAAGATCCGACCGGCTCGGCTTTGCACCTCAGATTGTTGGGTGCAGCGCAACGCGTAGCCATGCGACAACCGGGCTGCAATTTCGGTCGTTATCTCCCTTCACTAGGGGGTGTATTGAATCCTGCGTCGGCAGTCGAGGCATTCTTTCCGTTCGTTGACGCCAACGTGGATCTGATCCGGGCTGAAATGCAAATTCCCGTTCAGACCAATGAGGTAGGACGTTCGGGCGTGCTTTCAGCAGGATTGCGCGCTCTGGCCACTCATACCCGTCTCCCGTTTTGCCTCTTAGAGGTTGGAGCTAGTGGTGGGCTCAATCTGTATCCCGATCGATATCGGGTTTCATCGGGTGCCTCGCAGTGGGGGCCCGAAGATTCTCCAGTCGTCCTTGAAGGCATATTCCAATCCGGAAATCCTTACGGGCGCGACTACTCCGTAATAGCACGAGCTGGGTGTGACTTGATGCCAATAGACGCATCAACCGAAGAGGGGCAAGAGCGAGTCAAGTCCTTCGTCTGGCCTGAGCAAACAGCGCGACTTCGCCGGCTCGAAGCTGCGCTGTCAATGTTTGAGCCAGTGAGAATAGATGCTTCTCCTGCGACTGCTTGGGTTCGATCAGAGTTGGCGAAACCTCGCCAAAATTCGGTGGCTGTCGTCATGCATTCGATTGTTATGCCTTACTTGTCTGTTTCTGAAAAGGCCGAGTTCGCTCAAGCCATTGGGGACGCGGGGCGTGCCGCCACTGGGGACTCCCCCGTCGCATGGTTGCGAATGGAACCTTCGGAAGACTACGGAACTGTGACTTTGGAATTGGATGTCTGGCCTAGCGGCCACCACACAGTGCTGGCAACGAGCACTCCTCACGGGGCGAACATCAACTGGACACACGAGCAGTATCCGTGGCCGCAATCATGAACGATGAACAGCAGTTGACCAGCGATGCATTCCTTCACCCCGATGTACGAGTTGATGGGACATCAGTGACTAGGGGCAGCGAGTTGGCAGTCTCATTCGGCATGAACGCCGAGTCCTATGACCAATACCGACCCGGGTACGCCCCTGAGGCAATCGACTTCATCACCTCCAGAGGGCATCGACTCGTGTTGGATGTCGGCTGCGGTACCGGCATTTTGGGTGCACAGTTACTTGCCCACGGTTGCTCTGTGTTGGGTGTTGAACCGGACGCACGCATGGCTAAGGCAGCGATCTTCAAGGGCCTGGAGGTAGAGGTCGCTTCTTTCGAGGATTGGGAGCCAGCCGGAAGGAAATTCGATGCTGTGGTGTCCGGGCAGGCATGGCACTGGATCGATCCCAGTCAGGGACAAATGCGCTTAGCGGAGGCATTGATACCGCATGGTGAAGTGTTCTTGCTGTGGAACATCGGTTCCATGAGCTCGAGCGTGGCGCAAGCCCTTGACGCTGTCTATCGCGACCACCAGCAAGAGCACCTCGATGCGTTCTCCGTCGTGTTAGGCCGAGGTGAGACCGCTCGTTTCGACGAATTCCAGGAACTGCTTCGAACTGATTCAGCATTTGGAAATATTTCGCGAGACACGTGGGTTTGGCATCGTGAATATTCGACCGATGAATGGCTTTCACACTTGGTGACACATCCACAACACGCAGCACTTGATGTGAGCGACCGTGAGCCGTTATTTGCAGCTATACGCAAAGCCCTTGAGGACAACCATGCAGGTAAGGTGAAAATGAAATACACCACTTTGGTTATCTCAGCCCGCGCCATTGCTTGAAAGTTCTTGGAAGCGGCGAAGGAAGATCACAGATCCGACAACTTGTGAGCCACTATTTTCTTTGCCGGAAGGACCACCTCGCTTGAGTAACTCCAGCCCCAATTAATCAGCCCGGCTAGGCGTAAACGCGCGGTACCAAACGGGCGACACCGTTGAACTTCCTGGAACGACCATCGGCGGTTCTGACCACGACAGGAGCACGGAGATCACCTCAGATCTCATAGTCAGGCTTACAACTGCGCAACAGCTCTGGACCGACCTGGTCAGGAAAAGCAAAACGGGCACAACATGCCTGCTTCGACAGTTATGCCCGTTTTGTCCAGTAGCGGGGAGAAACTGAGGATGCACGATCTTTGGGTTGCGTGCCCTGCGAGTTACCCTCACAAACGGTCACTTCTGCACCCCCTTCTGCACTCCCCTGAGGGTGCAAGCCTGCACCCACTCCGCCCACTTTCGAGGAAGTTATGCGACTTGGACGGCTTCCCTGACCTTGGCTGACACAGTCTTGGGAACGAGATAACCAAGTGACGACCCAAGCTGTGGCAACGCGGGCAGGAGTTAAGTCTCACAGTCTCGTCGCCCGTTCGGGCACCAAAACCCACGGTGGCCTTGGGCACCTATTCGCTGAGAGGCGCATTCTGTGCCGGGTACTCGAAAAGATCAACATATATTTCGCGCGCTTGAGTCGATACCCGCTATTGGTCCTCCTCACTCAAGCCCTTGATCTCGGACTTAAAGATGCGAAGTGAGCGTCCCAAGCCACGGGCGGCATTCGGCATACGCTTGGAACCAAAGAGCACGGCCACGAGTACAAAGATGATGAGAAGTTCGGGGTCCCCGAGCTCTTTGAGCAATTAGATATCCCTCGTCTTGAGTGCGGTGACTCCCACCAATTAGGCAGATCCTCATCGACAAGCCTTGGCTAATGCACGCCCCTCGATGCACGCTGTTGACTTCTAACTCACAGGGGATTGCCGTCGCATTGGTTGACCCCTCACCCCAGCGGCCTGCGAGTTATCGTGCAGTCGGGGTGCGCGACTCGTCGGCGGTGTAATCCTTCGCTGGCTTTCTAATGCAACTGGACGACAGTCAGCAGCACAACGGCGTCCGCGATCGCCTCAAGGCGGTGGCGAACTCCCGGAATCGGCGTGAAGTCGCCGGAAACCATGTCCAGCGAGTGTGAGTCATCGACCAGGCGCACTTCTCCGTGCAGGACCTGCAGGGTCGCCTCGCCGGGACTGTCGTGCTCGGCAAGGAACTGCCCGCCAATGAGCGCGATCAGCGTCTGCCGCAGGACGCAGTCGTGCCCCCCGAATACGGTGTGGGCGCTGCGGCCGCTATTGGCGGCGCGGGCAATTTGCAGATGCTCGTTGGCGAGCGAGGTCAGTGATGTGGTGTCCACGGTGTGCCTTTCGATTGGTCGTGCCGAAGCGTGCATACGTCTTCCTAGCCAATATCGACGGAGACAACACCGCTGATCACGCGAACCGGGAAGGTGCGGACTGGTTCAGTCGCGGGTGGGCCGAGTGCCTCGCCGCTGCGCAGATCGAATCGGGATCCGTGAAGCCAGCACTCAATGGTGCAGCCGTCGACCTCACCATCTGACAGTGGGACGGCACCGTGTGTGCATTCGTCGTGCACGGCAAACACCTCGCCCGCGGTACGGACCAGACAGATTGCCGTTTCCGCGAGCCTGATTCCCAGCGGCCGGTCGGGAGCAAGGTCGTCCACGTCACAGGCGACCGTCCATATCGTAGCTCCTGTGTTGGCTGTTCGCGGTTGTACTGAGAAGTCGCCCATCACACCCTTCTTGCTCATCGACTGGCCTTGTCAAATCCAATTTACTACACTTGGCTCCGTGAAAAGTGTTGGCCCGACCCCGGTTCGCTACGACACAGTCCGACAGGCACTGACGCCGGCGCGCTCGCGGGTTCTGGAGTCTTTGCAGAAGTCCGAGGAGCCCGTCACCGCCAGCGGGATGGCCACGAGTCTTGGCCTGCATGCGAACACCGCGCGCGAGCATCTGGAGGCGCTAGTAGAGCGGGGTCTGGCCACGCGTTCCCAGGCGGTTGTTCGGGGGCGGGGGCGACCTGCATTGCGCTACGCCCCGAGCGCGGAGTTGCGCGAGCCGGATACGCGAGTGCGTGAATATGCGACGCTCGCCATGGTCCTCGCGGAACAGATCTCGCGCTCAAGCCATCCCCAAACCGGAGCGATTGCCGCGGGCAGAACGTGGGGGCACCTGTTGACAAAGTCAGTGACACGCAGCGGCCGCGCGTCCGCGCAGCGTCGGACTGTCAGGCTTCTTGCGGACATCGGATTCGACCCCGTTGATGACGCTATCGAGCACAGCGTCGTGCTGCGGCGCTGTCCCTTCCTCGATGTGGCACGCCAACAAAGCCAGATCGTCTGTTCGGCGCACCTGGGGATGATCAGTGCAGCCGTTGATGACTTCGGGGGCAACGGTGACGCTGTGCAACTGTTCCCCTTCGGCGAGCCAGGCGGCTGCATCGTGACGTTCGGACCGTCAGCGCGCGCGTCATGACGGCGAGGAGCGCCGCGAGCCGCGACCAACCGCGAGGACCCACCACGCGCCGCGCGCGGCGCGCCTTTGTGCCGCCGCAACATGGCGCCTGGGCCTTCCTGGCGCTCCCGTTGGTACTCGGCGCGAGTGTCGCCACATGGACTCCTCCGCTCTTACCACTCGCGGTCGCATGGGTGGCGGCGTATCCAATGTCCTACGCGGCGTTCGGTCTGGTCCGCGCCAAACGTCCGCAACGGTTCAAGGTGCCGTTCATCATCTGGACTGCGATTGTGCTGCCATCGGCTGCGATCGCGCTGGTTTGGCGGCCGTGGCTGCTATGGATCGGCTTGGCGTACAGCGCGCTACTGATCGTCAATCTGCGATACGCGCGGCGAGGCGATGAACGTGCACTGGTAAACGATGCGGTGTTCGTCGCCGAGTGTGCGGGCATGGTAGCTGTCACGTGGGCGGTCGGTGCCGGGGAACGATCGTGGAATCCCCCAGCCCTGGATGCAGTACCGGCGCACGTGTGGATCCTGGTAACTGTCTGCGCGCTGGTGCTCTTCGGCTCCACGCTCCACGTCAAGTCACTCATCAGAGAGCGTCGCGATCCGCAGTTTGCGCGAGCATCCCGCGTCGTGGCTGTCGCATCCGTGCCTGCGTCCATGTTCCTCGGCATCTGGTGGGGATGGCCCAGTGGAGCATGGCTGGCTGTGCCCTTCGTGGCGCTTGCCGTCCGTTCGTTCGTCGTGCCGCGTCGTGCGCTGCGGCCAGGTGCGATCGGAATCATCGAACTCAGCTGCTTCCTCCTGGTCGCGGCCGCCGCCATATTGGCTGCAACGTGAGCTGTGCGGAGGATTCGATGCCGGCCGACATCACAACCAGGGACGACATCTCCGACCTCGTCGTCGCGTTCTACAACAACGCGTTCCTCGACGATCTCCTCGGACCGGTCTTCACCGACGTCGCCAAGCTCGACCTAGACATGCAT
This sequence comes from Actinomycetota bacterium, assembly GCA_009699705.1. Taxonomy (GTDB): domain Bacteria; phylum Actinomycetota; class Actinomycetes; order S36-B12; family S36-B12; genus UBA11398. The sequence continues at coordinate 4,145 of WLNQ01000013.1, read as the reverse complement.
CTGCCGATCATGTGTGACTTCTGGGAGACCGTGCTTTTCCGGGCGGGCAAGTATCAACGTAATGCGCTGCAGGTACACGCGGCACTCCACCGGAAGTCGGCACTGACACCAGAACACTTCGGGCGCTGGCTGGATATCTGGACCGCAACGGTCGACGCGATGTTCGCTGGCGAAAAGGCTGACCTGGCCAAGCTGCAGGCAACCCGCATCGCCTGGTCGATGAGCCGTCGCCTCATGGGCGAATCTGGCAGTGAATTTGTGACGATCCGGCGCGCATCGGATCGACGCTAACCGAAGGGAGTCGGCTCTCTGAGATGGTCATGCTCAGATCAATATAGGAGCGTCGTACCAAAGCCTTATCCACCTGTGTCCCGAGGCCGAGTTCCTTGCCTGTAGGGGCGGGCTGGCGTATATGCGAGGTACCGGGCAGGGAACACCGTTGAACTATTAAGACCGCTGCAAGGTGGCCGCAACGAGCGCAGGATCACGGAGGTAGCCGCCCACACTCACGGGCGCCAGTGGAAGCGCCCAGCGCTGTCCATAGAAGTCAATAGACCCAGCTTCAGTCACTCCGATACCGGGGCCAGAAACGAACAAGGCCCCCCGCGAGGAGGGCCTTGCCATGCGAACTTTCGTAGCGGGGACAGGATTTGAACCTGTGACCTCTGGGTTATGAGCCCAGCGAGCTACCGAGCTGCTCCACCCCGCGGTGACCGTTTTCGGCTTGCCCAACAGTACGGCAAAACCTCTCAGGCCCCAAATCGCGAACGAACCGCAGTTGCTATACCGAACTGCCCGTCGTCTTGCCCGTCAATTTGGCTTCAGCAGCAGCCGCACGCTTCAAGGCTGCAGCCAATTGCTTTTGAGCCTGATCGTAGGCAGTGAAGTCATTGGACTTCAGTGCCGTCAAACCATTCTCATAGGCCCGTTGCGCATCAGCGATCGCTGCTGTGAGTTCGCTGGCTGCACTGCCATCTGAACTCGTCGTCGGCGTTGGCTTTGGCGTACTCGTTCCCGGTTTCAGATCACCACTGTTTGGAATCGATTCCACACCAGCATCTGGGCTGAGCGAAAACACCTTGTTCAAAGCTGCGACAAGAGTGTCTTCGAGTGCAACATTTTGTCCGTAGCCAACGAGCACCTTTTGTAGGAGTGGGAAACCGTCTGCTGCCGCTCGCAGATAGACAGGCTCGACGTAGAGCATGCCGTCATTGAACGGAAGCGAGAGCAGGTTTCCAAGATCAACTTCAGACCCACCGCGTCTCAGCAGCGATAGCTGCGAAGAAACGGTTGGGTCTGATTCGAAAGCGTTTTGTACCTGCTGCGGTCCGGGAATTGTGGTGTTGCTCGGTAATTGCAGCATGCGAATCTTGCCGTAATCCTTAAGCGGATCAGAACTCACCGACATAAACGCTGCAAGAGTTTGACGTCGCTGCGGAGCAAAGGTCGAAGTCAGCGAGAACGCAGGCAAGGTCTGCCCCGGCATCTGCAATGTTAGGTAGTAAGGCGGCTGGAAGACCTGAGCTGGTGCCACGGTTGGATCGTTGGGCACGATCCAGGCATCAGTGCCGTTGTAGAAAGTCGATGCATCCGTCACGTGGTAGCGACTCAAGATTGTGCGCTGCACCTTGAAAACATCTTGTGGGTAACGCACGTGAGCGAGTAGATCTGCTGACATCGCAGAACGAGGCTGCACGGTGTCAGGAAAAGCCTTCATCCAAGTCTTCAGCACTGGATCAGTTGCATCCCAGCCGTAAAGCGTGACAGTGCCGTCATACGCATCAACGACTGCTTTAACCGAGTTACGCATGTAGTTGATCTGATCAAGTGGCGTGATGCCGTTTCCGATGGTTCGAGTGTTCAGCGAATCACTCGTTGCGTCAGCTAGCGAGACTCTACTTGAGTACGGGTAATTATTAGAAGTCGTGTAACCATCAACGATCCACTGAATTCGCCCACCAACAACTGCTGGGTACGGATCCTGATCCAGTGTGAGCCAAGGAGCAACCTTTGCAACGCGAGTGAGTGGATCGCGCTCGTACAGGATTCTTGATTCTGGGTTAACTAGGTCCGACAACAAAATGTTCGAATCTTGGAACTTTGTTGCAAAGAGCAGGCGATTAAAGAATGAGCCCATGGCGATGCCGCCAGTGCCGTCGTAGGTGTAATTCTTTTGACCAGTTGGGCTGGCATCGTCTGGATAATCCAGTTCAACAGGAGCGCTTCCTTTTGGTGCACCAACGATGCTGTACACCGGTGAATTTTCACCGAAGTACACCCGAGGCTGCTCAGCTGTCAGTGCGCCCACTGGTGGAATATTGCTGGCGAAGAAGTCTGGCTGACCTGAGTCTTGCACCGTATTGTCGTGCGCGGCGACGAACCCATATCCATGAGTGAACACGGCCTTATCGTTGGTCCAGTTGCGTTGACCATCAGTGATACCACTCAGGTTAATTTCACGCACTGCAACAACAGCGCCGGTGGACTTGTTATTCAGGTTGTAACGATCAATGTCGAGCTTGTCATTGAACGAGTAATAACCGCGGATCTGCTGCAACTGGTTAAACGTTGGCGACACAATCGCCGGATCAAGAAGTCGAATATTGCTCAGGGTTCCTTGGCTTGCCGCCAAGACCTTGGTTGTTGGTGGCGCGACAGTTCCTGGGTAGTCAGAAACTTCGGAATCAGCAACGTTGTAGGCATCACGAGTCGCTTCAATATTGCGAGTGATGTACGGCTGCTCTTTTACGAGTTCACTGGGGCGAACCTGGAATTGCTGAACAAAGAGTGGATAGAGCACACCAACAACCACGGCAGTTAAGACCATGAGACCAAGGCTGATGAACGCTAGCGCCCAAGAACGGCGGAAGGCATTAAACACGAAAAGCAAACCGACGATGATCGCGATGAACGTCAAAATATTAAGTGACGGCAGCACTGCGTGAACGTCGGTGTATTTCAGACCCGTGAATCCAGTGACCAATGACTGACTTTGTGTTTCAAGTGCGAATCGATCAAACCAGTACGAAGCTGCCTTGAGGAAAAGGATCAACGCAATCAAAACAGAGATCTGGGTTTGCGCCGCACCTGTCGCACGATCGCCCTTGGGCTGAAGACGAAGGCCTCCGTATAGGTACTGCACCACAGTGGCTGCAATCAGACTGAGAATGAGCAGTGCGAATCCAAAGCCGAGCAGGTACTGCACAAAAGGCAACACAAACGTGAAGAAAGAAAGATCCATACCGAACTGCGGATCAACAACACCGAAGTCTGTGGCGTTACGCCATTGCAAATAGGTATCCCATTCCGCTGCTGCAGCGAATCCAGCAAACAGGCCCATAACAACGGAGATGCCGATGGCTAGGCGAGTACGAAACGGTTCTACCGCTTCGCGATAGCGCTCCAGACTGGCCTGCTCAGGAGTCAGTCCGCGGAACTCGGGGCGCGTGCGCCAAGCCCACCACATCATGACGAAGAGCACTACTGCCATCGCAATTGCGAACACCACAAAGAGGGCTGCCTTGGTTACCAATTGAGTGGTGAAGACCGAGCTCTTGCCAAGCGAGTCAAACCACAGAAGATCGGTGTAGAAGCCGGTGAAGATTACAAAGGCAACAACCAAGGCACCCAAGATAATGATGGTAGGAAGCAGCACTCCCCCACGCTTACGCTCACCCCCCGCATTTGGAGTCGAAGGGGCAGAACCGCCGGGAAAGTTAAAAGCCACGTAGTGAATGTATGTCAGATCCTTATTGGAGAGAAGGGCAGGCTGGCACTGTTTGCCCAGTCGTCCATTTTTGAACCGCTGCCATCGCCTGAGCCAGGTTTTTTACGGGGGTTACCGTCAGCCCGGCAGGCACATGACCGGCCGCTTCCTTGCAGTGACTGGCGGGCATTAAGAACAACTTCGCCTGCGTGGCACTTGCCCCGGCGAGCTTTTGGCGAATGCCTCCAATGGGGCCCACCGTGCCATCCGGCTTGATGGTGCCTGTGCCTGCGATGACCTTGCCTGCTGTGAGATCTCCAGGCGTTAGTTTGTCGATCAAGCCCATCGTCAGCGTCAAACCCGCACTCGGTCCGCCAACTCCATCAACATTGAACGTCACATCAAAATTGGGTTGATACGTGGTGCCAATACCAACACC